>NZ_CP162006.1:1592883-1911459 GCF_040822085.1 Rhodoferax sp. WC2427 | reverse complement strand
CATATTGGCCAGAAAGTCGCTTTTGGCCCGGGTGGCTTCCTCGGCCAGGTCTTTGGCCTGGGCCAGCTCGGAGGTGCGCTCCTCGACGCGCTGCTCCAATAGCTGGTTGAGCGCGCTGTAGCGCTGGTCGGCCAGGTGCAGTTGCTGGATGTGGTGGTAGGCCCGCAACGAGGCCATGGTGGCGGTGTAGAGCTTGTCTGCGGTGACGTTGGTTTTGTTGATGTAGTCGTTGATGTCGAAGTCGCGGATCACCCGCCGCTCGGGGGCCTGGCCAGGCTGGCCGGTGCGCAGGATCAGCCGCACGGCGGTGTTGCCCAGGGTGTGGCGGATGTGGTTGACCAGGTCCAGCCCGGCGGTGTCGGTTTCCATCACCACATCGATGAAGACCAGCGCCCAGTCGCTGTGCAGGGCCAACTGTTCTCGCGCCTCGAACGCGCTGCTGGCGCTGGTGAATTCCACCGCCCGGCCCAGGTACTCGCAGTCGCGCAGGGTTAGGCGGGTGATGACGTGCACCTCGGGCTCGTCGTCTACCAGCAGGACGCGCCAGGGTGCGCCACGGGCCTGGGCGGGCGGACTGCCGCCAGCAGATTTCTTAAACATGCGCCCTTGTCTGCACCATGCCGCTACGGGCTCATGCGCTGGCCGGTTGTTTGGGCAGGTGGCAGGTAAAGGCGGCTCCCTGCCCCAGGGCCGTCTGCAAGTGGATCTGCCCACCCAGCTTTTGCGATACCAGGTTGTAGACCACGTGCATGCCCAGACCGCTGCCACCGCCCTGGCGGTTGGTAGTGAAGAACGGGTCGAACACCTTGCGGGCCACCTCGTCGGACATGCCGCGGCCGTTGTCGCGGTAGTCCAGCACCCATTCGCCGGGCGTTTCGGCCAGGGCGATGTGGATCCGGGCATCGGTTTGCCCCGGGGTGAAACCATGCACCAGCGAATTGCTGATCAGGTTGGACAGCACCTGCGACCAGGCACCGGGGTAGCTGGTCACCACCAGGTCGGCCTGGCAGTCCACCGCCGTGGCCACCCCCGCCTGGCGCAGCGCCTGCTTGTGGGTCAGCAGCAAGTCCTGGATATAGGCCAGCGGCTGGAAGTTGCGCATTTCGTCGTGCGTCTGGTCCACCGCCACCAGCTTGAAGCTCTTGACCAGGGCCGCGGCCTTCTCCAGGCTGATGAAGATCGAGTGCGACAGCTGCTTGGAATCGGCCAGAAACTGCTCAAAATCCGGCTCCTCCAGCTGCCCGGCGCGGAACTTGGTCTCCAGCTGCTCGACCATGTGTTTGAAGTGCGAGGAGCCGGTCAGCCCCAGGCCCACCGGGGTGTTGATCTCGTGGGCGATGCCCGCCACCAGCCCGCCCAGCGCCGCCATCTTCTCAGCCTGCGCCAGGTCATGCTGGGCCGCCTGCAGCCGCAGTTCGGTGGCCTGCCGCTCTTTGACCTCCTGGGCCAGCAGCAGGTTGGCCTGCACCAGGTCTTGGTTGTGCCGGATCACCGAAAAATCGGCCTCGATGCTCTTTTTGAGCTCCCACATGAGCTCCATGTACTTCTCGGGGTAGTGGCGGGTTTTGCTGTCGAGCACGCAGATGGTGCCAAACATCTCGTCAGGGCGCCACTCCAGCGGCACCCCGAGGTAGGAGATCATGTTCAGCGCGACATCGGGGTTGTGCTCCCACTGTGGGTCGTCCAGCGCATTGGGCACGTGCAGCAGGTCGCGCGTGGCCATCACGGTTTCGCAGTACAGGCCGGTGTCGAGCGCGGCTTTTTCGGCGTGTTCGTAGGGGTTGCCGTCCGAGGTGCTGGACAGCAGCACCTCGATCTGCTCGGGCAGCACCCGCATCATCAGACCCGCAGGCACGTCAAAAATGCGGGCCATGACATTGATGGTGTCTTGCCACTTCTGGAGGAATTCGGGCGGGATCTGGTCGCTTTGAAGAGACATTGCATTTCTCCGTGGTACTGACAGCCATTGCGCAACGCCCCCTAACCGCCCAAAGTACCTAGGGGCGCAACGCCGATGTGGCTCATTATTGGCATGCTGCAATGGAGCAAATTGAAACATAACGTTATATGGCGTACCTGCCCACGTCAAGCACATCGCCACAGGCGGCACCGACCCAGCGGTGATAATTACGGGGTTTGCCCCCTCACCCGTCCTTTTCAACATTAGCCAGGCCACCCATGACCGCCAAACCCACGTCAATCCGCCAAGCCGATCTGATCGAATCCATCGCCGCCGCCCTGCAGTACATCAGCTACTACCACCCCACCGACTACATCGCCCACCTGGCCCGCGCCTATGACCGCGAGCAGAGTGCGGCAGCCAAGGACGCGATTGCGCAAATTTTGACCAACAGCAAGATGAGCGCCACCGGCCAGCGCCCCATCTGCCAGGACACCGGCATCGTCAACGTGTTCCTGAAAGTGGGCATGGACGTGCGCTGGGAAGGCTTTACCGGCAGCCTGGACGACGCCATCAACGAAGGCGTGCGCCAGGGCTACGCCCACCCCGACAACACCTTGCGGGCCAGCATCGTGGCCGACCCCCAGTTCGACCGCAAGAACACCAAGGACAACACCCCCGCCGTCATCGTCACCGAGATCGTGCCCGGCAACACCGTGGACATCACCGTGGCCGCCAAGGGCGGCGGCAGCGAAAACAAGAGCAAGATGGTCATGCTCAACCCCGGCGACTCGGTGGTCGACTGGGTGCTCAAGACCGTGCCCACCATGGGTGCAGGCTGGTGCCCGCCCGGCATGCTGGGCATCGGCATCGGTGGCACAGCCGAAAAAGCCGTGCTGATGGCCAAGCAAAGCCTGATGGACGACCTGGACATGTACGAGTTGCAGGCTAAATCGTCGGCTGGCGGCGCATTGACCAAGACCGAGGCCCTGCGCTTGGAGCTGTTCGAGAAAGTCAACGCCCTGGGCATCGGCGCACAAGGCCTGGGCGGCCTGACCACCGTGCTGGACATCAAGATCAAGATGTACCCCACCCATGCCGCCAGCAAGCCCGTGGCCATGATCCCCAACTGCGCCGCCACCCGCCACGCCCACTTTGTGATGGACGGCAGCGGCCCGGTCTACCTGGACCCACCGAGCCTGGACCTGTGGCCCAACGTCAACTGGACGCCCGACTACAACAAGAGCAAAAAGGTCGACCTCAACACCCTGACCAAGGCCGAAGTCGCCAGCTGGAAACCCGGCGACACCCTGCTGCTCAACGGCAAAATGCTCACCGGCCGCGACGCCGCCCACAAGCGCATCCAGGAGATGCTGGCCAAGGGCGAGAAGCTGCCGGTGGACTTCACCAACCGCGTCATCTACTACGTCGGCCCGGTCGACCCGGTGCGTGACGAAGCCGTAGGCCCCGCTGGCCCCACCACCGCCACCCGCATGGACGGCTTCACCGAAATGATGCTGGCCGAGACGGGCCTGATCTCGATGATCGGCAAGTCCGAGCGCGGGCCTGTCGCCATCGAAGCCATCAAAAAGCACAAGAGCGCCTACCTGATGGCCGTGGGCGGTGCCGCCTACCTGGTCAGCAAGGCCATCAAAACCGCCAAGGTGGTGGGTTTTGCCGACCTCGGCATGGAAGCCATCTACGAATTCGACGTGGTGGACATGCCCGTGACGGTGGCCGTGGACGCGGGCGGCACCAGCGCCCACATCACCGGCCCGGCGGAATGGCAGAAACGCATTGCCACGGGCGAATTCAAAAATATCGGAGTTGTGGCGGCTTGAAGGACACCGAGCGACGCGCCGGACCGCCCCAAGCAAGCGAGCACCCCCTCGGGGGGCAGCGCAGTACACGCAGTGACCAGCGTGGGGGCACCAATGCCATCGGGGTTTTTGACAGCGGCATAGGGGGTCTCAGCGTCTTGCAGGCGCTGCAGGCCGCCCTGCCGCTGGAGCATTTCGTCTACCTGGATGACAGCGCCCATGCGCCTTACGGCGAGCGCGACGATGGGCACGTCATCGAGCGCTCCCGCGCCATCACCGCCTACCTGCGCCAAACCCACGGCATCAAGGCACTGGTGATCGCCTGCAACACCGCCACCATGGCGGCGGTGGCACAGCTCAGGGCCGAGCATCCCGACCTGCCCATCGTGGGGGTGGAGCCGGGGCTGAAACCGGCAGCCGCCGCCAGCCACACCAAGCGCGTGGGCGTGATCGGCACGCGCGGCACCGTCACCAGCGCCAAGTTCAACGCTTTGCGCACCAGTTTGCAAGACCAGGCCGACTTCATTGTGCAGCCCTGCGACGGCCTGGCCGATGCCATCAGCCGCAGCGTGGAAAACGGGGACGATTCAAAAGTCATAGCACTCTGCGCCCAATACATAAGCGCCATGGGCACTTTTGGCTCAGATCCGGGTGAAATCGATACGCTGGTTTTGGGCTGCACCCACTACGTCTTTGCGCAGCCGCACCTGGCGGCGCTGGTCGGCCCGCAGGTGCGCATCTTGTCCACCGGCGAACCGGTGGCGCGGCGCACCCGGCATCTGCTGGAAACCGCGGGCACACTGGCCACCCAAGGCCCAGGCCGGGTACAACTGGTCACCACCGGTGAACCTGCCGTGCTCCAGGCAGCGGCACGCCGGTGGCTGGGATTTGCCACCGACGATGCGGTGCGCTGGGCGGCTTAAACCGGGAACTACAGGGCCGTCCGGTCCCGCAGCACGCCACGGAACCGTCGCATCAATGCAGGTGGCGCGGGCGGCGGCCACCACCGCCGTGCCCACCGGCTCCGCCCGAGCCACCAGGGCCGCGGGGCGGCTTGCCCAGCTCCAGTGAATTCACCAGGGCATCGAAACGCTGGGTGAACAACTGGTCGATCTCGCGCACGATGCCGTTGAGTTCAGACGCGTCGAAGTGGCGCTCCATCATGTTGATGACATCCTGCACCAGCAGATCGCGCTGCACCTGCATGATGGCGGCAGGCGTGGGGCCGACGAACAGCATAAGGAAGTCGTCGCGCGAATCGTCGGTGGCTTCTTCGTCTTCTTCGTCAAAGTCGGTGTCGTAGAAGGTGATCTCGATGGACGCACCGCGCTCGGCCAGCTCGTTCAGGCTCATGCACATCTCGTCCAGCGCCTGCTTGAAGTCTTCGTCGCCCGGTACTGTCCAGCACATTTGCAGCATGTGCTCAGGCGCGTCAAACTGGATGCCCGGCTCTTCCTCGTAGGCGCTGGCTGCGGCATCGGCCAGGGACTTGGCCCCGGCGTACTTCCACAGCGGCTTGAGCGCGTCCTGGACTTGGTGGAACGTCACGTCGGTGCGCAAAGGCACTTGGCCGTGCACATGGATTTCAAAGGGGGCGTTGTAACGGGGCATAGGGAGATATTAGGCGCTTTTAAAGGGGATGAAAACCAGCGCGAGGAGCAGGGGCACAAAACCTTTGGAATCGGCCAAAGGATCAGCGCCGTCGTCTGTGGTGGATTTGAAGCCTGGAGATTTTACGTGCGTGGACTCAGTGCGCCAGCGCAGCCACCATGGCATTGGCCGCCTGTACCGCCTCCTCGCGCGAGGGCCAGCTTTTGCCGCTGTCGCCCAGGGGCGGCAGGCCTTCCACGTGGACCACCTCGATGGACCACGGCCCATCGGCAAAGTAGCTCAGCTTGGCCATGTAGTGGTGGCCATTGGCTACGCCGGGCACGTATTCTTCGAGGGATTGGGGTTTGTCGTGTTCCATGGGATTTTGGGCAAATCCAGCATTATCGCCACGCGAAAATGCAAATCTGGTGGCTCGGACCGGAATCGAACCGGTACGACTTGCGTCGGCAGATTTTAAGTCTGCTGTGGCTACCAATTACACCACCGAGCCTGCTGCATCCACCTCGGGGCCGGAACCAGAGGATGTACCTCCAATTTTGTCTCGCCATGGCTGAAAAGCAGCAGCATTGTAACCCGCAGGGAAAGGGGTTTTAGCTCTGCAGGCCCGCTGCCGAGCGCCTTAAAACGCAAAAACAAACGGGCATAAAAAAAGGAAGCCTAAGCTTCCTTTTTTGCCAAATTTGGAGCGGGAGAAGAGTCTCGAACTCTCGACCTCAACCTTGGCAAGGTTGCGCTCTACCAACTGAGCTACTCCCGCGTTTCAAGCCTTGCATTCTAGCATGGCTTTTGGTGCGAAATCCGGATTTCGCCGAATTTCGAATTCTGGAGGCGCGACCCGGAGTCGAACCGGGCTAGCCGGATTTGCAATCCGGTACATAACCGCTTTGTTATCGCGCCGCACTCACTGCACTCATCATAAAAAAGGGAAGCCTGAAGCTTCCCTTTTTACCAATTTGGAGCGGGAGAAGAGTCTCGAACTCTCGACCTCAACCTTGGCAAGGTTGCGCTCTACCAACTGAGCTACTCCCGCATTTTCAGCCTTGAATCATAACATGACTTTCGGCTAATTTTGACTTGAACCAGGGTTCTTGTCGCTTGCCGCTATGCAGTTTAAGTGCACTGCAGCAAGCCTCAAATTATAGCCCACTTTTTGAGCCTTTCCACGCCCTGCTCCAATCGGTGCAAATCTTTGGAGGCAAAGCACCAGCGCAGCCAGCCCTGGGCCTCGGGGGCAAAGGCGTTACCGGGGGCCAGGCCCAGGCCCGCTTCGGCCACCAGGCGCTTGGCGGTAACCAGGGAGTCCGGGTGGCCTGCCAGCTGAAAGAATGCGTACATGCCGCCCTGCGCGGGGGCCACGCGCACACCGGGCACGGCTTGCAGCAGCGGCACCAGGGTGTCGCGGCAGGTTTTCAGGTGCGCCACCACGCGCGGCGTGATCTGGTCGGTGCCCTGCAAGGCGGCGATACCGGCGCGTTGCACGAACACGCTAGCGCACGAGGTGTTGAATTCGATCAGCTTGCCCATGTGCGGCGTGGCGCTGGCGGGCATCACCAGCCAACCCAGCCGCCAGCCGGTCATCAAAAAGCTCTTGGAAAAGCTGTGCACCACCACCAGCCGGTCTTCAGGCGCCGCCACATCCAGGAAGCTGGGCGCGCAACTGTTGGCACTGGGCGCGTAGTACAGGCGCTCGTAGACCTCATCGGCCAGGATCCAGGTGCCGGTGCGGCGGCAGTGGTCGAGGATGGTTTGCTGCTCGGCGCGGGTCAGCGTCCAGCCGGTAGGGTTGTTGGGGGCGTTGAGCACCAGCAGTTTGGTGGCGGGCGTGACGGCGGCCAGCAACTGGGCCATGTCCAGCGCCCAGGCCCCGTCGGCCTGCGGTTGTAGCGCCACACAGCGCAGCCGTGCGCCCAAGATGGCGGGCTGGGCGGTGAGGTTGGGCCACACCGGGGTGACCGCCACCACTTCGTCGCCCGCGTCCACCAGCATCTGGATGGCCAGCATCAGCGCATTGACACCGCCGGAGGTGATGGCAATGCGGTCGGCGGCGATGGGGCCGTGCAAGCCGCCCATGTAGTGGGCCACCGCCAGGCGCAACTCGGGCAGGCCCAGGTTGTGGGAGTAAAAGGTTTCGCCCTGTTGCAGCGAATCAATGGCGGCCTGGCGGATGAAGTCGGGGGTGACTTCGTCGCTTTCGCCGAACCAGAAGGCCAGCACATCGCTGCGCCCCATGCCGGCGTTGGCGACTTCACGGATTTTGGATTCTTCGAGGTTAAGGATGGCTTGGCGCATAGACGAATGGGGACTGTAGAGGCATGATTATGCGGGTCTGCCCTCGCCCATTCTGGAGCTGCACACCATGTCCTTTCACACCCTGCCCTGCTGCCTCATCGCGCTGGTTCTGGCCTACAGCGGCCCCAGCCAGGCCAAAACCAAAAAGACCCGAGGCGGCTCCCAGGTGCGTCTGCTCAAAGACTCGTCGGAAAGCACCGGCGAGCGTGACCGCCGTCTGCTGCGCGAATGCAGGGGCCGGCCCAACGCCGGGGCCTGTGCGGGCTACACCCGTTAGCCGGGCCGTTGCATCTTGCAGGTGGTGGGCATCTCGGCCTGCGCGGCGCTGGTTTGCTTGATGACCCGAAAGCCGTAGCCCGAGCCTTCCACGTCGAACTTCACACCCGGCGTGCCCTGGCGGTCCATGCTGCCCACGGCCAGGGGCTGCTGGAACTGGTGGTCGGCCGCGCGCATGCTGCCGGTTTGGCCATACAAACTGACGTTTGCGCCCTCCAGACTGGCGGCAACAGCTATCAAATCCATAGTACCGGCTTTTTCAATGGCCTGCGCCAGCGCTTCCACCATGAGCTGCATGCGCATGTGCAGGTAGTCGTCGGCGGGCTTCGGAAAGCGCTGGCGAAAGGCCTGCACAAAAGCCTGGCTCTGCGCCGTGGGCGTGTTCGGCAGCCAGTCGGCCACGGCAATGACCTTGCCCACACCCGCGTCGCCCAGTGCCGCCGGAGCCCCCAGCGCATTGCCGTAGAAGGTATAGAACTTGCCCTCGAAACCCACTTCGCGGGCGGCCTTGACCAGCAAGGTCAGGTCGTTGCCGAAGTTGCCGGTGATGACGGCCTGCGCGCCGCTGGCCTTGATCTTGGTGGCGTAGGGAATGAAGTCCTTGACCCGGCCCAGCGGGTGCAGCTCGTCGCCCACCACGCGCACGTCGGGGCGCTGCAGGGCCAGCTGGCGCTTGGCCTCACGGGCCACGGCCTGGCCGAAGCTGTAGTCCTGGCCGAGGATGTAGACGCTCTTGACCGCCGCATCGTCCTTGAACACCGCCATCAGCGCGGCCATGCGCATGCCGGCATGCGCGTCGAAACGGAAGTGCCAGAAGCTGCATTTCTCGTTGGTGAGTGTGGGGTCGACCGCCGCGTAGTTCAGCAGCAGCACACGCTTGGCGGGCTCGCGGTCGTTGTGCTTGGTGATGGCATCAATCAGCACCGCGGCGGTGGCCGAGGAGTTGCCTTGCAGGATGTACTGCGCGCCGTCGTCAATGGCTGCGCGCAGGGCCGACAGGGCCTCTTCGTTCTGGCCCTTGCTGTCATAGCGCTCCAGCGCCAGCTGGTGTTTGCCGTCGGGCAGCGGCACGCCGCCGCGTGCATTGACGCGCTCCACGGCCCAAATCAGGTTGCGGAAAACCGCCTCGCCGGTATTGCCAAACGGGCCGCTCAGGCCCTCGACCAGGGCCAGCTTGATGGGCGCGGGGGCTGCCTGGGCCGAGAGAAAAACCAGGCCACATAGCGCCACAGCGCATGATTTCAAGAGCCCACGTCGAAACTTAAACATCTAAAAACTTCCTTGAAATAGGGGGCGGCGCACGCAGATGTAACCCAAGCGGCAATCAATGTGAGCGCCGCGTAATGTAAACGGAGTCACCATGTTTATCGCAGCTACCCATCCCGCTTTTGTCCGCCACAACAACCTGCGTGCACTGCACCGCTCGCTCGACGAAGCCCAGCAAAAAAACTACCGCATCACCCAGGACGAGCATGCCTACAGCCTGCAGTTTGACGTGCCCGGTATTGCCAAGGAGCAGCTGTCCATCGGCATCGAAGGCAGCGTGGTGCGCATCGAAAGCCAGCCCGACGCACCGCGCACCTACAAGGCCGCCTACGAGTTACCGCAAGACATCGACGTGTCGGCCAGCGATGCCCGGCTGGAAAACGGTGTGCTGACCTTGAAGCTGGCCAAGAAAGCGCCGGTCAGCAACGTGTCGAATCTGACTATCAACTAACTAAAGGGAATCCAAAGGCCAACGCGGCTTCACGTCAAAAGCGTAAGTCCGCGTGGGTGCCTGCAGTCCCGACTGCAGCCGCATGGCACCGGCCATGGCGATCATCGCGCCGTTGTCGGTGCACAGGTGCAGCTCGGGGTAGTGCACCCGGATACCGGCCTTGGCGCAGACGGCATTGAGCTGGCTGCGCAAGGATTTGTTGGCCCCCACGCCGCCCGCCACCACCAGCCTGCGCAGGCCGGTGCGTTGCAGGGCGGTCATAGACTTCTTCAACAGCACTTCGACGATCGCCGCCTGCGTGCTGGCCGCCAGGTCGGCTTTGCGCGCTTCCAGGTCGTCGCCCAGTTTCCGGGCCTGCGTCATCACCGCCGTTTTCAAACCGGCAAACGAAAAATCCAGATTCCCGCTGTGCAGCAAGGGCCGTGGCAGCTTGAAAGCCGCCGGGTCGCCTTGTTCGGCCAGGCGCGACAGGGCCGGGCCGCCGGGATAGCCCAGGCCCATGAGCTTGGCGGACTTGTCGAAGGCCTCGCCCGCTGCGTCGTCTATGGTTTCGCCCAGCATTTCGTAACGGCCCACGCCGTCCACCCGCATCAGCTGGGTGTGGCCACCCGACACCAGCAGCGCCACGAACGGAAACTCCGGCGGGTCCACACTCAGGAACGGCGACAGCAAATGCCCCTCCAGGTGGTGCACGCCCAGCACCGGCTTGCCCAGAGCCGCCCCCAACGCGCAGGCCACGCCCGCACCCACCAGTAGCGCACCGGCCAAACCGGGGCCCCGGGTGTAGGCCACCACGTCCACGTCTTGCAAAGTGTGAGCGGCCTCGTCCAGCACCTGGCGCGTGAGCGGCAGCACGCGGCGGATGTGGTCGCGGCTGGCCAGCTCAGGCACCACGCCGCCATAGGCCTGGTGCATCTCGATCTGGCTGTGCAGCGCATGCGCCAGCAGCACGGGCAGAGCCGCACCTTCTCCTTCGCCCTCGGCACGCACCAGCGCAATCCCGGTTTCGTCACACGATGATTCAATACCTAATACCAACACAAGCATTTCCTAATCAGTCAATCCACGAGTGTAGGCCCGCACCGTGTTGGCGCGAATCTTGCAAGTTTTTGGCAATGAATGAAGCCCTGCGCATCGTAGTGATTGCCCCTGACCTGGACGTGTTGGACCCCCAGGACGCCACCGGCCTGCTGCAGGCCGAACGCTCGCGCGCGCTGCGTATCGGCCTGCTGGAAAACGGCTACAACCTGATCGCCAGCCTGCCCGCCGACGTCTACCTGACCGAGCGGCTGGCGCAGTTGCAGCCCGACATGGTGATCGTGGATGCCGAAAGCGAAGCCCGTGACGCGCTGGAGCACGTGGTGATGGCCACCCGCACCGCACGCCGCCCCATCGTCATGTTTACCAACGACGACGACACCACGCACGTGAAGGACGCGGTGGCCGCGGGCGTCTCGGCCTACATCGTGGCCGGGCTGTCGGCCGCGCGCATCCGCCCCATTCTGGACGTGGCCATGGCCCGCTTCGAGCACGAGCAGGCGCTGCGCCAGGAGCTGGCCGACACCCGCCAGGAGCTGGACGGCCACAAGACCGAGCTGCTCAACCGCAAGGTGATCGACCGCGCCAAGGGCCTGCTGATGCAGCGCCAGGGCCTGACCGAGCAAGAGGCCTACGAGCGCCTGCGCAAAGCCGCCATGGACAAGAGCCTGAAACTGGTGGATGTGGCCCAGCGCATCCTCGACGTGGCCGACCTGCTGGGCTGAATGTGCCCTCCATCTTGATGGCGCACACAAACGGTGCACAATTTTGTTCCCAATGCGGTTTTAAAATAAAATAGCAGGCTTGTGCCCTGTCTGATTGCACAAGCAGCTATTTATTCCATAGCAAGAATGCAGCACCCAAGGTGGAGATGCCCATTCTTGCCCTCCCCCTCCTGTCCCACACTGCCCTTGCCGCCCTCCTCCGTGGAAACCGCTCTCACTCCCGCTGCCCGCTCCCACCATTCCAGCCCGCTGCTGGCGCGGTCGATGAACCTGCACAAGGTGCTCGACACCCTGGTCAACAACCTGGAAGGCATGGCCTACCGCTGCCTGCCCGACGTGCACTGGACCATGCGCTTCGTCAGCCAGGGCTGCTACAAGCTCACCGGCTACCACGCGCTGGAGCTGATCGACAACCAGACCGTGTCGTGGGAGCGCGTCACCCACCCGAACGACCGCATCCGGGTGCGGGGCGAAATACTGGCCGCCGCCGCCGCCGAGCAGCGCTTCACCGTGCACTACGCCATCCAGACCCGCAGCGGTGCCATCCGCCGCGTCAAGGAGCAAGGTGTGATGGTGATCGACGAGGGCGAGCAGCAGGTGCTGGAGGGCTTTATCGAAGACGTGACCGAGGGCTTTGTGACCCTGGAGGCACTGGCCCATGCCGAAGCCCGGTACCGGCAAATCTTTGAGCATGCGCGCGACGGCATCTTCCAGACCTCGCAAGAAGGCCGCTACCTGTCGGCCAACCCGGCGCTGGCCCGGCTCTATGGCTACCCTACCGCCGAGGAATTGATCACCGACCTGTCCGACATCGACCGCCGCCTGTACGTGCAGCCGCAGCGGCGCGAGCGCTTCCAGAAGCTGATGGCGGCGCACGGCGAGGTGCGCAACTTCGAGTCCGAGGTCTACCGGCGCGACGGCAGCACCATCTGGATCTCGGAAAACGCCCACAGCGTGCGCGATGCCCAGGGCGGCTTCATCTGCTTTGAAGGCACGGTGCAAGACATCACCGAGCGCCGCAGCCAGCGCGAACAGCTGGAGCGCCAGGCCAACTACGACAGCCTGACCGGCCTGGCCAACCGCAACCTGCTGCGCGACCGCATCGGCCCGGCCATTGCCCACGCCGAGCGCATGGGCCACTTTCTGGCCGTGGTGTTCATCGACCTGGACCACTTCAAGCTGATCAACGACAGCCTGGGCCACGACGCGGGCGACCAGCTGCTGGTCGAAATTGCCCAGCGCATGCGCAACTGCGTGCGCGCCACCGACACCGTGTCGCGCCACAGCGGCGACGAGTTTGTGCTGCTGCTCAACGAGCACTTTCGCGCCCACAGTGTTATCTCGCACCTGCAGCGCGTGCTCAAAGAGATCAACCAGCCGGTCATTCTGCTGGGGCGCGAGTTCCAGGTGGGTGCCAGCATGGGCGTGGCGCTGTACCCGCAAGACGGCGAGGACGCGCAGAGCCTGCTCAAGCACGCGGATGTGGCCATGTACGCCGCCAAGGAGCGGGGCCGCAACAACTTCCAGTTCTTCACCCCCGAGCTGAACAAGGTGGCCGACGAGCGGCTGGCACTGGCCACGGCCATGCGCGCCGGGCTGGAGCACAGCGAATTCACCGTGGCCTACCAACCCAAGGTCGACCAGCACCGGCGCATCGTCGGCGTGGAGGCCCTGGCCCGCTGGCACAGCGTGCAAATCGGCACCGTGGGGCCTGACCGCTTCATCCCGATTGCCGAAGACACCGGCCTGATTGGCGAGCTGACCGAGCGCATCCTGCGCCAGGCCTTTGCCGATGCCGCACTGTGGCACGGACCACAAGGCGCGCACCTGGTGATTGCCGTCAACCTGTCGGCCCGGCTGTTTCTGGCCGACGACCTGGTGCTGCGCGTGGCCGCCCTGGTGCGCGACAGCGGACTGCCGCCCGAGCGGGTCGAGCTGGAGATCACCGAAGGCGTGTTCCTGGACGACAGCGCGCGCGCCATCAGCGTGCTCAATGCCTTCAAGGCGCAGGGCTTTCGGGTGGCGATGGACGACTTTGGCACCGGCTATTCCAGCCTGTCGTACCTGCGGCACCTGCCGCTGGACACGGTGAAGATCGACCGCTCCCTGGTCACCGACATCGAGTCCGACGACGACGTGGCCATGATCGCCCGCGCCATGGTCGGCCTGTGCCAGAACCTGCGCAAAACCGTGGTCGCCGAGGGCGTGGAAAACCAGGCCCAGTTCGACCTGCTGCGCAGCCAGGGCTGTGACGAATTCCAGGGCTACCTGCTGGCCAAGCCGATGGACAACGCCGCCTTTTGCCAGCTGCTGGCGCAAGACGGTGGCTTCATCCGCGCACCGGCCGCGCCCAAGCCCAGCCGCTGAAATGGTGCACCGCACAAGAACAGTGCGAAACCTCTGCTTACAAGCCAAATAGGCCGCCAGCGCTTATTCCATCAGCGTGAGAAGCTATCAACAACATAGCAATTGAATGCCCATCACCCCTGGCACGGTGCTTGCATAACTAAACCAAGACCACCGATGGTCCCATGGCAGCGAGCACCCAATGGCGGGTGCGAAGCGCCACGTATTCGGACAAAGGCGTCCCCACCCGTTAGAGGCTGCAACCTGCAGCGCGCTGCGCGGTGAGGACGCCTTTTTTCGTTCTGGAACCAACTTAGTTTCAATTTTGGGAGCCGCTAGATGACCGACCTTTTGAAGACCAAACTCAGCCGCCGCTCGGTGCTGCAAACCGCCGCCGTGGGTGCCGTGGGTGTCAGCCCCGCCCTGCGCGCCCTGGTATACGCCGCCGGGTCCGACAAACCGGAGAAAGAAGAAGTCAAGATCGGCTTCATCCCCCTGACCGACTGTGCCAGCGTGGTGATGGCCTCGGTGCTGGGCATCGACAAGAAATACGGCGTGAAGATCATCCCCAGCAAGGAATCCAGCTGGGCCAGCGTGCGCGACAAGCTGGTCAACGGCGAGCTCGACTTTGCCCACGCCCTGTACGGCCTGGTCTACGGCGTGCACCTGGGTGAAAGCGGCCCCAAGAAAGACATGGCCGTGCTGATGACCCTGAACAACAACGGCCAGGCCATCACCCTGTCCAAAAAACTGGCCGACAAGGGCGCGGTCGATGGCCCCGGCCTGGCCAAGCTGATGGCTGCCGAAAAGCGCGAATACACCTTTGCCCAGACCTTCCCCACCGGCACCCACGCCATGTGGCTGTACTACTGGATGGCCGCCAACGGCATCAACCCGCTGTCTGACGCCAAGGTCATCACCGTGCCGCCACCGCAAATGGTGGCCAACATGCGCGTGGGCAACATGGACGGCTACTGCGTGGGCGAGCCCTGGAACCACCGCGCCATCATCGACGGCATCGGTATCACCGCCGCCACCACGCAAGACATCTGGAAGGACCACCCCGAAAAGGTGCTGGGCACCACCGCCGAGTTCGTCAAGAAGAACCCCAACACCGCCCGCGCCGTCACCGCCGCCATCCTGGAAGCCAGCCGCTGGATCGATGCCGGCCTGGCCAACAAGAACAAGATGGCCGAGACCATCGCCGACAAGAGCTACGTGAACACCAGCGTGGACGCCATCAACCAGCGCATTCTGGGCCGCTACCAGAACGGCCTCGGCAAGACCTGGGACGACCCGAACTACATGAAGTTCTACAACGAAGGCGCGGTCAACTTCCCCTACCTCAGCGACGGCATGTGGTTCCTGACCCAGCACAAGCGCTGGGGCTTGCTCAAGGACCACCCCGACTACCTGGCCGTGGCCAAACAGATCAACCAGATCGACATCTACAAGCAGGCCGCCGCCGCCAGCAACACGCCGGTGCCCAAGAGCGACATGCGCAGCAGCAAGCTGATGGACGGTGTGGTGTGGGACGGCAAGGACCCTAAAAAGTACGCTGACAGCTTCAAGGTCCACGCCTGAGGCCACGTTGAATCAGCCCTCTCCCGCCCACCCGGCGGGAGCCCTTTTCCCCCACGAAGGAGAAAACCATGGTCAGTGCCGTATTCCATTCCCCGCGCGATGCATCGTTTGATGCCGCCGACAGCCCATCCGCTCCCAAAATGCTAGCTGCTACCGCCCAAGAAACAAGCGCTAGCGCCCTGAAAGACGTAAAAATGGCCACACCCAAGATGCCTTTCGACTGGCGCGGCTTCTGGCGCCAGGTGGTGCCGCCCATCCTGGGCCTTGGCCTGCTGATCGGCATCTGGGCGATTGTGTCCATCACCACCGCCAGCAACATCCCCTCGCCATACGAGACCTTCCAGCAGGCCGTGGTGCTGTTCAGCGACCCGTTCTACCGCAAGGGCCCGAACGACCAGGGCGTGGGCTGGAACGTGCTGGCCTCGCTAGAGCGGGTGGCGCTGGGCTTTGGCCTGGCGGCGCTGGTGGGCATTCCGGCGGGCTTTGCGATTGGCCGGTTCGAGTTCATGGGCCGCATGTTCAACCCGCTGATCAGCCTGCTGCGCCCGGTGTCGCCACTGGCCTGGCTGCCGATTGGTTTGATGGTGTTCAAGGGTGCCAACCCTGCGGCCATCTGGACCATCTTCATCTGCTCGATCTGGCCCATGGTCATCAACACCGCGGTGGGCGTACAGCGCGTGCCGCAGGACTACATGAACGTGGCCCGCGTGCTGAACCTCTCCGAATGGAAGATCGTCACCAAGATCCTGTTCCCCGCCGTGCTGCCCTACATGCTGACCGGCGTGCGCCTGGCCGTGGGCACCGCCTGGCTGGTGATCGTGGCCGCCGAGATGCTGACCGGCGGCGTGGGCATCGGCTTCTGGGTGTGGGACGAGTGGAACAACCTGAACGTCAAGAACATCATCATCGCCATCTTCGTGATCGGCATCGTCGGCCTGCTGCTGGAATACGCGCTGATCAAACTCGCTACCGCATTTACTTTTGAAGAGGTGAAGTCATGAGCTCGCTGAATACCAAGTACATCGAAATCCAGGGCGTGGAACAGACCTTCAAGACCGCCAAGGGCATCTTCCCCGCCCTGCGCGACGTGAACCTGACCATTGCCAAGGGCGAGTTCGTGGCCCTGATCGGCCACTCGGGCTGCGGCAAGTCCACCCTGCTCAACCTGATTGCCGGCCTGACCGACCCCACCCGCGGCACCCTGCTGTGCGCCAACCGCGAGATCAAGGGCCCGGGCCCCGAGCGCGCCGTGGTGTTCCAGAACCACTCGCTGCTGCCCTGGTTGACCTGCTATGAGAACGTGTATCTGGCGGTGGAGCGCGTGTTCGGCGCGGCCAACAAATCCACTGGCGCACCGTCGGAAAACAAAGCCCAGCTCAAGGCCCGCACCGACGCGGTACTGGCCCTGGTAGGCCTGACCGCCGCCGCCCAAAAGCGCCCCGGCGAAATCTCGGGCGGTATGAAGCAGCGGGTGGGTATTGCCCGCGCCCTGAGCATGGAGCCCAAGGTCTTGCTGATGGACGAGCCCTTCGGCGCGCTGGATGCACTGACCCGCGCCAAGCTGCAGGACGAGCTGCTGGCCATCGTGCAAAAAACCCAGAGCACCGTGGTGATGGTGACCCACGACGTGGACGAAGCCGTGCTGCTGTCCGACAAGATCGTGATGCTGACCAACGGGCCCGCCGCCACCATCGGCGAAGTGCTCAGCGTGGACCTGCCCCGCCCGCGCAACCGCGTGGAACTGGCCGACAACGCCAACTACCAGGGCTACCGCAAGGCGGTGATCGACTTCCTGTACACCCGCCAGGCACACGTGGAAAAAATCACAGCCTGAGCCTGCCAGAGGGCTCCAGCGCAGGCGAAACCTGCGCTGGCAGCTATCGTAAAAATAGCACCCCGGCCTCAGGATTGCGGTGGGGCGCTCTGCCCGGCCTGCTCCCAGATGCGCTTGGGGATATGGCCTTTCAGCCGTTCCACCAGCAGCTCCACCACCTCCTCATTGACCGTATGCCCCAGGAAGGGAATCACATCCGCCGTGACGTCGCCGCCCAGGCGGACCAGCCGTTCGGCGGCGGCCACGGTGTGGCTGTAGGCCACCACCTCGTCGTTCTTGCCATGGATGAAATGCAGCGTGGTGGTGGCCGGTGCCCGCTCTGGCAGCTGGGCAAACCGCCCCGACAGCGCCACCACGCGGCCCGCCAGCGACGCCTCCAGCTGGGTGGCTTCCAGCGCCATGATCGCACCCTGCGAAAAGCCCACCAGCGCCGTCTCGGCGTCTGTCAACCCGGTGCGCTGCTGCCAGCCGCGCACGGTGGCCACGAAGCGCGGCATGCTGTCGGCAATGCGCTGCGCGCGGTTGTCTTCGCTGATGCCCTGCACCGAGAACCATTGGAATCCCGCGCCCAGGTCGGACGCATCCGGCCCGGCCACGCAGACCACCGCCGCCTGCGGAAACTCCAGCGCCAGCCGCTGGCCCAGCGGCACCAGGTTGTGCGGCGTACTGCCCACGCCATGGAACAACAGAAACAGCTGGCGCGGCGCGCTGGCGGGCATTTGGACGGTAAGGGATGCGGGCATGGTGGGGTTTCAGAAAAATGGGCAGCCCAGCATGTTAAACCCGCCACCGGTGTGCGCTGGCCGGCCCTTTCTGGTGCAGCCGGTGGTCAGCGGGCTGGCCCCGTTATTGCCTGATCTGTGCATGTCCTCCACTCCATCCACTACAAAAACCGTAGCTGCCTACGCTGATGGCATCGGCACCAACGGCCTATTTTCCTTGGGAAAGTACCGCGACATCGTGTTGGCCGTGGCGCTGTTTCTGTTGTTTGATCTGGGCGTGCTGGTGCTGAACTTTGCCACCTCCTACCAGATCGGCGAAGACGCGCACAGCATCAACCTGGCAGGCCGCCAGCGCATGCTGTCGCAACGCTCGGCCAAGGCCTTGCTGGCGGTGGAAGCCGCCCGCCAGCAGGGCCAGACGGCCCCCCACGCGCTGGCCGAACTGCGCGATGCCGTCAGCCTGTTCGATGCCACGCTGCAGGGCTTTGCACACGGGGCCATCGTCCCCAGCGGCAGCGGCCAGCCGGTCTATCTGAAGCCCGCCGAAGGGGCCGCCGCGGTGCAGGCGCTGCAACAGGCACAGGCCCTGTGGGCGCCGTTCCTGCGCGCCCTGGCCCCGGTGCTGAACGGCCTGGCCAGCGATGCCGACGTGCAGGCCGCCAGCACCTACGCCCAGGCCCACAACCTGGAGCTGCTGGGCCTGATGAACAGCCTGACCACCGCGCTGGAGGCCACCGCCTCCCGGCGCGCCACCACCCTGCGCCAGGTGCAGACCGCGGGCATCGTGCTGGCGCTGCTGAACTTTGCCTTCATCCTGTTCAAATTTTTGCGCCGCCTGCGCCGCCTGGACGCGGGCAGGGAGGCGGTGACCCGCGAGAACCGAGAGATTCTGGCCAGCGTGCGCGAGGGCCTGTTTCTGATCACGCCCGACTTCCGGCTCGGCTCGCAGGTATCGCAGTCGGCCCAGGGGCTGTTTGGCCGCCCGTTGCTGCCAGGCGACAGCTTTTTTGCACTGCTGGCTGGCATGGTGGACGACAAAGCCCTGCAGGATGCCCAGGACTACGTAGCCCTGCTGTTTGCGCCGCACGTGAAAGAGGCGCTGGTGCAGGACATCAACCCGCTGCTGGAAGTGCACGTGCTGGTCACCAACGGACTTGGACAGGCCGTGCCGCGCACCCTGGCCTTCCGTTTCAACCGGGTGCGTGCGGGCAAGGTCGTCGACCACGTGCTGGTCACGGCGCAAGACATTTCCGACCGCACCCTGCTGCAAACCCAGCTGCAGGCCGAGCGCCTGCGCTCGCAAAATGAGCTCGCCCTGCTGCTGGACGCCTGCCAGACCGACCCGGCCCTGCTGCGCCAGTTTGTGGCCCGCTCCGAGGCCGGCCTGCTGGAAACCAACGACCTGCTGGGTGGCGGCGTCCAGGGCCGACCCGCCCCCCGCAACCCGCTCGGCCCTGCGCTGGACCAGGCCGCCCGCCGCATCCACGCCCTGAAAGGCGACGCGGGCGCGCTGGGGTTGGATTCGCTGGTGCAGCAGGCCCATGCCTTTGAATCGGCCCTGCTGCAGGCCCGCAGCGACAACAGTGGCGACGGGCTGCGGGCGCTGTCCCCGCCGCTGGAAGCACTGATGGCCCGGATGGCGGCACTGAAAAGCCTGGCGGACATCCAGCGCGACAGCCGCCGGTCGGGCACAGGGTTGAACGCAGCACTGACCCGGCTGGCCATGGAAACCGCCAGCGCCCTGGGCAAGCGCGTAGCCGCCACCGTGCACCTGGACCAGCACGGTGCGCTGGCGGCCGATGTGGCCGATCTGGTGCGTGAAATCAGTACCCAACTGGTCCGCAACGCCGTGGTGCACGGTATCGAGGCACCCGCCACCCGCCAGGCCTCCGGCAAGGCCGCGGCAGGCCAGTTGGTGGTGCAATTGGCCCGCAACGGCACGGAATGGATCTTGCGTGTGCGTGACGATGGCCGGGGCCTGAACGCCAGCACCCTGCGGCAAAAGCTGCTTGACCTGGGCTGGTACAGCGCCTTGCAGCTAGAGAGCTTTGACGACCACCAGATCGTCGGCCACATCTTCAAGCCCGGCTTCTCTACCGTAGAGGCCACCACCGACGCTGCCGATGGGCGTGCGGGCATTCACGCGGGGCGGGGTGTGGGGCTGGACGTGGTGCAGGCCAACGTGCAACGCCTGGGCGGGCGTTTGACGCTGGCCTCCACGCCGGGGCAATTCACCGAAATTGCGATCCATTTTGAAATGTGACGTGCCTGCTTGTGAGACATAGACCGAGCCCAACACCATGCGTTTTCTAGTAGTGGACGATTCGAACATGATCCGCACGCGCATCAGCAAGATCGTGCAAGACGGCGGCCTGGGCAAGATCGCGCTCGTCGGCCTGGCCCGCAACGGTGTGGAGGCCCTGCGCATTGCCAAAGCCACCCAGCCCGACGTGGTCACCATGGACCTGACCATGCCCGAGATGGGCGGTATGGAATGCATCCGCGAAATGCTGCGCCTGCTGCCGAACACCAGCATCCTGGTGGTCAGCGCGCTGAACGACAAGGCCACCGCCATCGCCGCCCTGAAACTCGGCGCGCGCGGCTTTGTGGCCAAGCCCTTCACCGACGATGCCCTGCGCCTGGCCCTGCGCGATGTGATGGAGCACTAGGAGCCTGGGCGGCAGAAGGCATCGAAGCGAAAAGCGACCCCAGCGAGGACAGTTTTTGCCGGATTTGCAGGCCCATAGCCGTAGCTATGGGGCAAAAAGACGGTGAAAAATGGACCGCTGCGGTCGTTTTGCAGCCGATGCGCCTTCTGCCGCCCAGGCTCCTAGTAACGCCCTGCCGCCGCAGGACCCCCAGGATTTTCGTTCCTTCGATAAAAAAGAGCTGCCCATGCTTATTCCATAAGCATGGGCAGCTCTTATATCTATAGCGTTATCCGTTGCGCCGTGCGGAGGCCAAGCGCTGCACCACCGCCACCATCTGGTCGATCTCGGCGAAGGTGTTGTAGAACGCCAGCGAAGGCCGCACCGTGGTTTCCACGCCCATGCGGCGCAGGATGGGCTGGGCGCAGTGGTGGCCGGTGCGCACCGCGATGCCTTCCTCGTTCAGCGCCTTGCCGACTTCTTCGGTGCTGTAGCCCGCCAGCACGAAAGACATCACACTGGCCTTGTCTGCCGCCGTACCGATCAGGCGCACGCCGGGAATCGCACCCAAGGCTTTCATGCCGTAGGCCACCAGCTCATGCTCGTAGCGGGCGATGTTGTCGATGCCCACCTTGTTCACGTAGTCGATGGCCGCGCCCAGGCCTACCGCGTCGGCGATGTTGCCGGTGCCCGCCTCGAACTTGTTCGGGATGGGCTGGAACACGGTTTTCTCGAAGGTCACGTCGGCAATCATGTTGCCGCCACCCTGCCACGGCGGCATGTCTTCCAGCACCTCGCGCTTGCCCCAGACCACGCCGATACCGGTGGGCCCAAAGACCTTGTGGCCCGAAAAGACGAAGAAATCGGCCCCGATGTCCTGCACGTCCACCCGCATGTGCGAGATGGATTGCGCGCCATCGACCAATGCCTTGGCGCCCGCACGGTGGGCCAGCGCCACAATCTCCTTCACCGGCACCACGGTGCCCAGGGCGTTGGAAACCTGGGTGACAGCAACGATCTTGGTGCGGTCGTTGAGCAGCTTGCGGTATTCGTCCAGCAGCACCTGGCCCGAATCGTCCACCGGGATCACGCGCAGCTTGGCACCTTTGGCGGCGGCCAGTTGCTGCCAGGGTACGATGTTGGCGTGGTGCTCCAGGTGGCTGACGATGATCTCGTCGCCCTCGCCCACATGCTGGCCGCCCCAGCTCTTGGCCACCAGGTTGATGGCCTCGGTGGTGCCGCGCACAAAGATCACCTCGTTCACGTCCGGCGCGTTGATGAACTTTTTCACCCGCTCCCGAGCGCCCTCGTAGGCGTCGGTGGCGCGGGCGGCCAGGTCATGGGCGGCGCGGTGGATGTTGGAGTTTTCGTGCTGGTAGAAGTAGGCAATGCGGTCGATCACCGACTGGGGCTTGTGCGTGGTGGCAGCGTTGTCGAACCACACCAGCGGCTTGCCGTGCACCCGCTCCTGAAGGATGGGGAAGTCGCGGCGCACCGCGTGCACGTCGAACGCGGGGTGGGCACTACCTTGGTAGGCGGGTACCGCGTCGGCGGACGGGCGCGCGCCGGGCGTGGCGGGTGTCACATAGCCATTCGGCAGGGTGACGGCATCCACAAAGTAGAACGCGGGCGTGCTTTGCGGCACGGGCGGGGCCTTGGAGGCGCTGGCCGTGGGTACAGCCAGTGGCTGGAACGGCTGGCTGCTCAAGACATCGAAGCTAGAGGGCCCCGGCTTGCCTTGAATACCTTGCGGTGGCCCCAGCTTTTCCGCCACAAAGTAGAACGGCGAGCCCGCACCAGCGGCTTGCGGCACGCCTTGCAGCACACCGCCCACACGTGGGTCGTAGCCGGGCACGGCGCTGAGGGCCTTGTCGGGCACACCATTGCCCGCCTGGGCCTCGGGCAGCAGCGCGGGTGCACGGTTGCCCAGGTTCAGCACCTGGCTGGGCGAAGACGGCAGCAGGTTGGTGCCCGGAATCTGGCCCTGCGGGATCGGCGTGCCGGGTACGCTGGGGCCGAAGCCCGCGGGGCTGGACAGGGGCGAGCCGGGTGGCGCGATGTTGGCCGGGAACTGCGCCCCCGGCACTGCCGACCCAGGCAAAGCCTGGAACAGCGCACTGGCCATGGCCGCCAACGCCGCCGGGTCAGGCAAGCCCGCTGGCAAGTGGGGTTGAGGGAAGGGCATGGAAGGAGCAAGCTGTGCCATGGCTTACTTGTAGGTGTCGGTGTAGTCGTGGTATTTGCCGATTTCCACGTCGTCCAGCACGGCCAGCGCGTCGGTGGTCAGCACCGCCAGCGAGCAGTACAGCGAGATCAGGTACGAGGCAATCGCCTGGTCGTTGATGGCCATGAAGCGCACCGACAGGCCGGGCGCTTGCTCGCCGGGCAGGCCGGGCTGGAACAGGCCCACCACGCCCTGGCGTTTGTCGCCCACGCGCAGCAGCAAAATCTTGCTCTTGCCATCGGCCACCGGCACTTTGTCCGAAGGAATCAGCGGCACACCGCGCCAGGTGATGAACTGCGAACCAAACAGGCTCACGGTGGGCGGTGGCGTGCCGCGGCGGGTGGCTTCGCGGCCAAAGGCGGCGATGGCCAGCGGGTGCGCCAGGAAGAAGGCGGGTTCTTTCCAGACCTTGGTCAGCAGCTCGTCCAGGTCGTCGGGCGTGGGCGCGCCGGTCAAAGGGAAGATGCGCTGCGCATCTGTCACTTGCGACAGCAGGCCGTAGTCCGGGTTGTTGATCAGCTCGCTTTCCTGGTTCTCCTTGATGGTCTCGATGGTCAGGCGCAGCTGTTCCTTGATCTGGTCGTGCGGGCTGCTGTAGAGGTCGGAGATGCGGGTGTGCACATCCAGGATGGTGCTGACCGCGTTCAGAAAGTATTCGCGTGGCTGCTCTTCATAGTCCACAAAGGTGCGGGGCAGCTGGTTCTCGGTCTGGCGGGCGGTGCAGGTGACCTTGATGGACTCGGGGTTCTTCACCTTGTTCAGGCGGTAAATGCCCGCCTCCACCGGCACCCACTGCAGCAAATGCGTGAGCCATCGGGGCGAAATGGTTTCCAGCTGGGGCGCGGTCTTGGTCGCGTTGGCTAACTGGCGTGCGGCACTGTCGCCGAGGGTGGTGATGTTGCTCAAAGAAAAACTCCGTTCAGATGGTTAGGGTTACAGGGGAAGGGGAAACGGTTTGCGGTGCTTGCTGCTGGTCGGCTCGGGCCTGGGTGATGTGGGCGCCGGGCGGCACGCTGTGGGTCAGCCACACATTGCCGCCAATGCTGGCACCCTGCCCCAGCGTCACCCGGCCCAGCACGGTGGCCCCGGCGTAGATGACCACGTCGTCTTCCACGATGGGGTGGCGCGGCTGGCCTTTTTCCAGGTGGCCCTGGGCATCGGTGCTAAAGCGCTTGGCCCCCAGCGTGACGTTTTGGTAGATACGCACCCGCTGGCCGATGCGTGCGGTCTCGCCGATCACCACGCCGGTGCCGTGGTCGATGAAGAAGCCCGGGCCGATGCTGGCACCGGGGTGGATGTCGATACCCGTGGCGCTGTGCGCCAGTTCGGCCACGATACGCGCCAGCAGCGGCAGGCCCTGCCGATACAGCTGGTGGGCCAGCCGGTGGTGCAGCATGGCCAAGATGCCGGGGTAGCACAGCAGCACCTCGTCCACGCTACGCGCCGCCGGATCGCCATGGAAGGCGGCCAGCACATCGCTGTCAAGCAGGCGGCGGATGCCGGGCAAGGCCTGGGCAAACTGCTGCACCACCTGGGTGGGCTGGGTGCCGACCGGCACGTCCTCTACCAGGCGCAGCTCCAGCCGCACCTGGGCCAGCAGGCCATGCAGGGCCGCGTCCAGCGTGTAGCCCACGTAGAAATCTTCGCTTTCCTGGCGCAGGTCCACCGGACCCAGGCGCATGGGAAACAGCACGCCCTTGAGCGATTCGACAATGCCCGCCAACGCATTGCGCGACGGAAATTCACGCCCGCCCGGCTCGCTGGAGCGCCCTTGCGCCGCCCGCCATTCGCTGCGCACGCCGTGCAGGGCCTGCACCACGTGGCCGATGTCAAAAACCGGCGCGGCCATCAGTCCTGTACCCACGGCAGGTGGTGGAAGCGCCAGCCGTCGCCGCCACCGCGGTGCTGCTGGCCGTCGATCTCGCCCTCAAAGCCTTCGAGCACGTTGAAGACGCGCGTCAGGCCCGCCTTGGCTGCTGCTTCGGCCGCCAATGCCGAACGCTTGCCGCTGCGGCACAGCAACAAGACCACCGCCTCTTTGCCGCCGACCTTGGCTTCCAGTTCGCGGGCGAAACGCGGGTTGCGCGTCAGGCTGGTGCCGGTGGCCCAGGCCACGTGGGCGCTGCCGGGCACGTGGCCGACAAACTTGCGCTCCTCTGCCGTGCGCACGTCTACCAATTGGGCGGCACCGGCTTCAAACAAGCGCCAGGCGACTGCCGGGCTGACACCACCCGCATAGGGCAAGTTGGTGGCCAGAGCGACCGCACGGGCAGACTCCAGTTCGGGGGGCAGGCTGATCACTTCAGCGGTGTCGGATGGCATGCAAACTCCTGTGGTTCAGACCCGGCACACCAGCGTGCGGGGTTGTTGAAAGCCACTGTAGAAGCCATCTCCCCAATCTCAAACGACTAAGAAATCAGTTCTAAACAACCAAAACATCCGTTAGAACGTGTTCAAGGTCTTTTTAGGGCCGCGCAGGTGCCTGTTCGGGATGCGCAGCTAGGCGCAAAACCTTGAGCCTTGGCTTTCCGCCTTGGCTGGTTTTGTAACGACGCTGAGCGCCCGAAAAGGCACCGGCCCTTCGGGTTGGGGTGAAATCGGGCGATTTGTCTGCCGGAACCCTTGCATGGGCGGGGAGCCCATGCTGCGGTCTCCGACAACCAACTCATCCCGATTGCACCCCAACGCGACCCTAAAAAGACCTTGAACACGTTCTACGACAATCCGGCATGGAAAAAATCAGCACATCGCAGCGCCGCGTCGACATGGTGGTCTACCCCGGGTTCAAGGCCATTGAAGCCATCGGCGCGATGAGCGTGTTCGAGTACGCCAACCTGCACCTGGTGCAAGAAGGCCGCCCCGCGGGCTACGCACTGCGCGTCGTGTCCGACACGGCGGGCCCGGTGGCCTCTGACACCCACATGCTGCTGCAGGCCCAGGCCCTGCAGGCCAACGATTTGCCGCACACCGCCATCATCGTGGGCGCACGGCAGATCGAGGTGGCGCTGGCGGCCCACCCGGCCATCGTGGACTGGGCGGCGGCCGTGGCACCGCACATCACGCGGCTGGTGGCGCTGTGTTCGGGCAGCTTTTTTCTGGCGGCGGCGGGCGTGCTGGACGGCCTGCCCGCCACCACCCACTGGAGCGTGGCCGCCCTGCTGCGCGAAAGATTTCCGGCGGTGCAGGTGCAGGCCGACGCGATTTATCTGCGCTCGGGCCGCCTGTGGACATCGGCCGGGGTCACTGCCGGTATCGACCTGGCGCTAGCCCTGGTGGAAGACGACTTTGGCCGCGGCCTGGCGCTGCAGGTGGCGCGCGACCTGGTGGTGTACCTCAAGCGCCCGGGAGGGCAGTCGCAGTTCAGCGTGCACCTCACCAGCCAGAACACCAGCCACCCCGGCATCCGCACCATCCAGGACTGGGTGCTGTCCAACCTGTCGCTGCCGCTGGATGTGGCCCTGCTGGCCGACCGCGCGGCCATGAGCGAGCGCAACTTTCGCCGCGTGTTTGCCAAAGAGGTGGGCAGCAGCCCGCTGCAGTTCATCGAATCGGCCCGGCTGGAAGCGGGCCGCCGCCTGCTGGAAGAAGGCGACCTGCCGCTCAAATCCGTGGCCGGGCGCGTGGGCTTTGCATCCGAGCAACCGCTGCGCAAGCTGTTCCTCAAGCGCCTGGGCGTGGGGCCGCAGGCGTACCGGGAGCGCTTTGGTGGCGCGCGGCCCTGAACCTGTTTAAGCGGCCTTGCGCAGCTTGGCCACCTGCGTGGCCAGCACATCCATCAGCGTGGGCGACAGGCAGTCGTAGGTTTCCAGCCCCACGCTGTGCAGCTCTTTGCGGATGTCGGCCATCTGCTCCGGCGGGGTGCCGGTTTCGATGATGGACGACACAAAAGCCGCAAACTCCGGCCCGGTCCATCCGGCATCCTGGGACAACTCGGTGTGGATGAAGTCCAGCCCGTAGAACGCGTGGTCCTTGTTCTCGATACGGCCAAACATGTGCACGCCGCAGGCCTTGCAGGCATGGCGCTGGATGGTGGCGTTGGGGTCCACCACGTGCAGTTTTTCCGGGCGCGACACCACATGCACCTTGTCGCGCGGCACCACACCGACGATGGAAAACAAGGCGTTGGCCGGTTTCCAGCACTTGCTACAGCCGCAGGCGTGGTTGTGCGCCACCTGGGCATCCACCCGGACCACCACCGGGTCGTGGCTGCAGTGGCAGGTCAGCGTGCCGCCGCCAAAACCCGCTGCGCCGGGTTTTTTACTTTGGCCGATGGCCGGGTGCAAAGCTAAAAGGCTCATTTTTATGTCTCCTTGGCCTGTACCCCAGGCCCACTTTCACGCGGAACGGCCGCGCACCGCTGACTTTTGGCGCAGCTTAGAACAGCACCACACCACGGATCGATTCACCGCTTTTCATCAGGTCAAACCCCTTGTTGATATCTTCCAACGGCATGGTGTGGGTGATCAGCGGGTCGATGCTGATCTTGCCTTCCATGTACCAGTCCACGATCTTCGGCACGTCGGTGCGCCCGCGCGCCCCGCCAAAGGCCGAGCCCTCCCATTTGCGCCCGGTCACCAGCTGGAACGGTCGGGTGCTGATCTCGGCCCCGGCTTCGGCCACGCCGATGATGATGCTGCGGCCCCAGCCCTTGTGGGTGCATTCCAGCGCCTGGCGCATCACCTGGGTGTTGCCGATGCATTCGAAGCTGTAGTCGGCGCCGCCGTCGGTCAACTGGACGATGGCGTCAACCACATTCGGTACTTCCTTGGGGTTGATGAAGTGGGTCATGCCGAACTGGCGGGCCATGGCCTGGCGCTCGGGGTTGATGTCCACGCCGATGATCTTGTCGGCTCCCACCATCTTGGCGCCCTGGATGACGTTCAGGCCGATACCGCCCAGGCCGAAGACGACCACGTTGGCACCGGCTTCGACCTTGGCGGTGAACAGCACCGCGCCGATGCCGGTGGTGACGCCGCAGCCGATGTAGCAGACCTTGTCAAACGGGGCGTCCTTGCGGATCTTGGCCAGGCTGATCTCGGGCGCCACGGTGTAGTTGCTGAAGGTGGAGGTGCCCATGTAGTGGAAGATGGGCTGGCCGTCCAGGCTGAAGCGGCTGGTGGCGTCGGGCATCAGGCCCTTGCCCTGGGTGCCGCGGATGAGCTGGCACAGGTTGGTCTTGCGGCTCAGGCAGAACTTGCACTGGCGGCATTCGGGGGTGTAGAGGGGGATGACGTGGTCGCCCTTTTGGAGGGTGGTGACACCGGGGCCGACGTCGACCACGATGCCTGCGCCTTCATGGCCCAGGATGGCGGGGAAGATGCCTTCGGGGTCGGCACCGCTGAGGGTGTAGTAGTCGGTGTGGCAGATGCCGGTGGCCTTGATCTCGACCAGCACTTCGCCGAACTTGGGGCCGTCCAGGTCCACGGTTTCGATGGTCAGGGGGGCGCCTGCTTTCCAGGCGACGGCGGCTTTGGTTTTCATGGGGTGTCTCTCGCAATGCACAGGGTTCGGGGCAGGCAGCGGGTGCTGCCATTGCCGCGAATGTAATGCTGCATCGCCCCGCGCCATGGTGCAAGCGGGCAGGCCCTAGCCGACTTGGCCGCCCCGGGGCGCAAGTTGGCCGAAATGAACCGTTGCTTGTATTTTTGCCTATGCTACATTTTTAGTAGCTTGTCACGCTGATGGAAAAAGCGCTGGAGGCCGATTTTTTATAAATTTCAGGCGGCGATGCCGGCGGCATCGAACACGCCCTCAAACAGCACCGAGCTCAGGTAACGCTCGCCCGAATCCGGCAGGATCACCACGATGGTCTTGCCCGCGCTCTCGGGTTTTTGGGCCCAGCGCACCGCCGCCGCCACTGCCGCGCCGCAAGAGATGCCCGCCAGAATGCCTTCCTCGCGCGCCAGGCGGCGGGCGTAGTCCACGGCCTCTTCATTGCTGACCTGCTCGATGGCATCCACCAGCGACAAATCCAGCACATCGGGCACAAAGCCTGCGCCGATGCCCTGGATCTTGTGCGGCCCGGGTTTCAGTTCGTGGCCCGCGCGCTTTTGCGTCAGCACCGGACTGGCCGTGGGCTCTACCGCCACCGAAACAATGGCCTTGCCCTGGATGTGCTTGATGTAGCGCGACACGCCGGTGATGGTGCCGCCGGTGCCCACGCCCGAGACCAGGATGTCGATCTGGCCATTGGTGTCCTGCCAGATTTCCGGGCCGGTGGTGGTGGCGTGGATGGCCGGATTGGCCGGGTTCTTGAACTGCTGCAGCAGCACGTATTTGGGGTCGCTGGCGGCAATTTCCTCGGCCTTGGCGATGGCCCCTTTCATGCCCTTGGCACCGTCGGTCAACACCAGCTTGGCGCCGTAGGCTAGCAGGATCTTGCGCCGCTCCACGCTCATGGTCTCGGGCATGGTCAGGGTGATGGAGATGCCCTTGGAGGCGGCCACAAAGGCCAGCGCGATGCCGGTGTTGCCGCTAGTGGGCTCGATGATCTCCTTGCCCGGCCCCAGCAGGCCGCGCTTTTCTGCGTCCCAGACCAGCGCCGCGCCAATGCGGCACTTGACCGAATACGCCGGGTTGCGCCCCTCGATCTTGGCCAGCACGGTGGCCGCAGCCCCATCGGTGATGCGGTTCAGGCGCACCAGCGGCGTGCGGCCAATCGACAGGGAGTTGTCGGCATAAATCGAAGACATGGTGCGGCTTTCCAAAGAGCTAAAAGCGGCCACTCTAGGGGCAAAGCCAGCGCGTACCAACGACTTAAAAATCAGTTGCAAACAAGCAATCTGTCTGTGGCTGGTCACGTCATTGGTTATGCGAATTTCCCGTTTGCATATCCAGATTGCTTCGTTCACGGCTGCGTGTTCCCTCTCTACATTCGGGCTCCTCACCACTTACAGGACATCCACACCATGCCCATTCGCCCCTCCGTTGTTCTGGCCGCCACGCTCGCCACCTCCTTGTTCGCCCACGCCGCCTGGGCCGACCAGCTGGACGACATCAAGAAAAAAGGCGAGATCGTCATCGGCGTGCTCGGCACGGACGAACCCAACAGCTTTGTTGACCCCAAAACCCGCGAGATCGTGGGCTATGAGGTAGACATCGGCAACGCCATCGCCAAGAAACTGGGCGTGAAACCGGTATTCAAGCAACTGGCCGTGGCCGCCCGCATCCCCGAACTGCAACAGGGCCGGGTGGACATCCTGGCCGCTTCACTGACGCACAACAAGGAGCGTGAAGCCCAGGTCGATTTTTCACTGACCACCTTTGTCACCGGCCAGAAGGTGCTGGTCAAAACCAGCAGCGGCATCACCGACCTGCCCGCACTCGGCGGCAAGAAGGTGCTCACCGTCAAGGGCGGCACGCAAGAACCCAACATCCGCAAAGCCGTACCGGGCGTGGACGTGGTGACCTTCGAGACCACCCAGCAGGCATTTCTGGCGTTGCAGCAGGGCAAGGGCGTGGGCTATGTGAACGACGAGGCCTCGCTGGTCAACGACTACGCCAAGCTGGGCGCCGCCAAGAAAGACTACGCCATCCTGTCGCAAAGCATCAGCGTGGAGCCGCTGGCGCTGGGCCTGAAGAAGGGCGAAAAAAGCCTGAAGACCCTGGTGGACGGCGTGCTGCGCGACCTGGAAAGCTCGGGCGATGCCAACAAGCTGTTCGTCAAATGGTACGGACCGGACACCAAGCTGCAGTTCGACAAGCGCACTTTCAAAATCGACAGCGACCAGATCTAAAGCCTTTGCCGCACAACACAGGCCGCCGCTGCGGCCTGTTCCCATTTTTATGTTGCATTTTGATCTGAACCTGCTGCGCACCGGGCAGTACCACGACTTGCTGGTCAGCGGCTTGCTGCTGTCTCTGCAGCTGGCGGGCACCACCCTGGTACTGGCGCTGCCGCTGGGTGCGGCCATCGCCCTGCTGCGCCTGTCGCCCTTGAGGCTGCTGCGCAGCCTGGGCTGGCTGTATGTGGAGAGCATCCGCAATGTGCCGCTGCTGGCGCACCTGCTGTTCTGGTACTTCGGCGCGCCCGAGTTGCTACCCGACGCACTCAAAGAATGGCTGTACGCGCGCAACATCGAGGCTATCAGCGCGGTGGTGGCGCTCACGCTGTACACCGCCGCCTACATGGCCGAAGACATCCGCAGCGGCATCCGCGCCGTGCCCTGGGTGCAAACCGAGGCCAGCCGCGCGCTGGGCTTGGGCTTTCTGGCCACCATGCGGCTGGTGGTGCTGCCGCAGGCGCTGCGCGTGACCATACCGCCGCTGCTGTCGCAAACCCTGAACCTGTGGAAGGACACCAGCGTGGCCACCGTCATTGGCGTGGCGGAGCTGATGTACCAGGCCGCCAAAGTCGAGTCGGCCAGCTTCCGCAGCGCCGAAGCGTTTGCCTTTGCCACCAGCGCCTACCTGCTGGTGTCGCTGGCCATTACCGGACTGGGCGCGTGGTACCACCACCGCTACCCGGTGCGCACCGTTTAAGGCCCCGAATATGTGGGAGCTTATCCAGACCTACTGGGTCTATTTTCTGGTCGGGCAGTACCCGAACGGCCCCCTGGGCGGGCTGGCGTTGACGGTGCTGCTGGCTGCGCTGGCGCTGCTGGTGTCGCTGCCGCTGGGCATTGCGTTGGGCCTGGCACGCGTCAGCCCGTACCGCGCCATCCGCTGGCCTGTGACTGCCGGGGTGTACCTCGTGCGCGGGGTGCCGCTGCTGATGGTGATCTTCTGGGCCTACTTCTTTCTGCCCAGCCTCACCGGCCACAAGACCGACCAGTTCAGGACCATGCTGATGGCCCTGGTGGTGTTTGACAGCGTGTACCTGGCGGAGATCGTGCGCGCAGGCATCCACGGCGTACCCAAGGGCCAGGTGGAAGCAGCCCGTTCGCTGGGTTTGGGCTACCTGGCAACCATGCGCCTGGTGGTGCTGCCCCAGGGCCTGCGCCACATGCTGCCCTCGCTGGTCAACCAGTTTGTGGCCACCATCAAAGCCACCTCGCTGGGCTACATCATCGGGCTGACCGAGGTGTCTTTCATCGCCGCGCAAATCAACACCCAGGTGTTCACCCAGAGCACCGCCGTCTACACCCTGTTGGCGCTGGCCTATTTTGTTTTGTGCTTTGGCCTGTCGCGCTTCGCGTACTGGCTGGAGCAGCGCACCCACACTGTGAGAGTTTCCGCATGATCCAACTGCACAAGGTCAACAAATGGTACGGCGACTACCACGCCCTGGTGGACGTAACCGAGACCATCGCGCGCGGCGAGGTGGTGGTGGTCTGCGGGCCGTCCGGCTCCGGCAAGTCCACCCTGATCCGCACCCTGAACCGGCTGGAATCCATCCAGTCGGGCAGCATCCAGCTCGACGGCCAGGACATCTACCGCCGCGGCGTGGACGTGAACCAGCTGCGCTCGGGCATCGGCTTTGTGTTCCAGCAGTTCAACCTGTTTCCGCACCTCACCGCGCTGCAAAACTGCACCCTGGCCCCACTGCATTTGCGTGGCCTGCGCCCCGCCGTGGCCCGTGAAGAAGCCTTGAACCTGCTGGAGCGCGTCGGTCTGGCGCACAAGGCCGATGCCTATCCTGCCGCGCTATCGGGTGGCCAGCAGCAACGCGTGGCGATTGCCCGCGCCCTGGCCATGCACCCGCCGCTGATGCTGTTCGACGAGCCCACCAGCGCACTCGACCCCGAGATGGTGGGCGAGGTGCTGCAGGTCATGCGCTCCCTGGCCCAGGACGGCATGACCATGGTCTGCGTGACCCACGAAATGGGCTTTGCCCGCGAGGTGGCCGACCGTGTGCTGTTCATGGACCAGGGCCGGGTGCTGGAGCGGGCCACGCCGCAGGACTTCTTCCGCCAGCCGCAGCACCCGCGGGCGCAGCAGTTTCTGGCCGACATCCGCACGCCGCTGGCGGCTTAGAACGTGTTCAGAGTCTTTTTGGGGCCGCGCAGGTGCCTGTTCGGGATGCGCAGTTAGGCGCAAAACCCAAGCCAAGGCTTCTGCCTTGGCTGGTTTTGTAACGACACTGAGCGCCCGAAAAGGCACCTGCCCTTCGGGTTGGGGGGAAATCGGGCGATTTGTCTGCCAGAGCCCTTGCATGGGCAGGGAGCCCATGCTGCGATCTCCGACAACCAACTCATCCCGATTGCACCCCAACGCGGCCCCAAAAAGACTCTGAACACGTTCTTAGAAGGGCTTGTCGCCCACGATGGTCGCCCGGTGCATCACGCGGCGGTGCGGCAGGTAGTCCACCGTGGCGTAGTGCTGGGTCAGGCGGTTGTCCCAGAAGGCCAGGTCAAACGGCTTCCAGCGCCAGCGCACCGTGAACTCGGGCTTGGCGATGTGGCCGCGCAGGTAGCCCAGCACCGCATCGCTCTCCTTCTTCTCCAGCTCCAGGATGCGGCTGGTGAAACCCTCGTTCACAAACAGGCCGCGCCGCCCGCTGACCGGGTGGGTGCGCACCACCGGGTGCCGTACGGGCGGATTCTTGGCGCAGGCGGCCTCCCAGCGCTGGCGCTCGTCGGGCGTGCGGGCATAGCGCCAGGCCGGGAACGACTGGGCAAAGTCGTGCTCGGCATGCAGCGGGTCGAGGAAACGCCGAAACGGCTCGGACAAGGCCTCGTAGGCGGCAATGCCGCTGGCCCACAGCGTGTCACCACCGGAAGGAGGCAAGTGCCGGGCCGACAACAAAGCCCCCATCGGCGGGGTGTCGATGAAGGTCACATCGGTGTGCCAGTTGTCGTTGTCGGGCGGGTTGTCGAGGTCGGTGTCCAGCACGATGATCTCGCGGGCCTCGGCATGCTGGGGGTAGATGGGGTGGATGTGCAGGCTGCCAAAACGGGCCGCCAGGTCGCGGTGCTGGGGCGCGGTGAGCGGCTGGTTCTCAAAAAACAGCACATGGTGCTGCAGCAACGCCTCCAGCAGCGCGTCGCGCTGGGGGTCGGCCGGGGGAAGGGCCAGGTCGATATCGGACACCAGCGCACCGATGGTGGGGCCGAGGGCTTGCACTTGCATGGGTTCACTTTGCGAAAGACGAAACCGCTACGGTAGCGGTCTGCAACGGTGCTGCCAACGACGCGAATCAGATGTGCTTATGCGGATTTTGCTGCGGACGGGCAAAAAAATGGCTGGTGGCTTGCAAGCAAGCCACCAGCCCAAGTTCCCACAGTTGCCCTCTGTGACTTCCCCTCTACAAAAATTTAAACCAAAAGTGCCTCAAGCGCTTATTCCATCAGCGTGACAAGCTCCTTTTTACATAGCATTAATGGGTCGCCGCCTCCACCTGCTGGCCGCCGCCCACCAGCGCAAAGCCTGCCGCCAACCAGCCATCGGTGCCACCGGTCAGCACCGACACGTTCAACCAGCCCAGGCGCACCAGCGTGAGGGCCGCCAGGTGGGCGCGGGTCTCGTCGGCATCGACCAGCACGGTGCGCGTGCCCCGGTTGGGCACCAGGCGCTCGATCCACTGCGCCAGCCGCTCCAGCGGGGCCGACACGGTGTAGGGAATGTGGGCCACGGTGCACTCGGCCTTGTCGCGCACATCCAGCACGGCGATGTCGTTGCCATCCTCCAGCGCAGCTTGCAAAGCCTGCGGCGCGATGCGCGCGTGGCGGATCAAAGCGGGCGGCGCAAAGGTGCTGTAGGTACCGCCGTCGGTCCCGGCAAACACCACCCGGTCCACCAGGCGGTCCAGTGCCAGGCCGTACAGGTGCAGGTGCAGGCCGGGCGCGCCGTCCAGCAAAAGAATAGTGTGCACCTCGTCGGGCGTCAGCGTGACCGAGGTGCCGGGCACCACGTCGATGCTGCGCAGCGGCTCCAGGCGGTCGCGCGCCGGGTCGTCGGTGGGCTGGCGGCCATAGACCAGGTTGCGCTCGTTGCCCTGCACCCCGGCAATGATGGCCCAGGTGGTGTGGTCGTGTGGCGGCTGGCCCTTGCCCGGCAGTGCGGCCGAGATGTACAGCGCGTAGCGGCCATCGGGATCTTCGGCCAGGCGGTAGATGTGGGCCGGGTCGGCAGCCGACACCGGGAAGTGCGCGGGCACAAATAAATCCTGGCGCAGACCCAGTTGTTCCAGCGCCTGCGCCACCGCGGCCAACTGCGCGGGCTGGGCCTGCTGCGGGTCGGGCAGCAGACGGCGCACGGTGTCTAGAAAGGCGCTGATGGCGTGGGCGCGCTGGCTGGCAATGTCTGGGCCGTACGTGGCGGGGTGGTGGGGCATGGTGGGCATCCGGTGTGGCTATGGGTTCACAGCGTAAGCCTGCATCCCGCCAATGGCAACGACGCAAAACGCCTAACGATATGCAGCGCCCAGCCGCCCCGCCCCTCAGACAGTTAAGCCATATCGAATCTACGATTTGTTAGTTTGTGTAAACCACAATCTGGCAAATAATCAAATTCAGTTATTAAATATGGCGCCCTTATATGAATTTCCAGCAATTGCGCTCCGTCCGCGAGACCGTGCGGCGCGGCTTTAACCTGACCGAGGTGGCCAACGTGCTGCACACCTCCCAGCCCGGCGTGAGCCGCCAGATCCGCGAGCTGGAGGAAGAGCTGGGCATCGAGCTGTTTGTGCGCGCAGGCAAACGCCTCACCGGCCTGACCGACCCCGGCGGCCACGTGCTGCCCATCATCGAACGCATGCTGCTCGACAGCAGCAACCTGCGCAAGGCCGGGGAAGAGTTCGTCTCGCGCCAAAGCGGTCTGTTGTCCATCGCCGCCACCCACTCCCAGGCCCGCTACGCCCTGCCCATGGCGGTACAGGAGTTTCGCAGCCAGTTCCCCAACGTCACCCTGCACCTGCACCAGGGCTCGCCCGCGCACGTGGCCGAAATGCTGCTGTCGGGCGAGGCCGACGTGGGCATTGCCACCGAGGCGCTCACCCAGTACGACGAGCTGGTCGCCCTGCCCTGCTACCCCTGGACGCACTCGGTCATCGTGCCGCCCGGCCACGCGCTGCTGGACGGCCCGCTGACGCTGGAGCAGCTGGCCCGCTACCCGCTGATCACCTACGACAACGGCTTCACCGGCCGCACCCGCATCGACCAGGCCTTTGCCCAGCAGCAACTGGTGCCGCACATCGCCATCGCCGCCATGGATGCGGACGTGATCAAGACCTATGTGGAGCTGGGCATGGGCGTGGGTATCGTGGCCTCCATCGCCTTCGAGGCCGAGCGCGACCTGGCCCTGCGCGCCGTCGACGCGGGCCACCTGTTCGGCATCAACATGACCAAGCTGGCGGTGCGGCGCGGGGCCTATTTGCGCGGCTACGTGTACGCGTTCATCGCGTCGTTTGCGCCCACGCTGGACCGGGTGGCGGTGGAGCAGGCGCTGGCGGGGAAAGCCGAGGTGATTAACTATGTGATTTGAGGCGGACTTCTTTTTTGCGGGCCAAGGCTTGGCCTGCGCTGGGCATGGCCCGCCCCACGGCGACCCCCTGCAGAAAGCCGACCAGTCCGCGGTCCACCTCATATTTTGCGGCCAGCAACCCGGCTTGCACCACATCCCGTGCAGCCCCTAGGCGCAACTGCAACCCCGTGGCCTGCCGGTACCAGTGTTTGGCACGCCGCTGGGGCAAACAGTGGACCAGCGCCTCGACGCCATAGCGCATGCGCTTGGCGAGGATGCGTACCCGGTGCTGGCTGTCGGGGCTGCCGCTGTCCTGGCGGGCGCGCTTCAGTTGCCGGTGCATGCGGGCCATGCGCAGCCTGCTCCAACGCCGCAGGGACCCCGTGGGTTCACCCGGCACGCCGCCAGGCCCAGGCAGGGCCGCCAAGCCGTCCAGCCATTGTGTGGTGGCCAACAAAGTAGCGCCCACTGCGGGCTCCAACAATGCGTAGCGGACAGATTTGCGTTGCAGGTCGGCAGCGTGTTGGAGGGTGTGTGCCATCGCCTGCCAGGCGTCGGCACGCTGGGCATCTCCCGCCGAATAGGCCTGCGCGAGTGCCGGCAAAGTCTCGGTGCAAGCCACATCCAGATCCCGCAATTCGCCCAGCAAGCCCAGCAGCATGTGCAGGGGCTGCCAAGCGGGTACGGCGTCCATCGCCACGGCGGGTTTGAACAGCCGCACAGCGCTTCGAAAACGCCGCCAACCAATCCGGGTCTGGTGCACGGTTTCCGGATCGTCCGAGCTACGTACCGCCATCAGATTGGTGGTGAACTGGCAGAACATTTCGCCCAAGACGCACGCCGCCGCCTCGGGAACGGACTGGTTTTTGGTGAGCGTGGGCGGGTGGGCGTGCAGCGGGGCGTCCAGGCAGTTCTGTGCCAGCGCGTAGCCCCGCTCCGATTTGCTCTTGTTTAACGGCAAGACTGCGATGGTGCAGGCAATCTGGTGGGCGATGTCGAACAGCGCCGTCGATGGGCCGGCCAGCAGCTCCAGCTCCAGCTCGCAGATGGACACATCTTTTTCACCGGCCGTGATGTGTCCGATGTCCAAGGCCACTTCGACCACGCTTGCGTCGCGACGCCGCACCACCCAAAGGGTTCGCTCGAAAGTCGTCAAAAATGCGGGCGCCAAAGAGGGAAACACGGTGTCGTCAGGGTCAATCTTGGCCCACGGCGTGGATTTGAGGGCCTCCCGTGCCAACGTGGGGCTGGGCACCCGGACTTCCCATTCGCCGCGCTGGCTCAACGCCGAGTGGCCACGGTCTCCGGTCTTCAGGGTCTGTAGCCAGCGCGGCGCGGCCTCGCTGCCAACCCGCCGTATCCGCAACGCCACGCGCTGCTGGTGCAAGATTTGCTCCGGCGTGTCGTAATAGACGTTGTGCAATGTCTGACGGGTCGGCTTGCGGCGCGCCAGGATGGGCACACGGGCCAGTAGCCTGGCCAGGCTGGACGGATCGGACGTGGGCAACGCCAACTTGAGCTCGATTTCCTGCGGGCTTTGGCCCAGAGCCGCTGATTTCATCGCTTTCCCCCAATGCAAACGCCCAGCCCGCCGTTCGCGCCACACGCTGTGCCGAACATGCCCTTGCTAACTTTAGCCGAAACGGGGTGTTTTGCCAGGCCCAGGGCTGCCGCATATCCATATCTGAATCCCTTCGTTGCCCGGCCCCACCCACGCCGCTAAGGTGCAGACGTTCTTCAACTTCCCGGAAAGCGCCACCATGGCCAGACAACTCAAATTTGGATTCGTGCTGCACGGCGTGGGCGCAGGCTGGGGCGATTGGCGCCACCCGGCTGCGGTCACGGATGCCAGCGTCAACTTCGGCTTCTACAAGGAGCAGGCGCAACTGGCCGAGCAGGGCCGGTTCGACTTCTTGTTTGTGGCCGACAGCGTGCACATCACGCCGCGCTCCAGCCCGCACTACCTGAACCGCTTTGAGCCGCTGACGATTCTGTCGGCGCTGGCGGCGGTGACCTCGCACATCGGCCTGGTGGCCACCGTCACCGCCAGCTACAGCGAGCCCTTCACCGTGGCGCGGCAGTTTGCCTCGCTGGACCACATCAGCAATGGCCGCGCGGGCTGGAACGTGGTCACCTCGTGGCTGGACGGCAGCGCCCGCAACTACAGCAAGCCCACCCACTACGACCACGATGTGCGCTACGCACTCGCCAAGGAGCACCTGGGCGTGGTGCAAGGCCTGTGGGATTCGTGGGAAGACGACGCGCTGGTGCGCGACAAGGAAACCGGCGTGTTCTTCGACCCGGCCAAGCTGCACCGGCTGGACCACAAGGGCGACTTCTTTGCCGTAGAAGGGCCGCTGAATATCAGCCGCTCCCGCCAGGGCCAGCCGGTGGTCTTCCAGGCCGGTGCCTCCGAAGACGGCAAACAGTTTGCCGCCACCGAAGCCGATGCCATCTTCTTCCACGCCGACACGCTGGAAGAAGCCCAGGCCTACTACCGCGATGTGAAGGCCCGCGTGGCCGCGGCGGGCCGCAACCCCGACCAGGTGCACCTGCTGCCCGGCATCCGCCCCATCGTGGGCCGCACCGCCGAAGAAGCCGAGCGCAAGTACGAGGAATCTGCCGCCCTGGTGCCCATCGAGAATGCCATCGCCGCGCTGGCCCGGCCCTTCAACGACCACGACTTCTCGGCCTACCCGCTGGACGCCCCCTTCCCCGACCTGGGCGACCTGGGCCGCAACAGCCAGCAAAGCGCCAGCGACCGCATCAAGCAGGTCGCCAAAGACAAAGGCTGGACGCTGCGCGAAGTCGCCCTGTGGCACGCCCGCCCCAAGCGCAGCTTCGTCGGCACCGCCGAGCAGGTGGCCGACGAAATCCAGCGCTGGTTCGATTTGGGGGGTGCCGACGGTTTCAACTTCTTCGAAGCCCTGCCCAACACCTCGCTGAAAGACTTTGTGGCCCTGGTGGTGCCACTGCTGCAGGCGCGCGGCATCTACCGCACCCAATACGGCCAGGGCACGCTGCGCGACAACCTGGACCTGCCGGTGCCGGTGAACCGCTATGTGGCGGTGGAAGAAGCCGAGGTTGGTGAAGAGGAAGTAGGCGCCTGCAGTCTTTAAGAAAAAAGAGCCGCCTGCGCCGATGGAACAAGCGTGGGCAGCTCCTGATTGGATAGTAAACGGGGCGCGGGGCGATCAGCTGGATGCACCCTCAATGGCACACCATCTTCGCCAGCTCCGGGATACCCACCGGTGGCTGGGTCAGCCAGGGCACCACGAAGCTGCGCGGGGCCAGCCCTGCCGCCATGCGTGCCATCTGCTGGCGCTCGCCTGCCAGCCGTGCCGCCAGCAGGGGGTCGTGGGTGCCCGCAGCCAGAACGCTTTTGTTCAGCACCCAGGCATAGGGTTCGATGTGGGCCCTGCGCAGGTCGTCTTGCAAGGCGGCGGCCTGCGACACCGGGGTTACTTCGGGCAGGGTCACCAGAATGATCTTGGTGTAGGAAGCGTCTTGCAGCCGCATCAGCGGGGTGACCACGTGGCCCGCATTCTTGCCTTCAAACTCCCGCACCATCTGCCGGTGGTATGCGCCGGTGGCATCCATCAGCAGCAATGAATGCCCGGTGGGGGCGGTGTCCAGCACCACAAAGGCGCTGCGCGCTTCGCCAACGATGCGCGAAAAGGCGTGGAACACGGCGACCTCTTCGGTACAGGGCGAGCGCAGGTCTTCCAGCAGCAGCGCCTGCTCCTGCGCGCTCAGGTCGGGCGACTTGGCGGCCATGATCTTGTCGGTATAGCGCTGCGTCTCCACCTTGGGGTCGATGCGGCTTACATGCAGGCCCCGCAATGCGCCTGCCAGTGTGCCCGCCAGGTGGGCGGCGGGATCGGTGGTGCTCAGGTGCACCGTCTTGCCGCGCTGCACCAGGCCCAGGGCCAGCGCCGCGGCGATGGTGGTTTTGCCCACGCCGCCCTTGCCCATCACCATGACCAGGCCGTGGCCCGCCGCCGCCAGCGCGTCGGCCAGCGCCGCCAGGTCCTGGCCCGCAGGGATCGGCTCCACCGCGACCGGCGGCGCAGCGGCCACCGCCGCCTGGTGGGGCGACAGCAGGGCCCGCAAAGCGGGCAGGCCCACGGTGTCAAAGGCCCGCAGCGGCACCGTGTCGTGGGGCAAGGCGCGCAAGGATGCGGGCATCTCGGCCAGGGCCTGTTGCCCCATTGCCTCGATGGCGGCCGCCACGGCATCGCTGGGGTCGCTGGCATGGAACACGCCGTTGATCGCCAGGCGCTGGTTGTGCAGGCCCAGCCCCCTGAGCTCTTCGGCGCTGCGGGCGGCCTCGGCCATGGCCCCCAGGTCTGGGCGGGTGACCAGCACCACGGTGGTCTGGGCCGGGTCGCTCAGGGCCGCCAGCGCTGCCTTGAACCGCTCTTCCTGCATTTTCAAACCCGAATGCGGGCCCAGGCACGAGGCGCCCCGGTCGTTGCCCTCCAAAAACCCGCTCCAGGCCTTGGGCAGGCTCAGCAGCCGCAGGGTGTGGCCGGTGGGGGCGGTGTCGAACACGACGTGGTCAAACCGCGCATCGCGCTCCGAGAGCAGCGAGGCGAACTCGTCGAACGAGGCAATTTCGGTGGTGCAGGCACCCGACAACTGCTCGCGAACCGTCGCCAGCTCGGCGGGGCTGGCCCCCGTGCCCATCTGGGCCAGCACCCGCTGCCGGTACGCTGCGGCCGCCGTGCCGGGGTCGATGTTCAGCACCGACAGGCCCGGCGCACCGGGCACAGCCGTGGGCACATTGCGCAAGGCCACGCCCAGCATCTCGTCCAGGTTGGACGCGGTGTCGGTGCTGACCAGCAGCACCCGCCGGCCCGCGTCGGCCAGGGTCAGCGCAGCTGCGGTAGACAGCGAGGTCTTGCCGACACCGCCCTTGCCGGTAAAGAACAGGTAGTGCGTGGCCTGGCCCAGGAACGCCATGGGCCGGGCCGTGGGCGCAAGCCAGCCCCGCACCTCTTCATACGAGGGCAGCCCCCCACTGTGCAGCACCCTGCCCCCCACGGCGACTGCCGGTGTGGCCGTGACCCCTGCGCGCAAGATTGCACGGGGGTCCTCCACCGTGGCGATCTCGACGGGCACACCCATTTCCTGAGCCACCTGCCTCACCATCGCGATGGTGCTGCGGCCCTGGCTGCAAGCCGGGCCAAAAACTTTGATGTCCATAGGGCCTCCTTGTCGGTAGTTGAATGCAAGCGGGCGCCTGCGGACCAGCGCCCAAGCCCTCAAGCGTGCCCGAACTGCCTGCGCGCCACCATGCGCTGGATCAACCCCGGGCCAACCATTTGGCGGGGCCGCCACCACGGGGACCTGCGCCGCACCACCGCCTCAACGCAAAAACGCAGAAAGTTCTGGTAACCATGCGTAGTCATACGTAAAAAGTGCTTCTGGCGCCTATCCAATCAGCACAAGCAGCTACTTATTCAGTAGCAACACCATCCATGGCACAGGCGCCGATACGCCGGGAAACACTCGGTTTCAAACTCAGCACATCCGATGGCGGGTGCCGCGCACAATCCTCGGGCGAGTTTTTTCGCAGCCGCACCCCAAGGAGAATCATGGTCGAGAAGAGCGCCGTACTGCTGGTGGGCTGGCACCCCAACGCGGTGGACTACAGCAAGTGGCCGGGGCTCACGCCCGACAAGCTGTGGGCCGGATTCAAAGCCGACAGAGTCCGGCTGCAAGCCTTGGGCTACGACGCCGAGCTGGGCCTGATCGAGAGTGCCGACACGGCCGACCAGATCCTCACACAACTCCTGGCAGCCAAGCCCCGCCACTGCGTGCTGATTGGCGCGGGCGTGCGCACCATTCCAGATTACCTGCACCTGTTTGAAAAATTGCTCAACACGGTGCATACCTGCGCGCCCCATGCCAAAATTTGCTTTAACAGTGGCCCCTTCGATTCCGTCCAGGCCATCCAGCGGTGGGTTCCCGCCAGCACCGTGAAGGGCTAAGGTGCACCTTGGGTGGGCACCGTCGGCGGCCTTCTGGCAACCCGCGTCCAAACCCCACAGGAGCGCCTATGCAAATCACCGTATCCACCGTTGTCGCCGCGCCCATCGCCACCGTCTGGGCCGCGTACAACGCCCCCGAGGCCATCAAGGTCTGGAACACCGCCTCGCCCGATTGGCACACCACGGCCTCCACGGTCGATCTGCGGGTGGGCGGCCAGTTCTCGTCGCGCATGGAAGCCAAGGACGGCTCGTTTGGCTTCGACTTTGCGGGTGAATACACCAAAGTCGAGGCCCCCCACCTGCTGGAGTACCGCTTTGGCGAACGCACCGGACGGGTGGAGTTTGCCGAAGGCCCCGCCGGGGTTACCGTGACGGTGACCTTCGACGCCGAAGACACCTACCCCGAAGAGCAACAGCGCACGGGCTGGCAGGCGATATTGGACAACTTTGCGCGGTATGTGGTGGCGGGCAAGGGTTGAGGTTTTCTGCCAGAAATAGGGTTTGATGGGAAAAGTGCCGCTCGCGCTTATCCGGCAAGCGTAAGCAGCTACTCATTCAATAGCAATCTAAAGACGGCACCGTTCAAATCACCCTGAACCCATGCGTCCCATCCCGCCCCAGTTGCTCCACCAGCCCGTACTCCCAGTCCAGATACCCCTGCATGGCCGCCCGCAGGCTGTCGGTGCCTTCGTAGGGGCGGCGGTAGCGGTCGGTGCGCGGGGAGGCCAGGCGGGTTTCGCCTTCTTCCAGGGGCAGGCCTGCGGCGATCCAGGCGGCGGTGCCGCCGTCTAGAACCCACACTTCTGCGCCGGTTAGGCGGGCCACATCGGCGACGGCATAGCGGGCCAGCAGGCTGCTGCCGCAGGTAAGCACGTAGCGGTGGGCGGGTGGAATATTCGCCAACGCCGCAGCCAGGCCGGTGCGGGACACGTACCAGGCACCGGGGATGTGGCGCTTCACGAAGTTCACGCTGGTGGTCAGGTCCAGCACGGCGGTGTGGCCGTCGGGGCCGGCCTGCAGCCAGGCCCAGAGCTGGGCCGGGTCGGTGGCGGCGATGGGGCCTTCTGGCGCGGGCAGCGTGTCTGCAGTGGGGCCGGTGGCGCTCCAGTCGGCGGGCCGGGTGCCGTCCAGCACCCACTCCAACACCCATACCTCCCAGGCCATTTGCGCCAGCCAGGAGGCGGTCATGTTCGCCCGCACACCGTCGGTATCGGCCAACACGATACGGGCACCGCGCACGGGGGCGGTCACGTCGGTTTCCTGCACCAGTTGGCCGCCGGGGGCGTTGCGGAAGCCGGGCAAGTGGCCGCTGGCGAATTCTTCGGCGGTGCGCACGTCCAGCAGGTAGGTGGTGCGCGGGGTGTCGGCGGAAAAACGCTGCAGGTCGCTTGCGTGCGCGCGCTGCACACCGGCGCGGTCGGCCACGGCGCGGGCCTGGCGGGCGGCATCGGGGCTGGTGTGTTCTGTGGTGGTGCGGCCCTGGCGGGCGGCACCCCGGTCGAGCACCTGGCCGGCCAGCGTCCAGCCGATGGTGCCGTTGCGCAGGGCCGATACGGGGTTGGGAATGCCCGCATTCACCAGCGATTGGGTGCCGATGATGCTGCGGGTGCGGCCCGCGCAGTTGACGATGATGCGGGTGTTGGGGTCGGGTGCCAGGGCCTGCGCGCGCAGCACCAGCTCGGCGCCGGGCACGCTGATGCCGCTGGGGATGCTCATGGTCTGGTATTCGTCGAAGCGGCGGGCATCCAGCACCACCACGTCGGCGTTTTGGTCGATCAGGGCCTTGACTTCTTCGGCGGACAGCGACGGCGTGTGGCGCTGCGACTCCACCAGCTCGCCAAAGGCCTTGCTGGGCACGTTCACGTCTTTGAAGATTTCGCCGCCCGCCTCCACCCAGCCTTGCAGGCCACCGGCCAGCAGCGCCACATCGGTGTAGCCCAGTTTGTGCAGCGTGCGGGCCGCCGGGGCGGCCAGGCCTTCGCCGTTGTCCAGCAGCACGATGGGCGTGTCGCGACGCGGAATGCGGCTCCAGGCATCCAGCTCGATGCGCCCGGCGGCGATGTTGCTGGCAAACAGCGGGTGGGCCTGGGCGAAGGGGTCTTCTTCGCGCACGTCGATCAAGGCAATCTCCTGCTTGGCGAGCAGAGCCTGGCGCACGTCCAGGTAGGTTTTTTCAGGGATGGGGGTGGTCATGGGTATCCATTGGAAGAAACGCGGGAAGTTTGCCATTGCACCCCAAACGGGGGCGCTTGCGTGCGGATTCTTTGCATATGGATTCCTGTTTTCCTTCTTTCCCAAAACAACCCAAATCCGGTGCAATCGCCTTCCATCCAAGATTTTCAAAGAGGTACGGCATGCACACATTTCCCGATCACCCGGGTTTGATTCCCCCCTGGTCCCGCCGCCAATGGCTGCGCGCCGCGGGCCTGGCCGGTGTGGCAGGCGCAGCGGCCATCGCGGGGCGCAATGTGCGTGCGGCGGGCAAGCTGCGCGACATCAAACTGGCATGGAACGCGGGCGCGGTGTGCCTGTCGGCGGTGCCGGTAGCGCTGGAGCGCGGCATTTTTGAGAAGCACGGCTTGAACGTGGAGCTGGTCAACTTCGCAGGGTCTACCGACCAGTTGCTGGAGAGCATTGCCACCAGCAAGGCCGATGCCGGTGTGGGCATGGTGCACCGCTGGATCAAGCCGCTGGAGTCAGGCTTTGACGTGAAACTGGTCAGCAGCTCGCATGGCGGCTGCACCCGGCTGGTGGGCTACGCCCCGGCAGGCGTGACCAGTCTGGCCAAGCTCAAGGGCAAGACCATTGCCGTGTCGGACCTGAACAGCCCGGGCAAAAACTTCTTCTCGGTGCTGCTGGTCAAGGCCGGGCTGGACCCGGAAAAAGACGTGAGCTGGCGGCAGTTTCCCGCCGACATGCTGGGCCTGGCGGTAGAAAAAGGCGAAGCCCAGGCGATTGCCGATGGCGACCCGAACCTGTTCCTGGTCGAGCGCCGCACCAAGGGCCTGGTCGAGCTGGCCACCAACCTGTCGGGCGAGTACGCCAACAAGACCTGCTGCGTGGTGGGCGTGAGCGGCAAGCTGGTGCGCAACGACAAGCCCACCGCCGCCGCGCTGGCCCGCGCCATCACCGAGGCGTCGGACTTCATCGCCAACTACCCCAACGAGACCGCCCGCATCTACAGCCCCTATTCCAAGGTACCGGTGGAAGACCTGCGCGCCGTGCTGGGCACGCTGACCCACCGCAACCACCCCAGCGGCAACGACCTGAAAAAAGAGATCGAGTTCTACGCCCGCGACTTCAAGCTGGTGGGCGTGCTCAAGCCCGGCACCGACCCCGCGAAGTTTGCCGAGTACGTATACGCCGACGTTTTGACCTGACACCATGAGCACCGCTGAAAACGCCTTTCACCTGCCTGCCCCCGCCTTGCCGCGGCAGCGCAGCCGACCCCAGATCCGCGCCGCTGCCATCTACACGCCCTGGTGGACCGGCCTGGCCGCCGCCCTGGCCTGGGGCGCGCTGGGCCTGCTCACAGCGCTGTGGCCCAACAAGCCGCAGGGCTTTAACGAGTGGGCCTACACCACCGAATTTGCCTGGTTCGCCGGGGTGGTGGCCGTGGCCCTGCTGGCGCTGGGGCTTGCGCCGTCCACGCCCGCCAAAGTGCGCGTGCTGGGGCCATGGCTGATGGCCCTCGCGCTGGGGCTGGGCGTGTGGGAAGTCTCTACCGCCAAGCTGGGCACGCTGCCGCCGCCTTTTTTTGCACCGCCGCAAAGCCTGGCCGAGGTCTACATCACCGACTGGCCGCGCCTGCTGGAGAGCGCGGCGCATTCGCTGCAGCTGCTGGCGCTGGGTATCGGCATCGGTGCCACTGCGGGCTTTCTGGTCGGGGTGCTGATCGGCTGGTCGCGCCGGGCCAACTACTGGGTGCACCCGGTGCTGCGCGTGCTGGGGCCGCTGCCCACCACGGCCTTGCTGCCGATTTCGTTCTACTTCTTTCCGTCCAGCTGGTCCACGGCCATCTTTTTGATTGCCCTGGGCACGGCGTTTCCGGTGGCCATCCTCACCGCGTCCGGCGTGGCCAGTGTCAACAAGAACTTCTATGACGTGGCCCGCACCCTGGGCGCATCGCCCTGGTTTCTGGTGCTGCGGGTGGCTATTCCTGCCGCACTGCCCCAGGTGTTTGTGGGCCTGTTCATGGGCCTGGGCCATGCGTTTGCCACGCTGGTGGTGGCCGAGATGCTGGGTGTCAAAGCGGGCTTGGGCTGGTATCTCACCTGGGCGCAGGGCTGGGCCGCCTACCCGAACATGTACGCCGCGCTGCTGGTGATGGCGCTGCTGTTTTCCGGGCTGATCAGCCTGCTGTTTCTGCTGCGCGACCGGGTGCTGTCCTGGCAAAAAGGAATTGTGAAATGGTAGCCCCCGTGCAAACTTCCACCTCCACTGGCGCGCACATTGCGGTGCGCAACGTCAGCCACTGGTTCGACCTGCCCGGAGGTCCTCTGCAGGTGATCGCCGACCTGGACCTGGACATCCAGCCCGGCGAATTTGTCGCCCTGCTGGGCCCCAGCGGCTGCGGCAAATCCAACCTGCTGCGCCTGGTGGCCGGGCTGGAACCCGCCACCGCGGGCAGCCTGCAACACGACGGCCGGGCCATCACCCAGCCCGACCCGTCGCGCATCGTGGTGTTCCAGGACCCGACGCTGTTCCCCTGGCGCAGCGTGTGGGACAACGTGGCGCTGGGCCTGCAGGCACGCGGCCTGCTCAAAACCCACGGCCACCGCGTGGACGAAGCGCTGGCGCTGGTGGGCCTGCAAAGTTTTGCCAAGGCCCTGCCGCACCAGTTGTCGGGCGGCATGGCGCAGCGCGTGGCCCTGGCCCGCGCCCTGGTCAACGACCCCAGCCTGCTGGTGCTGGACGAGCCGCTGGGCAAGCTGGATGCACTGACCCGCCTGGCCATGCAGACCGAGCTGGTCGAGCTGTGGCAGCGCAACGGGTTCTCGGTGCTGCTGGTGACGCACGATGTAGAAGAGGCCTTGTTCATGGCGCAACGCGTGGTGGTGCTCTCCGACCGGCCCGCGCGCATCCAGCAGGTACTCGTCAACGACCTGCCCTACCCGCGCCACCGGGGCGACCCGCGGCTGGCAGCGCTGCGGCACCAGGCCTTGTCGCTGCTGGGCCTGGCCGCCAGCTGGTAGACGCGGTTGACATCTCTATCGCCCGAGGGGCTGAACGGGCTGCTGGCCTGGCTGCAAGAAGCCCAGCTTGGCCTGCGGGCGCTGCTGCATGCCCTGGGGCTGGCCCCCGACCTCCACGGCCAACCTGCCTGGCCGTTTGCGCAGCGCATCGCCGGGGAAATGCTGGCGCTGGACGCAGGCCATGCGCGCCAGGTCGCCACCTCGCTGGCCTGCCTGCTGCTGGCCCTGCTTACTGTGGCGGTCTCTCTGTTTTGGCGGCGCGCACGCTACGGGCTGTGGACCGGTGCTGTGGCCGTGCTGTTGCTGGCCCCCTGGCCCGACAGCCGCTTGCTGCTGGCCCCCGCCGTACCCACCAGCCTGCACACATCGCCCAGCGGTTTCACCGCCGACAGCATCGTGCGCGGCCAGGCCGTGTACCAGCAGCAGTGCCTGCGCTGCCACGGCGCGGACGGCAAAGGCGAAGGCGTGGATGCCGCCCAGCTGCCCATGTGGCCGCCCACACTCAACGGCTCGCTGCTGTGGAAGCGGCTGGACGGCGAACTCTTTTGGCGCATCCGCCACGGCATGCAGGCGCGCGATGGCAGCACCACCATGCCCGGCTTTGGCCAGCAGCTCAGCGACACCCAGGTGTGGCAGGTGCTGGACTACCTGCAGGCCAACGCCTCGGGCCAAACGCTGCAGGAGTCTGGTGCCTGGACCTACCCGGTGCGCATGCCCGACGCCCGCGTGCTGTGTCGCCAGGGGGCACACCGCACGCTGCGCGAGCTCACCGGCCAGCGGCTGCGCATTGCCGCCGAAGACAGCAATCTGCAAGACGATCCCCGGCTGGTGACGGTGCATCTGGGTGCTGCCGCGCCCGATGCCGAATGCCAGGCCGACGTCCCCGCCCTGCGCACCGCGCTGGCGCTGGTCGTCGGCGTGCCGGCTGCGCAGTTGGCGGGCAACCAGCTGCTGGTAGACCGGGGCGGCTGGCTGCGCGCCCGGGGCCAGCCGGGCAAGGCGGCGTGGTCGGTGGACGACCTGGTGTGCCGCACCACCACCGTGGCCAGCGCAGCCCCCAAAGGGGATGGCCTGGACGGCCTGATCCGCCGCATGGACGACGAACCGGTGCGGCTGCTGCGCGGCGGGTTTCCGCATTAGCCATTGAAATCAGAAACCGCATGAGGACACACGGTTTTCTTCGTTGTCGCGGCAAAGCATCGCTTTTATCGTTCACCCATCAATCCACCACAAGGAATTCACATGGGTGTCCAGTTCATCGGCATGATCCAGCCGCACGAGGTTTCCGAAACCATTCCCCACACCGGCCCGGCGGTAGACCCCGCCTATGTGCGGGTGTTTGCCCAGGCGCACGAGCATGCGGGTTTTGACCGCATCCTGGTGCCCGCCAGCGCCACCAGCCCCGACACCTTGCTGACGGTGGCCTACGCCGCTTCGGTCACGCAAAGGATCCACTTTCTGCTGGCGCACCGCCCAGGCTTTGTATCGCCCACGCTGTCGGCCCGGCAACTGGCCACACTGGACAACTACACCAATGGCCGCGTTGCAGTGCACTACATCACCGGCGGGTCCGACGAAGACCAGCAGCGCGACGGCGACTTCCTGGGCCACGACGAGCGCTACGCCCGCAGCGACGAATACATCGGTCTGCTGCGCCGGGTGTGGACATCCGAGCAGCCGTTTGACCACGCAGGCACCTACTACCAGGCCAAGGGCGCATGGTCGGAAGTCAAGCCGGTGCAGTCGCCCTACGTGCCCATCTACTTCGGCGGTGCCTCCGCCCCCGCGCTGCAGGTGGCGGGCAAGTATGCCGACGTGTACGCCCTGTGGGGCGAGTCGCTGGCGCAGGCCAGCGACCTGGTGCGCCAGGTACGCGCCGCCGCCGCCCAGCACGGCCGCACGGTGGAGTTCAGCATCTCGTTCCGCCCCATCCTGGGGGCCACTGAAGCCGAAGCCTGGGCCAAGGCCGAGCAGATTCTGGAAGACACCCGCCGCCTCAAGGTCAGCCAGGGCTTCTCGCGTGGTGGCCCGCAGCAAAGCGAAGGCGCGCGCCGCCTGCTGGCCGATGCGGCCCAGGGGGACAGGGTGGACGCGCACCTGTGGACCGCGCTGGCGCGCGAGAACGGTGGCCGCTCCAACTCCACCTCGCTGGTGGGCACGCCCGAGCAGGTGGCCGACGCGCTGCTGAAGTACTACGACCTGGGCATCACCACCTTTCTGATCCGCGGCTTCGACCCGCTGGTGGACACCATCACCTATGGCCGTGACCTGCTGCCCCTGGTGCGCCAGAAGGTGGCCGAGCGCGAGCGGGAAGCAGAACATTTAGCGCTCAAAGCCGCCTGAGTGGGGTTGCCATGAATGCCTCGCTCAACCCCGGCCAGTTGGCCCGTACCCTGGCGGTGGAGTTTGCGGCCCGCGCCGATGCCCATGACCGCGATGCCAGCTTTCCGTTCGACAACTTTGCCGCGCTGCAACAGGCCGGCCTGCTGGCCCTGGCCGCACCGCGTCCCCTGGGTGGCCAGGGGGCCACGCTGGCGCAGCTGGGCGAAGTGATTGGTGCGGTAGGCTACGGCTGCCCGGCCACTGCCCTGGTGCTGGTGATGCAGTACATCCAGCACCGCAGCATGGCCCAGACCGGCCCGGCCGGTCGCACCTGGCCGCAGCACCTGGCCGAGCGGCTGGTGCGCGAGTCAGTGGCCAGCGTGTCACTGGTCAACGCCCTGCGGGTCGAGCCCGAGCTGGGTTCGCCTGCCCGCGGCGGCCTGCCCAGCACCACCGCCCGCTGGACCCCCGACGGCTGGCGTGTATCGGGCCACAAGCTGTATTCCACCGGCGCACCCATCCTGCGCTGGTACGCGGTATGGCTGCGCACCGACGAGGCCACGCCGCGCGTGGGCACGCTGCTGGTGCCCGCCGGTCTGTCCGGCACCCGCATCGTGGAGACCTGGGACCACCTGGGCCTGCGCGCCAGCGGCAGCCACGACGTGGTGTTTGACGACGTGCTGGTCGATCTGGACAACGCCATCGACCTGCGCGAACCCCAGGCATGGGGCGGCGTGGATGCCGGTTTGCAGACCGACATGGCGGTGCTGCTGGGCGCGCTGTACACCGGCGTGGCCCGCGCCGCCCGCGACTGGACGGTGGACTTCCTGCGCCAGCGCAAACCCGCCAACCTGGGCGCCGCGCTGGCCACCCTGCCCCGCGCCCAGGAAACCGTGGGCGGCATCCAGGCCCTGCTGCTGGCCAACGAGCGCCTGCTCGCAGGCCTGGCCCGCGACGTGGATACCGGCGTGCCGGTGTCCACCACCGACAGCGGCCTCCTCAAATCCCTGCTGACGAACAACGCCGTGCAGGCGGTGGAAGCCGCGCTGTCGCTGGCGGGCAACCACGGCCTGTCGCGCCACCACCCGCTGCAGCGCCACCTGCGCGACGTGCTGTGCGGGCGCATCCACACCCCGCAAGACGACAGCGCCCGCATGGCTGCGGGCCGCCACATCCTGATTTCTTAACCACACCCACCACACTATGCAAAGACGTACCTTCCAACAATTCCTGTCGGCCGCGGCCTTCCTGTCTCCCGTGCTGGGCCACAGCCAAACCAAGGTGGTGCTGCGCGCAGGCGACCAAAAAGGCGGCCTGCGCGCCCTGCTGGACGCCGCGGGCGAGCTCAAAACCCTGCCCTACGACATCCAGTGGACCGAGTTCCCGGCGGCGGCCCCGCTGGCCGAGGCACTGAACGCCGACGCGGTGGACTTCGGCCCCATTGGCGACGCGCCCCTGCTGTTCACCCTGGCCGCAGGCAGCCGCGTCAAGGCCTTTGCAGCCAATCGCTCGGACGCTTACGGTACCGCGGTGCTGGTGGCACCCAACTCGCCGCTCAAAGATGCCAGCAGCCTCAAAGGCAAAAGCGTGGCCACCAACCGCGGCTCCATCGGCCATTTCGTCACCCTCAAAGCGCTGGCTTCGGTGGGCTTGAAGCCCGACGACATCCACCTGCGCTTTCTGGCCCCGCCCGATGCCAAACTGGCCCTGACCCAGGGCTCGGTCGATGCCTGGGCCACCTGGGAGCCGTACACCGCGCTGGCCGAAACCGGCGGCCACGCGCGCGTGCTGGTGAACGGGCGCGGCCTGTCCACCGGCCTGAGTTTCCTCGCTGCCACCGACAACGCCTTGCGCGACAAGCGCGCCGCGCTCAAAGACATCCACCAGCGCCTGGTGCGCGCCCAGACCTGGGCCAACCAGCACCCGGCCGAATTCAGCGCCAGCCTGGCCCGCATCATCGGCATCCCCGCCGACGCCGCCCGCCTGCAGTTCGAGCGCCGCCAAACCCGCTGGCAGCCCATCGACGCGCCCGTGCTGGCCGACCAGCAGCGCACGGCCGACTTCTACCTGGAGGCGGGGCTGCTCAAGCAGCGGCTGGATGTGCGGGAGACGTTTGACACGGGGTTTCCGATCAGCGCCTGAACGCAAAAAACGCCCCAAGGGGCGTTTTTTTTAGCCGTCCAAAAATCGCTTACAGCTTGGCGATAGACACTTCGGTGGACTTCACCAGCGCCACCACTTCGCTGCCGACCTTCAGTTCCAGGTCGTTGACCGAACGGGTGGTGATAACCGAGGTGACGATGCCCCAGGGGGTTTCGACATCGATTTCAGAGACCACGTCGCCGCGGATGATTTCTTTGATCTTGCCGCGGAATTGGTTGCGGACGTTGATGGCTTGGATGGTCATGGGAATACTCCTGAGGGTTGAAAAATCGAAAAAATCAAACGATGTGGGCGACTTCGTCAAACGCGAGGCGCGGTCCGCGCGGGTGGGTGGCCTGGTGGTCGGCCACGCCCAGGTTGACCAGAAAATTGGCTTGCCAGCGGCCGTCGGGAATGAAAGCCTGGTTCACGGCGGCGGCATCGAAGCCCGACTGCGCACCCACATCCAGGCCCAGGGCCCGCGCCGCCAGGATCAGGTAGGCACCCTGCAGGCTGGCATTGCGGAAGGCGGTGGATTCGGCGGCCTGGGCATGGCCTTCAAACAGGGGCTTGGCGTTGTAGGCCGGGAACTGGCTGGGCAGGTGCTCGTAAAACTGGGTGTCTTGCGCCACGATCACGGTGACCCCAGCCGCCGCCGTCTGCGCCCGGTTGCCCGACGACACCGCGGGCAACAGCCGGGCCTTGGCCTCGGCGCTGCGCACAAACACGTAGCGTGCGGGCTGGGCATTGAAGGCCGTGGGGCCCCACTTCAGCAGTTCGTACAGCTGGCGGATGGTGGCATCCGTCACCGGCACGGCCTGGAAGGCGTGGACGGTGCGGGCCTTGCGGAACAGCTGGTCCAGCGACAGATCGGGCAAAGCTTGGAGTGTGGTCATAAAAACAGGGTTTGCTATTGAATAAAGAGCTGCTCACGCCCATTGAATAAGCATGAAGCGCACTTTTTATATAAATAAGTGAAACGGCTTTGGGCCTGTGCCATCACACCGCCCAGCGCAGGCCAAAGAGAGGCGTCAAATCGCCACCCCGTGCTCTATCGGTGGGCGTAGACCGCTCTGGTTTCTGTAGCACGCGGTCGAGGATGCGTTTTTCGATGCGGGCGAACTCGGCGTCGCCGTGCCAGCGCGGGCGGGCCAGGGCGATGTTTTCATCGAGGGCGATGCGGCCGTCTTCAATCAGGATCACCCTGTCCGCCAGGGCCACGGCCTCTTGCACGTCGTGGGTGACCAGCAGCGCGGTGAAGCGGTGCTTTTCCCACAGCCCTTCGATCAGGCGGTGCATCTCGATGCGGGTCAGCGCATCCAGCGCGCCCAGGGGTTCGTCCAGCAGCAGCAGGCGCGGGTTGTGCACCAGGGCGCGGGCCAGGGCCACACGCTGGCGCTGGCCGCCCGAGAGCTTGGCGGGCCAGTCTTTTTGCCGGTCGGCCAGGCCCACCTGGGCCAGCACTTTCTTGCCCTGCTCACGCTGCGACTTGGGCAGGCCGATCAACACGTTGTCGATCACCTTGCGCCAGGGCAGCAGGCGGGCGTCCTGGAACATGATGCGGGTGTCTTCGCGGATGCCGTCAATCGCCTGTGCATCCAGCTGCAGGCTGCCTCCGCTGGCCGCCTCCAGCCCGGCCACCAGCCGCAGCAAGGTGCTTTTGCCGCAGCCGCTGCGCCCGACGATGGCGACGAACTGGCCGGGTTCGATGGTGAGCTGGGTGTTGTGCAGCACCGTGCGCTCGCCGTAGCGTTTGCTCAAAGATTGCAGCTGCAGGCGTACGCCGCCGGTAGTTGGGGAATCAGACATGGTTTTCCTTCAATGCGTTGTGGCTTGGTAGCCGGGGTGCCAACGTAAAAAATAGCGTTCTAAACCACGTGCAAACACGTCGGCCAGCTTGCCCAGCAAGGCGTAGAGCAGGATGCCGACCAGCACGATGTCGGTCTGCAAAAACTCGCGGGCGTTCATGGTCAGGTAGCCGATGCCGGCCTGGGCCGAGATGGTTTCGGCCACGATCAGAATCACCCACATCAGCCCCAGCGAGAAGCGCAGGCCCACCAGGATGCTGGACAGTGCGCCCGGCAAGATGATGTCGCGGTACAGCTGCCAGCGCGTCAGGCCGTAGCTGCGCCCCATTTCGATCAGCGCCGGGTCCACGTTGCGGATGCCATGGAAGGTGTTGAGGTAGATCGGAAAGAACACCGACACCGAGATCAAAAACAGCTTGGCCGTCTCGTCAATGCCAAACCACAGAATCACCAGCGGAATCAGCGACAGCGCCGGGATGTTGCGCACCATCTGCAGGCTGGAGTCGAGCAGGGTCTCGAAGAACTTCACCGAGCCGGTCAGCAGGCCCAGCACCAGCCCCAACCCGCCGCCAATCGCTAAGCCGGTCAGCGCGCGCCAGGCGCTCACGCTTACATGCTTGGCCAATTCGCCCGAAGCGGCCAGGGTCCAGGCGGCCTTGAACACGTCCAGCGGCGCGGGCAGGATGCGGGTGGCCAGCCAGCCGGTGCTGCTGGCGATCTGCCAGGCCACCACCAGCACGATGGGCAGCAACCAGGGCAGCAGGCCCTGGCCCACGCTGGCGGCAAACGCCTGGAACGGAAAGGGGTTTTCTGGCGTGTCGGGAGCTTCGGCCACCGTGGTGGGGAACGGCGTGGTTTGCAGCTCACGCTCGTAGGTCAGGGGGCCGCTCATACCGTGCTCGCCTGCGATGCGTCGGGTTCCAGAAACTCCAGCTGGTTGCCCGCCGGGTCTTTGACATAGAAGCGCAGGTAGCCCACCAGCGGGCGGCTTTCTTCCAGCGGCACCTGGGCCGACAGCAGGCGGTTGCGCAGCGTGGGCAGGCCTTGCACCTCGAACGCCAGGTGCGAGGGAATGGCGTTGGGCTGCCAGTTGTCGGTAGGCACCAGGTCGATGCGCTGGTGCCCGGCCACAAAGCGCAGCGGTGTCCCGGCGGGCCCGCTGGAATGGAACTCGGTCAGGCCGATCAGCTGGTTGTAGAAGCGCCGGATCTGCGCCTCGTCGCCCGCGCGGAACGGCAGCTGGGCGTGGTGGATGGAGTGGATGTTCATGGACTTTTTCCTTTAGCTCTGGGATACACGCGGCAGGTAGTCGTTGGCGACGATTTCGCCAAATCCCCCCTTGGCGCGCTGGGTGCCCAGCTGGTCTTGCAACTTGCGCGGCAGCAGCGGGAACACCAGCTCGGCAAAGCGGTAGGCCTCTTCCAGGTGCGGGTAGCCGGACAGCACAAAGGTGTCCAGCCCGATGTCGGCGTACTCCTGCATGCGGGCGGCCACCGTCTGCGGGTCGCCCACCAGGGCCGTGCCCGCGCCACCGCGCACCAGGCCCACACCGGCCCAGAGGTTGGGGCTGATCTCCAGGTCGGCGCGGGAGCGTTTGGTGCCACCCGCGTGCAAGGCGGCCATGCGGCGCTGGCCTGCGGAATCCATCTTGGCGAATGCGGCCTGGGCGCGGATGACGGTGTCGTCGTCCAACTTGCTGATCAGGCTGTCGGCGGCGGCCCAGGCCTCGGCATCGGTTTCGCGGACGATGACGTGCAGGCGGATGCCAAACTTGACGGTGCGGCCATGCTTGGCGGCGCGGGCGCGCACGTCGGCTACTTTCTTGGCGACTTCAGCGGGTGGTTCGCCCCAGGTCAGGTAGGTGTCGACCTGCTCGGCCGCCAGGTCGTGCGCCGCGTCGGACGAGCCGCCGAAGTACACCGGCGGATACGGCCTTTGCACCGGCGGGTACAGCAGCTTGGCCCCGGTGACGCTGAGGTGCTCGCCTTCGAAGGTAAACGGCTCGCCGCTGTGGCTGCGGGCCAAAATCTCGCGCCAGATGCGGATGAACTCGGCCGACTGCTGGTAGCGCTGGGCGTGGTCCAGGTACACGCCGTCGCCTTCGAGCTCGGACTGGTCGCCACCGGTCACCAGGTTGATCATCAGCCGCCCGCCAGACAGGCGGTCAAAGGTGGCGGCCATGCGCGCGGCCAGGCTGGGCTGGTGCAGGCCGGGGCGCACGGCCACCAGGAACTTCAGGCGCTGGGTCACGGGCAGCAGGCTAGCCGCCACCACCCAGGGGTCTTCGCACGAGCGACCGGTGGGCAGCAGCACGCCTTCATAGCCCAGGCTGTCGGCGGCCTGTGCCACCTGCTTCAGGTAGTCGTAGTTGATTTCGCGCGCGCCCTGGGCGGTGCCGAGGTAGCGGCTGTCGCCGTGGGTGGGGATGAACCAGAAAACTTGCATGGAAACCTCAAAAAAGTTAAAGCTTCAACAGGGCGTCGGCCACGTTGAGGGGTTTGGGGATCAGCCCGATCTTGAAAAATGCCTGCGCCGCGCGCTGCTGGTCGGCCACGGTGGAAGCCGCCAGCGGGGCCACGGGTGAGCGTGGGCGGCGCGTCAAAAAAAGGCTGACCACGCCCGCGTCCAGGCCGCTGAAGTCGGCGATCAACTGGATGGCCTGCTTGCGGTCGTCCTGCGCCAGGCGGTCGGCGCGGGTGAGTTCTTCAAACAGCACGGCAATCGCCTGCGGGTGCTGGCTGGCAAATTCGCGCGAGGCCAGGTAAAACGAGTTGTTGTTTGACAGGCCGCGGCCATTGGCCAGCACACGGGGCTGCACGGCCAGCTCGGTGGCGGCGTAGAACGGGTCCCAGATGGCCCAGGCGTCCACACTCTTGCGCTCGAACGCGGCCCGCGCATCGGCGGGGGTGAGGTAGATGGGCTGGATGTCGCTCCACTGCAAACCGGCCTCTTCCACCGCGCGCACCAGCAGAAAGTGGGCGCTCGACCCCTTCTGCAGTGCCACCTTGCGGCCCTTGAGGTCGGCCAGGGTGCGCAGCGGGGAATCGGCTTGCGTCAGGATGGCCGAGCTGTCGGGTTTGGGTGGCTCGGCGCCTACGTAAACCAGGTCCTTGCCTGCGGCCTGGGCAAACACCGGGGGCGCGTCGCCGGTCAGCCCGAATTCCAGGCTGCCAACGGACAAGGCTTCCAGCAGTTGCGGCCCGGCGGGGAATTCCAGCCAGCTCACCTTGGTGCCGGGAAAGCGCTTCTCCAGCCAGCCCAGCTGCTTGGCGATGACCAGGTTGACGGCGGATTTCTGGTAGCCGATCCGTAATTGCTGCAAAGGCTGCAATGGCACATCTGCTGCGTTTTTTGTAGCTGCTTGCGCCGATGGAATAAGCGCTAGAGGGCTAAAAATGCCAAAACTTGCGGCACTCGCCGCCAGCACGCGCAGCAGGTTGCGTCGGTCGTTGGGGTGGTCCATGCCGGTCTCCTCAGGCCAGGCCTGCCTGGGCGGCTTCCAGGATGCTGATCTTGCGGGGCAGCAGCTTCAGCTCCCAGAAGGTGTCGGCAATCACTTGCTGCTCGGCCAAGATGGCTTTGGTGATGGGCACGGTGCCATAGGCGGTGCGGTTCACCGACACCTCGACCACGGCGCGGTCCAGGCCCAGCACGGTAGCGTATTCGGTGGCCGCCTCGGCGCGCTGGCTACCGGCCCATTTTTCGATCGCGCCCACCTCTTCCACGGCGATGCGCAGGATGTCGGCGTTCTTGTCGGCGTAGCTGCGCGAGGTGAAGTAGTAGCCGCGGTTGTTAACCACGCCAGTGGCATCGGCCAGCACGCGGGCGTCCAGGGTCTTTTGGGCCGAGGCCAGGAACGGGTCCCAGATGACCCAGGCGTCCACCGCGCCCTGCGCAAAGGCGGCACGGGCATCGGCGGGTGGCAGGAAGACCGACTGCACGTCGCTGTAGGCCAGGCCATTTTTCTCCAGCAGCTTGGCCAGAAAGAACTGCACGTTGGAGCCCTTGTTGTAGGCCACCTTCTTGCCTTTGAGGTCGCTGACCTTCTGGATGGCCGAGCCCTTGGGCACGATCACCGCTTCGCTGCTGGGGCGCGGCACGGTGGCTGCCGCGTAGACCAGCGGCGCACCGGCGGCCTGGGCGAAGATGGGCGGGGCTTCGCCCACGTCGCCGAAGTCGATGGCGCCGACGTTGAGCGCTTCGAGCTGCACCGGCCCGGCGTTGAACTCGGTCCAGGTCACGCTGACGCCCAGCGGGGCCAGGCGCTTTTCCAGCGTGCCGCGGGCTTTCAAGAAGCTCAGCACACCCTTTTGGTTGCCGATGCGCAGCACGCGTGGAGCCTGGGCGAAGGCGCTGAAAGCCGGTGCGGCCAGCGCGCCGACGGCGAGCAGCGAGCGGCGGGAAATCGAGGGTAGGTTCGTCATATCAAGGTCCTTGGGGAGTGCGCAGGCAAGGCTTCGCCCTGCCGCGCTGCAGCCGTATCAAAAAAGTGGGGAGAACCGGGGAGCGTCTAGACGCTACAGCGCACGCGCGAGAAATGGATGGGCGCGTTGGCGGCGTGCTTGCCCCAGTCCTTGGACACTGGCAGCAGGCCCGCTGCACGCTGCAGGCGCTGCGCCAGGTCGTCGTCGAGCTGGTGGCCGTCGGGTGGCAACAAGACCACTTGCCCGTCGGTGGCAAACACGCCCGACAGGATGTGGTCGGCCCCCAGCGACTGCAGCACCGGGCGCAGGGCGTAGTCCAGCGCCAGCATGTGGTTCGGGCTGCCGCCGGTGGCCATGGGCAGCACGGTCTTGCCCTTGAAGGCCGTCTGCGGCAGCAGGTCCAGAAACAGCTTCAGCACACCGCTGTAGGCGGCCTTGTAGATCGGCGTGGCCACCACAATGGCCTGGGCCCGCGCCACCTTGGCCACTGCCTGCGCAATGCTGGGGTGGGCCACATCGGCCAGCACCAGGGCCTGGGGCGACAGGTCGCGGATCAGCACCCGCTCCACCTGCGCGCCGCGCAATTCCAGGTGCAGCTGCACCGCATCGAGCAAGGCCGCGGAGCGCGAGCGTTCGGACGGGCTACCGGCAATCAGAAGAATGGACATGCCGGGCTCCTTACTTTTTGCCGTAGATCTGGTCGAACACGCCGCCGTCGGCGAAGTGGGTTTTCTGCGCCTTGGTCCAGCCGCCGAAGAGTTCGTCGATGGTGAACAGGTTCACATGGCCGAACTGCTTGGCGTACTTGGCGGCGGCAGCCTTGTCGCGGGGGCGGTAGAAGTTCTTGCCTGCCAGGTCCTGGCCCACCGGACTGTACAGGTACTGCAGGTAGGCCTCGGCCACCTTGCGGGTGCCGCGCTTGTCCACCACCTTGTCGACCACGCTCACCGGCGGCTCGGCCAGGATGGACAGGCTGGGGGTGACGATCTCGAACTTGTCCTTGCCGAACTCTTGCAGCGCCAGGTAGGCTTCGTTTTCCCACGCGATGAGCACGTCGCCCTGGCCGCGTTCGGTGAAGCTGGTGGTGGCACCGCGGGCACCGGAATCGAGCGTCACGGCGTTGCTGTAGAGGGCCTTCACAAAGTCACGGGCATGGGCTTCGTCGGCACCGTTCTTCTTGACGGCGTAGCCCCAGGCGGCGAGGTAATTCCAGCGTGCGCCGCCCGAGGTCTTGGGGTTGGGCGTGACGATGCCAACACCGGGACGCACCAGGTCCGACCAGTCGGCAATCTTCTTGGGGTTGCCCTTGCGCACCAGGAACACGATGGTGCTGGTGTAGGGCGAGGCGTTTTGCGGCAGGCGTTTTTGCCAGTCGGCAGGGATCAGCTTTCCGTACTCGTTCAGCGCATCCACGTCGTAGGCCAGGGCCAGGGTGACCACATCGGCCTCCAGCCCGTCGATCACCGAGCGCGCCTGCTTGCCCGACCCGCCGTGCGACTGCTTGATGGTGACCTCTTGCTTGTTTTTGGCCAGCCAGTCCTTGGCGAAGGCCGCGTTGAAATCTTTGTAGAACTCGCGGGTCGGGTCATACGACACGTTGAGCAAGGAGACAGGCGCGGGGGCCTGGGCATGGGCAAAACCAGCGACCGAAACGGCAAGGGCGATCAGGGTCTGGGACAGTTGGCGGCGGGTCAGCATAGAGATTCAAGATTCCAAAGTTGTGCGATGGGTTGGATTCTGGAAGCACACCGTCAAAACTGGAACGAATGAATTCTCAGTTGTTTATTACTAAAACGTCTCAAGCGCAAAAATTTCCGGGCATAGGGGTTTAAAAATGCGCGGCAGACCGGACTTAATTGGCATGCAGTACGCCGTGCCTGCTTGTACTTGCGCAGGCTGCGGCTACATTCGTTTACATGTCGGTGCCGGGGCGCTCCACCTCCGGCGAACAAAGTGCCAGTGTCCGAGAGTCTGTTTACGATGTGTTGGGGCTTGGAATAAATCGTAAGCAGCTTCTGAGAGCGTGGTGCCACCGACGCCATATTTTCCGTGGCGAGCCTCCACGTGAAGATCGCCAGCCAATGATCCAAAGGCGTATTGAATGCAGTTTTTCTTCCGTCGCAGCCCACAAACCTGGGTGGCTGCGACAAGTTGTCTTTTTCTTTTTCTGGGGGCCCGCACCACGTGGGCACAAGAACATTTCAAACCCGATGTGGTGCGAAAATACGGCGGCACCTACGCCACCCAATGCAACAGCGCCGATGCGCCCCGATTGCGGGTGTTGCGTGACGCGCTGGTGGTCGAGCAAGGCGATAAACGCATTGTGGGGCGCAAAGTGCAGACGGATTTCTCGTACCTTGCCGCTTCCCCACCACCTTTTTTCAAACTGACCTTGGCCAGCAAGGTGCGGTCAGGCTCGACTTTGGACTTTGTGGTGTTTGAAGACAAAACCGGCACCAGCATCCACCTGCGTGCCGATGCAGCACTGCAAGCGCCCCTGGGCAAATCGATGCTCAACGCCACCTACCGTCGCTGCGATGAAGCCCCCGCACCCAGCGCCTCAGCCCACACCACCCAAAACGAGCCGATGAGCGATGCCGAGAAAATCCTGCTCAATCCGACATTCAAGGCCAACTACCTGCGGGTTTTGGGGCCCTTGGCACGCGAGCCTTGGCTGGCCAAATTCAACGGCCCCCGCCCGCCAGCACGGCGTGTTCGGGTGGCGGGCGTGGACTACCTGCTACTGTTGGTGTGCAAACCCCATGAATGCACCGGCTTCAACGCCGCGCTGCTCTACGCCGAAGACCGCGACCGCCTGTTCGGCAAGATCTACCAGCAGGGCCGCAGCGACTACCTGGGCGAGCCGCCGTCCGACATCGCCGATGCCCTGGACGCGCTCTGGACCAGCCAATGGCAACCCCAATAGCCAACAAGCGTATTGCTACATAAATAATAGCTGCTTATGCTCATTGGACAAGCGCAGACTGCATCTACGGCATAGAAGCCCTGATTTCACCGCGTAAACCCTTGGGCACTGTCGCTGCACCCGCAGGCCCAGCCGCCATAAGCCGTCTTGTATCCTGAGATTTACAAAGCGTATGGTAAAGTTCATTATGAATCAACAGCTTACGCAGCCCTTCAGACTTGACTAATCCCGCTAGAGCCTCTAACCTTCGCCCGATGCATAAATGGCTCGCTGTTTTATCTCTTGTATGCGCGTCTGTACACGCAGCACCCTCCCCCACCATCCAGGAAGACATGGACAAGTTGCTGGCCGATCGCGGCCTGCTGACCCACACCATCGACCAGCTTGAACAGGTGCGGCAAACCGTCAGCACCCGGGCTTCGGACCTGGTGGTCAACGCCATGGGCTTCCTGGGCGTACCCTACAAATTTGGTGGCACCTCGGCCGACACCGGCTTTGACTGCAGTGGCTTTGTCCGCGCCATGTACGAACAGACCATCGGCCTGGTCTTGCCCCGCCGCGCCAACGAACAAGCCGCCGCCACCGACCGCATCGACAAAAACGATCTGCGCCCCGGCGATTTGGTGTTTTTCAACACCATGCGCAAAGCCTTCAGCCATGTAGGCATTTATGTGGGCGATGGCAAATTTATCCACGCCCCCCGCAGCGGCTCCGAGGTCCGCGTAGAAGATATGCGCGCCGCCTACTGGCAACGCCGCTTCGATGGTGCCCGCCGCGTCACCCCCAGCGCCGAAGCCGAAGCCAATCCGGCCAAGTAAGCCCCGCGGTTTTCGACGGTCTTTGCGGAAATCGGCCAAGCCGATAAGCTCCCACTTTTTGGAGACTCTGCATGCAGCGCAAAACCGCCCAAGATTTCGACCAAGAACTGCTGATCCTGTTCGATGCCTACGTACACGGCACACTGGACCGGCGAGGCTTCCTGGAAAAGGCCCAAAAATTTGCGGTCGGCGGCGTAACCGCCACCATGCTGCTCGGAGCGCTCAGCCCCAATTTTGCGTTGGGCCAGCAGGTCACGCCCACCGATCCCCGCATCGTGACCGAGACGCTGTCTTTTCCGTCTCCCAACGGCTATGGCACGGTCAAGGGCTACATGGCCCGCCCCGCCAACGCCACCGGCCCCCTGCCCGCCATTTTGGTGGTGCACGAAAACCGCGGCCTGAACCCCCATATCGAAGACATCGCCCGCCGCCTGGCGCTGGACAACTTCGTCGCGTTCGCGCCTGATGCACTGACTCCGCTGGGCGGCTATCCCGGCGACGAGCAAAAAGCCGTGGCCCTGTTTGCCCAGCTCGACCAGACCAAGACCGCCGAAGACTTTGTCGCCGCGGCCAACTTCCTCAAAGCCCGCCCGGAAGTCGTGGGCAAAATCGGCGTGGTGGGGTTCTGCTACGGCGGTGGTGTGGCCCACATGCTCTCGACACGCCTGCCCGACCTGGGTGCCGCCGTGCCCTTCTACGGCAACCAGCCCGCTGCCAGTGCCGCCAGCCAGGTCAAGGCCCCGCTGCTGCTGCACTTCGCCGCCGTGGACGAGCGCATCAACGCCTCCTGGCCGGCGTACGAAGCCGCCCTGAAAGCCGCTGCCGTGCGTTACACCGCCTACCAGTACCCTGGTACCCAGCACGGCTTCAATAACGACACCACGCCCCGCTACGATGCGGCAGCCGCCAAGCTGGCCTGGGAGCGCACCCTGGCATTCTTTAACCAGAACCTGCGTGGCTAAACATTGAAAATGCCCAGAGGGGCATTTTGTTGCGCCCATGAAAAAACCCTCTAAGACACAAGTTCTTAGAGGGTTTTTTGGTATTAAATGGTCGGTGTGAAAGGATTCGAACCTTCGACCCCTTGCACCCCATGCAAGTGCGCTACCAGGCTGCGCCACACACCGATCAAGCCTCGAATTATAGCCTGCGTTTAGAGCACTTCTGACAACAGGTCTCGAATTTCGAATAATTCTTGTCGTACCGACAAAAGATGCTGGGTGGTGACCTCGTCGTAGTCCAGTGTGACCACATCCTCCAGGCGCTCAAACGACGTATCCCCGGTATCGGCGGCCTCCATGTCGGGCGAGGCCATTTCTTCCACGCGCAGTTTGTCGCCCTGCACCAATTCCTGCAACTTGTTACGCGCACCGCTAATGGTGAAACCCTGGTCGTACAGCAGGTCGCGGATGCGGCGAATCATCAGCACCTCATGGTGCTGGTAGTAGCGCCGGTTGCCGCGCCGTTTCATGGGCCGCAACTGGGTGAATTCTTGCTCCCAATAACGCAGTACGTGCGGCTTTACGCCGCAGAGGTCCGCGACTTCGCCGATCGTGAAGTAGCGTTTGGCGGGAATGGACGGGAGGGAATTTCCCATAAAAATCAATAGGGTCCTGTGGAATACGAGAGCAACCGGATAGGTTACCCGAAGTAACACATGGACGGAAAATTACTTCACAGCCCTTGGCTGTCAGCGTGATAAATATCACACCAGCATAGGTGCTGTGAAAAGTCTGTCAGCCCTGGATCTGCTCTTTGAGCTTGTGGCTGGCGTGGAAGGTCACGACCCGGCGCGCATCGATGGGGATGGCCTCGCCGGTGCGCGGGTTGCGGCCCGGACGGGGCGCCTTGATGCGGATTTGGAAGTTCCCAAAACCGGAAATCTTGACATCCGTGCCCTCGACCAGGCTGGTACTGACCAGGTCAAAAAAAGCATCCACCATGTCTTTGGACTCGCGCTTGTTCAGGCCGATCTGCTCAAACAGCAAATCGGCCAGTTGGGCCTTGGTCAGGGCTGGGGTTTCCAGACTTTCAACCGCAATTTCCACGGCTTTCTCCAGGTTGTCGTGTAGGGCCAAAACCGCTGTGCTCAAGCGCGCAAACGCGCACCACACTGGGTGCCCAGCTGGGCCAATACCGCCTGCACCGCAGATTCGATCTGTGGCTCAGTCAGCGTGGCGTCCGGGCTATTGAGCGTCAAGCGCAAGGCCACGCTCTTTTCACCCTGCGCCAAGCCGCCAGTGGACACCGGCTCTGCACCTTTGGGGACCGACTTGGGTCGGTAGATGTCAAACACCACGGTGTCGCGCAGCAAGCCGTTCGTAGCCGCAGCCTGGGCAGCCGCCAACAGCGCGCCATGGCCCACCGCTTCGGCCACGATGACGGCAATGTCGCGCTCGACGGCCTGGAACTTGGCCACCGGTGCAAACACCGGCACAGGTCGTTGCAGCACTGCATCCAATTCCAGTTCGAACAGCATGGGGGCCTGTGCCAGGTCATAGGCCTGACGCCACTGCGGATGCAATTCACCGATGAAACCAACGGCTTGCCCCGCCACCAGCACCCGGGCGCAGCGGCCAGGATGCAGGGCAGGATGCTCCGCCGCCTCAAATTGGACAGCCAGCGGTGCCAGCAGCGCTTCGACATCGCCCTTCATGTCGAAGAAGTCGGCAGCCTGTTCGCCGCGGCCCCATTGCAGGCGGTCGGCCGCACCGAAGCTGATGCCGGCCACCCGCATGGGCTGGTGGAAACCTGCGACAGTGGTGTCGGAATTGACGGCATTGGCATCGCGCAGAAAAACGCGGCCCAGCTCAAACACCCGCACCCGGTTGGCCTTGCGGTCCAGGTTGAACTTCAAAACCTGTAGCAGAGAACCCATAAGCGACGAGCGCATGACACTCATCTGGCTTGCAATCGGATTCAGCAGCTGGATGGGGTTGGGGTTGCCCGCCAGTTCCTTTTCCCAGCGCTCTTCGACAAAGCTGAAGTTGATGGTTTCCTGGTAGCCCAGACCGGCCAACGCGCGGCGCACTGCAAACGGACTGCGCTGCGCTTCCGGGCGGATCTTGGCGGTGATGGGGGCCAGCGGTGGCGTGGTGGGCAGCTGGTTGTAACCCACCATCCGCACCACTTCCTCGATCAGATCCTCTTCTATGGTCAGGTCGAAACGGTAGGACGGCGGAGTAACCGTCAGCACGCCAGCGCCCTCCACCACCGGCAGGCCGAGGCGGGTCAGGGCATCAGCGCACTGCGCCTGGGTCAGCGGCATGCCGATGACTTTGACGGCACGCGCCACGCGCAAAGTAACAGGCACAGCTTGCGGCACGTTGACCTGGGTGTCGTCCATGGGACCGGCCTCGCCACCGCAGATGTCCAGGATTAGCTGGGTGATGCGCTCCAGGTGTTCCACGGTGTGGCTGGCGTCCACGCCGCGCTCAAAACGGTGGCCTGCGTCGGTAGAGAAGTTGTAGCGGCGCGAACGGCCCGCAATCGATTTGGGCCACCAGAAGGCGGCTTCGGCATAGATGTTGACCGTGTCGTCCGACACCGCTGTGGCATCGCCGCCCATGATGCCGGCCAGCGATTCGACCTGGTGGTCGTCGGCAATCACGCCGACTTTTTCATCGACCATAACGGTGGTGCCATTGAGCAGCTTGAGCTGCTCGCCGGGTTGGCCCCAACGCACATCAAGTCCACCGTGGATTTTGTCCAGGTCGAAGATATGCGACGGGCGGCCCAGCTCGAACATCACGTAGTTGGAAATATCGACCAGTGCCGTCACGCTGCGTTGGCCACACCGGGCCAGGCGGTCCACCATCCACTGCGGCGTGGCGGCTTGGGGATTGACGTTGCGCACCACGCGGCCCGAGAAACGGCCACACAGTTCGGGGGCGCTGATCTTGACCGGCACGCGGTCATCGATTGTGACCGCCACAGCAGGGAAGCTGGGCTGCAGCAAGGGCGCGCCGGTCAGAGCGGCCACTTCGCGGGCTACACCGTAAACACTCAGACAGTGAGCCAGGTTCGGTGTGAGCTTGAGGGTGAACAGGGTGTCGTCCAGCGCCAGATGCTCACGGATGCTCTGGCCCAGGGGAGCATCAGCGGCCAGCTCCAACAAGCCACCGTGGTCTTCAGACAGCTTGAGTTCGCGGGCCGAACACAGCATGCCCTGGCTTTCCACGCCACGCAGCTTGCCGACCTTGATCAGGAAGGGTTTGCCGTCTTCACCCGGGGGCAACTCAGCGCCCACCAGCGCACACGGTATGCGGATGCCGACGCGGGCATTTGGGGCGCCGCAGACGATGTTGAGCAGCTCGGGCTGGCCGACATCCACGGTGCAGACGCGCAAGCGGTCGGCATTGGGATGCTGTTCGGCGGTCTTGATTTCGCCCACCACGATGCCGGTGAACGGCGGAGCCACGGGTTTGAGTTCTTCGACTTCCAGCCCGGCCATGGTCAAGGTCTCAGCCAGTTGCTCGGTGGTCAGGTCGGGGTTGCAGAAAGCGCGCAACCAGGATTCAGGAAATTGCATGGTTTGGTCTATCTAGTACGGCTGAAGAATTATTGAAACTGGCTGAGGAAACGGATGTCGCCATCAAAAAACAGTCGCAGGTCGTTCACGCCGTAGCGCAGCATGGTCAGGCGGTCCGGGCCCATGCCGAAGGCAAAGCCGATGTATTTTTCGGGGTCGAGGCCCATGTTGCGCACCACGTTCGGATGCACCTGGCCGGAGCCTGCCACTTCCAGCCAACGGCCCGACAGCGGACCGCTCTGGAACTGGATGTCAATCTCGGCGCTGGGCTCGGTGAACGGGAAGAAGCTGGGGCGAAAACGCAGCACCAGGTCGTCCGACTCAAAGAAGGTACGGCAAAAATCGGTGAAAACCACTTTCAGGTCTTTGAAGCTGACGTTTTCGCCGATCCACAGGCCTTCGCATTGGTGGAACATCGGGGAATGCGTGGCATCGCTGTCAACACGGTAGGTGCGGCCGGGTGCGATCACGCGGATCTCCGGCATCACCTGGCCCGCATCGATGGCGGCACGGTGTTTCTTGACGTGCGTGACCGCATGGCGGATCTGCATCGGGCTGGTGTGGGTACGCAGCAGGTTGGGCGCGGTGGCCGTGCCGCCTTCAACGTAGAACGTGTCGTGCATGGAACGCGCGGGATGGTCCTCGGGCGTATTCAGTGCGGTGAAGTTGAACCAGTCGGACTCGATCTCGGGGCCCTGGGCGACTTCAAAACCCATGGAGCCGAAGATGGCCTCGATACGCTCCAGCGTCAAAGACACAGGGTGCAAACCGCCCTGCCCGCGCTGGCGGCCTGGCAAAGTCACGTCGAGGGCTTCGGCCTTGAGCTGTTGCTCCAGTTCGGCATCGGCCAGGGCTTTGCGGCGCGCGGTCAAGGCGGCTTCAATGGCTTGTTTGGCCAGGTTGATGGCGGCACCGCGTGATTTTTTTTCTTCTACGGTCAAAGCCCCCATGCCCTTCATCAACTCGGTGATGCGGCCGGATTTACCCAAAAACTGGGCTTTGGCATTCTCCAGATCGGCGGGCGTGCTGGCCCCCTGGAAACTGCTGTGTGCTGCACTGACAATCGCGTCCAACTCGTTCATAAGGTCTCTTGGAAATGACAAAGGGCTAGCGCTTTTTCAAGCTCTAGCCCTTGGTTTACTTGCACAGAACGCTACTCAAAGAATAGCAGTCTAGCGTGGGGAATCAAGCAGCCAGACGGGCCTTGACTTGCTCCACGATGCTGGCAAAAGCCGCCTTGTCGTGCACAGCGATATCGGACAGCACTTTGCGGTCGATCTCGATGGCTGCCTTCTTCAGGCCATTGGCGAACTGGCTGTAGGTCAGACCGCATTCACGCGCAGCGGCGTTGATACGGGCAATCCACAGCTGACGGAACACTCGCTTGCGGGTCCGACGGTCACGGTAGGCATATTGCCCAGCCTTCATTACCGCTTCTTTTGCGACGCGGTAAACATTACCGCGGCGACCGCGGAAACCTTTTGCAAGGGCGAGAACTTTTTTGTGGCGGGCGCGAGCCGTTACACCACGTTTGACGCGAGGCATGTATTTACTCCTTGTTCGTCGTTAAATTAAATACCACGGCCGGGCAGCATCTGCGCCATGTGACCCATATTGGTCTCATGCACTGCAGTAGTACCGCGCAACTGGCGTTTATTTTTGGTGGTCTTCTTGGTCAAGATGTGACGTTTGAAGGCGTGGCCGCGTTTAACGGTACCACCTGGACGAACGCGAAAGCGTTTTTTCGCCGCGCTCTTGGTCTTCATTTTGGGCATTTCAATGCTCCTGTTCATTGTGCTCGTGAGGCGCTGGGAACCGATCCCAGACTTGTTGGCCCCGAGCCACTTCTTGGTGGTGAGTTTTCACTCTCCACTTCTGAGCGGTGGGCTTTCACCCTCCGCTTCAGGCAGAGAAACTTGCGTTTCTCTGCATTTACAACCCGCAAGCCAAGGCCTGCGGGTTGAAATTCTTACGATGCCGAAACAGGCGCCGGTGCGACTTCTGCTGCGGGCTTGCTGGACGCTGGCTTTTTCTTGCCGGGTGCGATCATCATGATCATCTGGCGGCCTTCCAACTTGGGAAACTGCTCCACGATGATCAGGTCTTGCAAGTCGTTGCGGATGCGTTGCAGCAAGGCCATGCCGATTTCCTGGTGGGTGATTTCTCGCCCCCGAAAACGCAAAGTGATCTTGCACTTGTCGCCGTCGGCCAGGAAACGCTTGATATTGCGCATCTTGATGTTGTAGTCGCCATCGTCGGTACCGGGACGGAATTTGATTTCCTTGATCTCGATCACCGTCTGCTTGGACTTCGCGTCGGCCGCTTTCTTTTGTTCCTGGTACTTGAACTTGCCGTAGTCCATCAAGCGACAGACCGGCGGGTTCGCCGTGGCAACAATTTCAACCAGGTCCACGTCGTATTCACCGGCCAAACGCAAAGCTTCCATCAGGCTGACGATGCCTAAGGGCTCATTTTCTGGGCCGGAAAGACGAACCTCCGGTGCCATGATTTCACGGTTCAGACGGTGTTTGCGTTCTTCGCGGTGACGGCGGTCACGAAATTCAGTAGCGATGGCTCAAATCCTTAAAAATCAGAATGCTATAGTAACAATAGCAACTACCGCAGACAGCACGAGCACTAAAGCCTAGGTTTATTTAAAAACTACAGTTTTAGAGCGATGTCGCTGGCAATTTTGGACTGGAAGTCCTGTAGCGACATCACACCGAGGTCAATATTGCCCCGGGCGCGCACTGCGACGGACCCAGCTTCTTTTTCCTTGTCGCCTACGACCAGGATGTAGGGAAGCTTTTGCATCGAATGCTCGCGTATTTTACGCGTAATTTTTTCGTTGCGTAAATCCAGCTGAACCCTAAGCCCTTGATCCTGCAGCGTTTTGGCAATTTCACGACAGTAATCGTCTTGCGACTCGGAAATATTAAGGATGGAGACCTGTGCCGGAGCCAGCCAGGTGGGCAGTGCGCCCGCATGTTGCTCGATCAAAATGCCGATGAAACGCTCCAGGCTACCAACAATGGCGCGGTGCAGCATCACCGGGCGGTGCCGGCCGCCGTCTTCGCCCACGTACTCGGCATCCAGGCGCTCGGTCATGAAGAAATCGACCTGCATGGTGCCGCACTGCCACTGGCGGCCGATCGCGTCTTTCAGGGTGTATTCGATCTTGGGGCCGTAGAAGGCACCGTCGCCGGGGGACACCTCAAACTCGACGCCGGAGGCGCGCAGGCACTCCATCAGCGCGTGCTCGGCCTTGTCCCAGCTCTCGTCCGAGCCGATGCGCTTTTCGGGGCGCGTGGCCACCTTGTAGATGATGTTGTGAAAGCCGAAGTCGGCATAGACCTTTTGCAGCAGCGCGGTGTAGTTCACGCACTCCTGCAGGATCTGGTCTTCGGTGCAGAAGATGTGTCCATCGTCCTGCGTGAAGCCGCGTACGCGCATGATGCCGTGCAGGCCGCCCGAAGGCTCGTTACGGTGGCACTGGCCGAATTCGCCGTAACGCAATGGCAGGTCGCGGTAGCTCTTGATACCCTGCTTGAAGATCAGGATGTGGCCGGGGCAGTTCATCGGCTTGAGCGCGTATTCGCGCTTTTCCGACTCGGTGGTGAACATGTTTTCGCGGTACTTGTCCCAGTGGCCGGTTTTTTCCCACAGGGCCTTGTCGATGACCTGCGGGCCCTTGACTTCCTGGTAGCCGTTGTCCTGGTACACACGGCGCATGTACTGCTCCACGCCCTGCCAGACGGTCCAGCCCTTGGGGTGCCAGAACACCAGGCCGGGGGCGTGGTCGTCGATGTGGAACAGGTCCAGCTCGCGGCCCAGCTTGCGGTGGTCGCGCTTTTCGGCTTCTTCGAGCTGCGTCAGGTAGTTTTGCAGGTCGTCTTTGCTGGCCCAGGCCGTGCCGTAGACGCGCTGCAGCATTTCATTGTTGTGGTCGCCGCGCCAGTAGGCACCGGCCAGCTTCATCAGCTTGAAGAACTTGAGCTTGCCGGTGCTGGGCACGTGGGGGCCACGGCACAGGTCTTCGAAAGCGCCCTCGCGGTACAGCGACACATCCTGGTCGGCCGGGATGCTGGCGATGATTTCGGCCTTGTAGTGCTCACCCAGGCTTTTGAAGTACGCCACGGCCTCGTCGCGTGGCAGCACGCGGCGGGTGACGGGCTCGTCCTTGGCGGCCAGGGCAACCATCTTCTTTTCGATCGCCACCAGATCGTCGGGCGTGAATGGGCGCTTGTACGAAAAGTCGTAGAAGAAACCGTTTTCGATCACCGGGCCGATGGTGACCTGCGCGTCGGGGAACAGGTCCTTGACAGCGTAGGCCAGCAAGTGGGCGGTGGAATGGCGGATCACGTCCAGGCCGTCGGCATCCTTGGCGGTGATGATGGCCAGCGGGCTGTCTTGCGTGATCTGGTAGCTGGTGTCCACCACCGTGCCGTTCACCTTGCCGGCCAGCGCGGCCTTGGCCAGGCCGGTGCCGATGGAAGCGGCTACTTCGGCAACCGTGACAGGACCAGGGAATTCGCGGACGGAGCCATCGGGGAGCGTGATGTGGATCATGGATTTCTGAAAAAGGTAAAGCGAAAAGCGCGGCACATCACGTTCACGTTGAACGAAAACGTTAAGCCGCGCTAGCTTGTGAGCCCTGGAGTTTAACCGTCAATGCGCGCCCGCTGCGGCCTCTGCCGCCGCCTTGCCCATGGCGGCCGGGCGCTGGGTGATCCACACCAGCGGAATCAACAGCAGGAACATGATGGACGAGGCAAAGAACACGTCGTTGGCCGCCAACGTGGCCGCTTGCTGGCCGATCAGGCGGTTCACCGTCTCCAGCGCCTGCTGCGGCTCCATGCCCGCGCTGGCCAGGCCATTCAACGCGCCGGTGGCGGTTTGCCGCCCCACGTTGATGTACTCGGTCAACTGGGCGTGGTGCAAGGCGGTGCGGCTTTCCCACACCGTGGTGACGATGGACGTGCCCATGGCCCCGGCGGTGATCCGCACGAAGTTGGTTAGGCCCGAAGCCGCCGGAATGCGGTCTGGGGTAAGGCCGGACAGCGTCAGGATGCTCAGCGGAATAAAGAAACACGCCATGGCAATGCCCTGGACGATGGTGGGCACCATCAGTGTGGCCTCGTCGGCCTGCACGTTGAAGCGCGAGCGCATCCACAGCACGATGCCGAACACGATGAAGGCCATGGTGGCAAACAGGCGCGGGTCGAACTTGGCGATGTTCTTGCCCACGATGGGCGACAGGATGATGGCCAGCAGCCCCACCGGGGCCAGCACAAAGCCGGCCTGCGTGGCGGTGTAGCCCATGTACTGCTGCAACCACAGGGGCAGCAGCACCACATTGCCAAAGAACAGGCCGTAGCCCACCGAGGTGGCCAGCGTGCCCGCCCAGAAGTTGCGCCGGGCGAACAGGCGCAGGTCGGTCACCGGGTGTTTGTCGGTCAGCTCCCAGGCCACGAAGAACATGAAGCCCACCAGCGCCACCGCGGCCAGAATCTGCACCTCGGTAGAGTTGAACCAGTCCAGTTCCTTGCCCTTGTCCAGCATGATCTGCAGCGCCCCCACCCAGACCACCAGCAGGGCCAGGCCCACGCTGTCGATGGGCAGTTGCTTGGTCGGGGTTTCGCGTTTGCGGTACAGGTTCCAGGTGGCGGCAGCGGCCAGAAAGCCCACCGGGATGTTGATGTAGAAAATCCACGGCCAGGAGATGTTGTCGGTGATCCAGCCGCCCAGCAGCGGCCCTACTACCGGCGCAATCAGCGTGGTCATGGCCCACATGGCCATGGCCGTGCCCGCCAGCGCCTTCGGGTAGCTGGACAGCAGCAGCGCCTGCGACAGCGGAATCATCGGCCCGGCCACAAAGCCCTGCAGGATGCGGAAGGCGATCAACGTGGCCATGTTGGGCGCCAGCCCGCACATCCACGAGGCCAGCACGAATAGCAGGATGCTGATGGTGAACAGCCGCACCTGGCCGAAGCGCTGCGACAGCCAGCCGGTGAGCGGCACCGAGATGGCGTTGGCCACGGCAAAGCTGGTGATGACCCAGGTGCCCTGGTTGGGGCTGACGCCCAGATCCCCGGCGATGGCCGACAGGGACACGTTGGCAATCGACGAGTCCAGCACGTTCATGAACGTGGCGGTGGACAAGGCGATGGTGCCCCACATGCGGGCCGAGCCCTCCAGCGGAGGCGGTGGCGTGTAGGTAAATGCGTTCGCCATGGCGGGCTTATTGCACCTGTGCGGCAGGGGCGGCGGCCAGCTTGAGCGGCGCATGGCTGGCGGCCGCGGCCTTGCTACCGAGGTTGGCGGTGATGACGCGCTGCACGTCGGCATCGGCACCGCTCTCGGGCGTGGCCCCCACCTGCATGGTGGACAGGGCGGCGGTGCGCGGGGCCTCGGCCAGCATCTGGCCGTCTTGCTTGGTGATGTCGATCGTGGCGTTCATTGACAGGCCCACGCGCAGCGGATGGCTGACCAGCTGCGCCGGGTCCAGGGCGATGCGCACCGGCACGCGCTGCACCACCTTGATCCAGTTGCCGGTGGCGTTTTGCGCAGGCAGCAGCGCAAAGGCCGCGCCCGTGCCCACGCCCAGCCCGGCCACGGTGCCGGTGTATTCCATCTTCTTGCCGTACAGGTCGGCAGTGAGCTTGACGCTTTGGCCGATGCGGATGTTGCGCAGCTGCACTTCCTTGTAGTTGGCATCCACCCACACCTGGCTCAGCGGGATGATGGACATCAAGGGCGCGCCCGCCGCGATGCGCTGGCCGAGCTGCACGGTGCGCTTGGCCACGTAGCCGTCCACCGGCGCCAGGATGGCGGCGCGCTGGCTGGCCAGGTAGGCCTCGCGGACCTTGGCGGCAGCCGCCAGCACGCTGGGGTGCTGGTCGATGCTGGTGCCATCGGTCATGGCCTGGTTGCTGCTGAGCTGCTCTTTGGCAGCGGCCACACCGGCCTGGGCGGCGGCCACGCTGGCCTGCACGGTCGACAGGCCGCTCTGGGCGTTGGCCAGTTGGGTCTGGGCGTGGCTGAGTTCTTCCTTGGAGACCGCGCCGTTGCCGGTCAGGGCCTGGCGACGGCGCAAATCATCCTGGGCACGGGCGACTTCGCTCTGGGCGCGGGCGATGTCGGTCTGGGTGCGGGTGACGTCTGCCGTGCGCAGGGCGATCTGGGCGGTCAGCGTGCCGTTATTGGCGTACAGGGTGCGCACCTGGCGCACGGCCTGGGCCAGGTTGGCCTCGGCCTGGTCCAGGGCCAGCTTGGAGTCGGCCGGGTCGAGCTTGACCAGCGGCTGGCCAGCCTTCACGAAGTCGGTGTCGTCGGCCAGGATGGCCATCACCGTGCCGCCCACCTGCGGGGTGATCTGGATCACATTGCCCTGCACGTAGGCGTTGTCGGTGTCTTCAAAGTGGCTGGCGATGACGGCGTCGTAGGCAATCCAGCCCAGCCCGGCCAGCACCACCACGGCGGCGATGGTGATCAGGGATTTCTTGCGCTGGGGGTTGGTGGCGGTGGACGCGGTGGGGGCGGCAGCGGGGGCGTTGTTTGTGGCATCAGACATGGGTTTCACCTAGGATAAATTTATAAAAAATCGGGCTCTAGCGCTTATTCAATGGGCGGTAGAAGCTATGGTTTCGGTAGCAGAGGCGCTGTAGCCACCACCCAGCGAGCGCACCAGCGCCACTTGGGTGTCGAGCGCGCGGGCGGCCAGGTCGACCTGCAGGCGGCGCTGGGCCAGCACGGCGGTCTCGGAGCTCAGCACATTGAGGTAGTTGCCCAGCCCGGCGCTGTAGCGCTGCACCGCAATCTCGTAGGCGGCTTCGGCGGCTTGCTGGGCGGCGCGCTGCTCGGTTTGCTGGCGGGCGATGGACTGCTGCGAGGCCAGCTGGTCGGCCACGTCGCGCACCGCGTCGATCAGCGCGGCGTTGTAGCTCTCTACCGCGGCATCCAGGTCGGCGGTCTTGGCAGTGAGCCCCGCGCGCAAACGGCCCGCATCAAAGATCGGCAGGTGGATGGCCGGGCCAATGCCCCACTGCTCGCTGCCCGCATGCAGCAGGTTGCCCAGGCCGATGCTGGAGAAACCGGCAAAGCCGTTCAGGCTGACGTTGGGGTAGAACTGGGCCTTGGCGCTGCGGGCATCGGCACTGGCAGCCTCCACGCGCCAGCGGGCGGCGGCGATGTCGGCACGGCGGCCCAGCAGGTCGGCGGGAATGGCCTGCGCGTTTGCTGCAGTTTTAATAGCTGCCAGCGCCGGTAAAACCAGCGTATCCGCCGCATTTGACTGCCCAACCAAAGCCGACAGGCCGTTGCGCGCCAGGGCGATCTGCTCGTTCAGGGCTTCGATCTGCTGGCGGGCTTCGGGCAGGCTACCCTGGCTTTGGTTCAGTTCCAGGCGGGTGTCCAGCCCGGCGTTGACGCGGTCGCGTACCAGCGACAGCAGCTCGTTGCGCTGGGCCAGGGTGCGGTGGGCCAGCTCCAGCTGGCCGTTCAGGCGCAGCAGCTGGAAATAGCTGCGTGCCACCTGGCTAACCAGCAGCACGCGGGCGGCCTGCGCATCGGCCTGGGCAGCTTGGGTCTGGCCCAGGGCGGCATCGAGGGCAGCGCGGTTTTTGCCGAAGAAGTCAAGTTCCCAGCTGGCGGTGAGCTGGACCGTACCGTTGTTGTAGATCTGACCCGCCAGCGGTGCGGGGTACAAACCCTTGGCGGTGTAGAGCTGGCGCATGCCCTGCGCCTCGGCGCCCACCTGGGGCAGCGTGGCGGAACGGGCACCGTCGGTGGCGGCCTGGGCGCGGCGCAGGCGGGCCTGGGCCAGCTTCAGGCTGGGGCTGCCGTCCAGGGCCTGGGCCACCAGGCGGTCGAGCTGCGGGTCGGCAAAACCCAGCCACCAGGCGGCATCGACCGGGGCTACGTCGGACGCACCGGCCATGCTGGCGGGCTGTGGCTGGGCCTGCATCTGGGCCTGGGGCGTGATACCCGAGAAGTTGGCGCAGGCCGCCAGGCTGGCCAGGGCGACGGCGGCCAGAGCCAGGCGCGGCGCGGCAGTAAGAGACTTAAGAGGCATGGTTTTCTCCGGCTGCGGATGTTGTTGTTTGTTGGGCTTGTTGGGCCTGTTGGAAATCGTTGGCGTTGTCGAGCATGCGGCGCAGGTAACTTTTCAGGGCCTCCCACTCCTCGACCGAAAAGCCCGCGAGGTAGGCGTTTTGCACCCGGCTGAGCACCTCGGGGATGACCTTGGCGGCATCGCGCCCGGCTTCGGTGATCTCCAGATTGACCACCCGGCGGTCTTCGCTGGAGCGCACACGCTGGCACAGGCCCTTGGCCTCCAGTCGGTCAAGCATGCGGGTCATGCCACCGGCATCCAGGGTGCACACACGGGCCAGCTCGGCCACGGTGGAGACCTCGCCGGTGGACAGCTTGAACAGCGGTTTCCACTGCGCATTGGTCAGGCCGCTGGGCTCGAACTGGCGCTCCAGCTCCTGGGCCAGCATGTTGAAGACGCGCGCCAGCAGGTGGCCGACGCCGGTGCCGCCAGCAACATAGTTGTCTGCGGCGTAGAACACCGGCGCAGGCTCCGGCGTGGGGGTGGGGCGTGTAGTCATGGGTCGGAATATTAATTGCCTAAGCAATTACTGTCAAGTCTTTGTTTGTTTGGGCATTAGATTTCGCTACACTGCAGGCATGGCCACCTCTGCACTCCCCTCCGCCCCCTCTTCCACCCCGTCCACCACTGCCGGGGCCAAGGGGTCGCCGCGTTCGCTGTCGGGCCTGCTGCCGTTCCTGCGGCCCTACCGCTTTCGCATCGGGCTGGCCATCGTGTTCCTGGTGCTGGCGGCCGCCGCCACGCTGGCGTTTCCGCTGGCGCTGCGGGCGTTGATCGACCAGGGACTGGTGCGCACCGGGGCCGACGGCAGCGTGGACCGGGGGGCGCAACTGTTGGCCCTGCGCGGCCATTTCTTCGAGCTGTTTGCCGTGGCCGCCGCGCTGGGCCTGTTCTCGGCGGCGCGCTTCTACACCGTGAGCTGGCTGGGCGAGCGGGTCACCGCCGACATCCGCAACGCGGTGTACGCCCACGTGCTGCGCCAGAGCCCGCAGTTTTTTGAAACCACCCAGACCGGCGAGGTGCTGTCGCGCCTGACGGTGGACACCACCCTGGTGCAAACCGTGGTGGGCTCGTCACTGAGCATGGGCCTGCGCAATGCGGTAATGGGCCTGGGCGCACTGGGCGTGCTGGTGTGGACCAACCCGGTGGTGATGACGCAGGTGTTTGGCATTCTGGTGCTGATCGTGCTGCCCAGCGCCTGGTTTGGGCGGCGGGTGCGCAAGCTGTCGCGCGCCAGCCAGGACCGGGTGGCCGACAGCAGCGCCATTGCCGCCGAAGTGCTCAACGCCATTCCGGTGGTGCAGAGCTACACCGCCGAAGCGCGCGAATCGACCCGCTTTGCCGCCTCCACCGCCGCCGCCTTCCAGACCGCCGTGGGGCGTAGCAAGGCGCGTTCGGTGCTGGTGGCCTTCATCATCATTGCCACCTCGGCCGCCCTGCTGTGGGGCCTGTACCAGGGCACGCAGGCCGTTTTGCAGGGCAGTATCACCGCCGGGCACCTGGGGCAGACGGTGGTGTACGTGATCATTCTGGCCAGCGCCACCGCGGTGCTGGGCGAGGTGTACGGCGACGTGCTGCGCGCCGCCGGGGCGAGCGAGCGGCTGATGGAGTTGCTGGCCACCGAGTCGCCCATCAAATCGGCACAAAATCCGGCTCCCGCGCTTATTACATCGGCGGGGAGTGCTATTGTTTTTGAGAACATCAACTTCAACTACCCGTCGCGCCCGCTGCAGCCCGCCCTGGCCGATTTCAGCCTGAGCGTGGCCCCGGGCGAAACCGTGGCTCTGGTGGGGGCCAGCGGCGCGGGCAAGAGCACGGTGTTCCAGCTGCTGCTGCGCTTTTACGACCCGCAAAGCGGCAACATCCGGCTCGACGGCGTGGCCACCCGCGACCTGGCACTCGTTGATTTGCGCCAGCACATCGGCATCGTGCCGCAGGACGCGGTGATGTTCTCCACCAGCGCGATGGAAAACATCCGCTATGGCCGCCCCGACGCCACCGATGCCGAGGTGATGGCCGCGGCCGAGTCGGCCTTTGCCCACGCCTTCATCACCGCCCTGCCCGAGGGCTACAACACCTTTCTGGGCGAGCGCGGCGTGCGCCTGAGCGGCGGCCAGCGCCAGCGCGTGGCGATTGCCCGCGCCATGCTGAAAAACGCCCCGCTGCTGCTGCTGGACGAAGCCACCAGCGCGCTGGACGCAGAAAGCGAACGCATGGTGCAGGCGGCCCTGGAATCGGCCATGCGGGGCCGCACCACCCTGGTGATTGCCCACCGCCTGGCCACTGTGCAGCAGGCCGACCGCATCGTGGTGCTGGACCATGGCCGCATCGTCGAACAGGGCACGCACGCGGCGCTGGTGGCGCAGGACGGGGTGTACGCTCGGCTGGCGGCGCTGCAGTTCACGGCATAGGGCCTGGGCATGGTTTGTGCATAAAATAAGGGCCTAGCGCTTATTCCATCAGCACAAGCAGCTATATTTTCAATAGTAGAGCACGCATGCCCTTTCTGCCTTTGTCCCAGTCTTTGCGCCGCCTGTGGGCGCTGGACACGTTTCCGTACAGCCTGCGCATCTTCATCGCGTTGAGCACCACCATGGTGGTGGGCTGGGTGAACGACCAGATGGCGCTGGTGATGCCGGTGTTTCTGGGCACCATTGCCTGCGCGCTGGCCGAGACGGACGACAACTGGCGCGGGCGGCTGCGGGCGCTGCTGGTCACGCTGCTGTGCTTTGCGCTGGCGGCTTTTGCGGTGCAAACGCTGTTTCCGCACCCGGTGCTGTTCCCCATCAGCTTGGTGCTGGCCACGTTTTGCCTGACCATGCTGGGGGCCATCAGCCCGCGCTACCAGGCGATTGCCTACGGCACGCTGATCCTGTCGATCTACACCACCATTGGCATGGACCAGCGCAGCGGCTCGGGCCAGGCCCTGTGGCTGGAGCCTGCACTGCTGCTGGCCGGGGCGACGTGGTACGGGCTGCTGTCGGTGCTGTGGTGCGTGCTGTTCACCCACCAGCCGGTGCAGCAGAACCTGGCGGCGCTGTACCGGGTGCTGGGCAGCTACTTGACGCTGAAAGCCTCGCTGTTCGAGCCGGTGCGGGGCGTGGACCAGGAGGTCAAGCGCCTGGCCCTGGCGCAGCGCAACGGCGCGGTGGTGACGGCGCTGAACACCACCAAGGAAAGCATCCTGAACCGGCTGGAGGCCGTGCCCAGCCACCGCATGCAGTACTACCTGCGGCTGTATTTCATTGCCCAGGAGGTGCATGAGCGGGCCAGCTCGTCGCATTCGCCGTACAGCGAGCTGACCGAAACCTTTTTCCACAGCGATGTGCTGTTCCGCTGCCAGCGGCTGTTGAAGCTGCAAGGCCATGCCTGCGAGCGGCTGGCGCGGGCGATTTTGCTGCGCGTGGCGGTGATTCCCGACACGGTGAGCGCCCAGGCGCAGCAGGATTTACAAGATGCGCTGGCGCACCTGGAGGGCCTGCAGCAGCCGCTCACGCCACCGCACTGGCAGCGTCTGCTGGGCACCTTGACGGCGCTGGCCAAAAACCTGGGCACGCTGCAAACCCGGCTGACCAGTGCCAGCCTGCCCGCGCCGGAGGCGGAGGTGCAAGACCACGCCCTGCTGGACCGTTCACCCCAGTCGCTGCGCGACGCCTTCGACCGCGTGTGGCGCCAGCTCACCCCGGCCACACCGCTGTTTCGCCACGCGATACGGCTGAGCATTGCGCTGGCCGTGGGCTACGGGCTGCTGCACTGGCTGCATGCGCGCCAGGGCTACTGGATTTTGCTGACGACAATTTTTGTCTGCCAACAAAGCTTTGGCGCCACCCGCCGCCGCATGGTGCAGCGGGTGGTGGGCACCATGGCCGGGCTGGTGGTGGGCTGGGCGCTGTTCCGGCTGTTCCCCAGCCTGCTGGTACAGGCCATGTTTGCAGTGGCAGCGGGGGTGGTGTTCTTTGGCAACCGCACCCGGCACTACGCGCTGGCCACCGGCTCGATGACGCTCCTGGTGCTGCTGAGCTTCAACCAGATTGGCGACGGCTACGGCCTGATCGTGCCGCGCATGGTGGACACCGTGGTGGGCAGCCTGATCGCCGGGCTGGCGGTGTTCTTCATCCTGCCCGACTGGCAGGGCCGCCGCATGCACGAGGTGGCGGCCCGCACCCTGGCCACCTGCAATCTGTACCTGCGCCAGATCATGGCGCAGTACCAAAGCGGCCAGGGCGGCCCGCGCGACGACCTGGCCTACCGCACGGCCCGGCGCAATGCGCACAATGCGGACGCGGCCTTGTCCACCGCGCTGTCCAACCTGTTCCAGGAGCCCGGCTTTCTGCAGGGCCGCAGCGACAGCGGCTTGCGGTTTCTGCTGCTCTCGCACACCTTGCTGAACTACCTGTCGGGCCTGGGCGCGCACCGCGAAGCTTTGCAAAATGCCCCGGGCGATGCGCCTACCGCGCAGGCCGCCGCCCTGGTGGGCAAGGTGCTGGACGAGCTGGCCACCAGCCTGGCCCGCAGCCAGCCCGTGCCGCCCGCCAACCCGGACGAAGAGGCGGTGCTGGAGGCCTTGTGCGCGGCCCCCACCGACGCCGCCCACCGGGTGGTGCAAAGCCAACTGGCGCTGATCGGCAATTTGCTGCCGCCGCTGCGGGTGCAGGCCGGGCGGCTGCTGGCGGTGGACACGGCGGGCTGAGGCTGCGCCCGGCAGCCCATACATTTTGTGCATAGATGGCCTTAAAGCTGGCCTTGGACAGATGGTGGCGCGGGTTTTAAGCTTCGGCTTTCTGTCACACAAGGGATTTATTCCATGTCCAACCAAGCGCCTACCGTGCACGCCCTGCCCTCCTACCTCAACCCCGACCACATCGGCCCGTGGGGTATTTTTCTCCAGCAAGTGGACCGGGTCGAACCCTATCTGGGCAACCTGGCACGCTGGGTGGAAACCCTGAAGCGCCCCAAGCGCATTCTGGTGGTGGATGTGCCAATCCATCTGGACGACGGCTCGGTGGCCCACTTTGAAGGCTACCGCGTGCAGCACAACACCTCGCGCGGCCCGGGCAAGGGCGGCGTGCGTTTCCACCAGGACGTAACCCTGTCGGAAGTGATGGCGCTGTCGGCCTGGATGTCGATCAAGAACGCTGCCGTCAACGTGCCCTACGGCGGTGCCAAGGGCGGTATCCGTGTCGACCCCAAGACTCTGTCGCGTGGCGAACTGGAGCGCATGACGCGCCGCTACACCAGCGAGATCGGCATCATCATCGGCCCCAACAAGGACATTCCGGCGCCCGACGTGAACACCAACGAGCAGATCATGGCCTGGATGATGGACACCTATTCCATGAACCAGGGCTCCACCGCCACCGGCGTGGTGACCGGCAAGCCGGTGGATCTGGGTGGCTCGCTGGGCCGCCGTGAAGCCACCGGCCGTGGCGTGTTCACCGTGGGCATGGAAGCGGCCAAACACATCGGCCTGGACGTGTCCAAATCCCGCGTGGCGGTGCAGGGTTTTGGCAATGTGGGTGGCGTGGCGGGCAAGCTGTTTGCGGAAGCCGGTGCCCGCGTGGTGGCCGTGCAGGACCACAGCGGCACCATCTACTGCGAGGCCGGTTTCAACGTGCCCGCCCTGCTGCAGCACGTGAAAGATACCGGCGGTGTGGGCGGCTTTGCCGGTGGCGAGGTGATGGCCAAGGATGCGTTCTGGGACTTGCCTTGCGACATCCTGATCCCTGCCGCGCTGGAGCAGCAAATCACCAAAGACAACGCCGGGCGCATCACCGCGCGCATGGTGATCGAGGGCGCTAACGGCCCCACCACCCCCGAGGCCGACGACATCCTGCAAGAACGCAACATCCTGGTGCTGCCCGACGTGATCGCCAATGCCGGCGGCGTGACGGTGAGCTACTTTGAGTGGGTGCAGGACTTTTCGAGCTTCTTCTGGGACGAAGACGAAATCAACGCCCGCCTGGTCCGCATCATGAAGGAAGCTTTCAACGCCGTGTGGCTGGTAGCCCAGGACAACAAGGTGAGCCTGCGCACCGCCACCTTCATCGTGGCCTGCAAGCGGATTCTGCATACCCGCGAACTGCGCGGTCTGTACCCCTGATCCGAGCCGCCGCAGTGGACCGGCGCAGGCTGGTCTGCTGCTAAGTTGAAAAGGCCTGAAAACGCTGAATTAGCCGTTTTCAGGCCTTTTTTTGGTGACTAAATCGGCCGCCTGCGCTTATTCAATCAGCGTGAGGTGCTATCTTTATTTTTTCAATAACGATAGCACGGTCATCCACCCGCTTGCGGCTACTGCAGCGGCCTTTTCAGCGCCGCCGGAATCACCAAAGGCAACACCTCAATACCCTCGTCCAGCAAGGCTTCGGTTTCTTCCGCGGTCGCCTCGCCCCGGATGTTGCGTTCCTTGCGCTCGCCATAGTGGATCTTGCGGGCCTCTTCGGCAAACTGGCTGCCCACGTCTTCGGTGTTGGCAATGACGTGGCGGACCATCTTCATCCAGGCAGCCTGGGCTTCGGGCGATGGCGTAGGAGCCGCCACAGCGCTGCTGGGCTCGGCTACCGGTGCGGCATCGGTCTTGGCGGGGACCTGCACGGCCCCCAGGTTCAGGCGCGGGGCGCTGAGCTTCTTGACAATGTCGCTGCTGCCGCACAGCGGACATTCAACCAAACCGCGGGCGAGTTGGCTCTGGAAATCATCCTCTGACCCAAACCAGCCTTCAAAGCTGTGCTGGTGGGCGCATTGGAGGTCCAGGACTTTCATATTGGCTAGGCTACTACAGACGCGGTAGGTTGCCAATCCAGCGACCAGGCGCCCGAGGCCAGGTTTTGCAACCACAGCGCCGCCGTGAGGGTTTTGCTGTCGGTCACCTGGCCGTCGCGGCACCAGTCCAGCAGCTCGGGCAGGGTGGCGGTAAACACATCCAGAAATTCGCCTGCGTCCAGATGGCGTTCACCCAGCGTCAGGCCGCGGGCAAACCAGATGTCGATAAATTCGGTGGAGTAGGCAATGACCGGGTGCAACATACCGGCACGTGCCCATTCGGTGGCGGAATAGCCGGTTTCTTCAAGCAATTCACGCTGGGCACAGGTGAAGGTGGATTCGCCCGCATCCAGCTTGCCCGCCGGAAACTCGACCATGACGCGTTGCAGCGGGTAGCGGTATTGGCGCTCCAGCACCAGGCGACCGTCGTCCAGCATCGGCACCACCATCACCGCACCAGGGTGCTTCACATACTCGCGCGTGGCGCTGCGCCCGTCGGGCAAGCGCACCGTGTCGCGAAAGGCGTGCAAAAAGCTCCCCTGGAGCAGCTCTTCGCTGCCGGTTGTGTGCTCAACAAGGTGCTGGTCGGGGATAGGCATGGAAGACATTCGGGAGCGCCGACAGTGTGGCTGAAAGCCGTTCAGCAGGGGTTAAACGCGATGCTTGAGCAGGTAGCGGGCAATAAAGCCAGGGAACGCTAAAGTGATGAACAGGGTGCCGGTGATGGCGTAAAACTCCCAGCCCTGTGGGGCGATCTGGCCGCCGTGGTTTTCCAGCAGCAAACCCAGGCCACCCACCGCAAAGTAGTACACCACCAGCTCGCCCAGCCGCATGGCCAGCGACTTGGGCCGGGCCAGCTTGACCACGAGAAACAGGCGGCGGCTCAGAAATGGCAGATTGGCGGCACACACGGCCGCCAAGAGCACCAGCCAAACGGACACAGTCTGGGTCACCTGGACCACCCCGCCCTGCCCGCACCCATCAGGTGCCCAGCGTCAGCACAATGGCCCGTGCGCACAGAGTCATCAGGCCGCCGGGGACGATGCCCAAAATCAGCACCAGCGCGCCGTTGACCGACAACACGGCCCGCACGTCCAGGGGTGCAGAAACCGTGGTGGCAGTGATAGGTGCATCGAAGTACATGACCTTGACCACGCGCAGATAGTAGAAAGCGCCGATCAACGACATCACCACCGCGAACACCGCCAACGCGATGTATCCGGTGTAACCCGAGGCGATCAAGGCCTGCAGCACCGACAGCTTGGCGTAGAAGCCGACCATGGGCGGGATACCAGCCATGGAAAACAGGCAGATGGCCATGACGGCGGCATACAAGGGGCTGCGTTCGTTCAGGCCGGCCAGATCGGAGATTTCTTCGCTCTCAAAGCCTTCACGGGCCAGCAGAAGGATCACACCGAAACCGGCCAGGGTGGTCAGCACGTAGGTGATGACGTAGAACATGGACGAGCTATAGGCATTGGCTGCCGACAAGGTGTTGCCGTTGACCACACCCGACAACAGGCCCAACAGCACAAAACCCATTTGCGAAATGGTGGAATAGGCCAGCATGCGCTTCAAATTGGTCTGGGCGATGGCTGCCAGGTTACCCAGCGCCAAGGAGCCTATCGACAAGACCACCAACATCTGCTGCCAGTCGATCGCCAGCGGGAGCATGCCCTCCACCAGCAGACGGATGCAGATGGCGAACGCCGCCAGCTTGGGCGCGCCACCAATCATCAGCGTCACGGCAGTGGGTGCGCCCTGGTACACGTCGGGAATCCACATGTGGAATGGCACCACGCCCAACTTGAACGCCAGACCCGCCACCACGAACACCAGACCAAATACCAGCACCTGGTGCTTGACCTGGCCGGAGGCGATGACCTTGAAGACCTGGCCGACTTCCAACGTGCCAGTGGCACCGTACATCATCGACAAGCCGTAGAGCAGGAAGCCCGAGGCCAGGGCACCCAGCACAAAGTACTTCATGGCGGCCTCGCTGGCGGTGGCGTTGTCGCGGCGCAGAGCCACCAGGGCATAGCTGGACAGGGTCAGCAGTTCCAGGCCCAGGTAAATGACGAGGAAGTTGTTACCGGAAATCATCACCGACATGCCCAAGAGCGCGAACATGCTCAGGGTGAACATTTCGCCGCCGTGCAGCATGCCGCGGTCGCCTGCGTATGGACGTCCGTACACCAGGGTAATCATCACCGCGATGGTGGCAAAGCACTTGAGCCAGTTGCCCATGGGGTCGCTGACCACCATGTTGCCAAAGCCATACAAGGTGGTGTTGCCAGTGGCATACAAACCCTGCAAAACAGCGACAACGCCCAGCGACAGCAAGGTCAAGGCATAGGTGGCAGTACGGCGTGGGCTTTTCACACCCAGGTCGACCAGCGCAATGATGCAGGCCATCGCCAGCAGCACGATTTCAGGGTAAACCGTGATCCAACTGATTGTGTCAATCATCTTTTCGTTCTCAATCCAGTGGGGTCAGTTGAGCTTGGAAACTGCAACGTGTTTGATCAAATCGGCCACCGAGGCGTCCATCACATCGGTGAAAGGCTTGGGGTACAGGCCCATGGCCAACACCGCAATCGCCAGCAAGAGCAGCATGAAGAACTCACGTCCGTTGATGTCCTTCAGCTCCTTCACATGGTCATTGGCAACCGGGCCCAGGTAGACGCGTTTAAACATCCACAGGGTGTAGGCGGCACCAAAAATCAGCGCAGTGGCCGCGGCAAAACCGACCCAGAAGTTGAACTTCACGGCACCCAGAATCACCATCCACTCGCCCACGAAGCCAGCCGTAGCGGGCAAACCGCAATTCGCCATGGCAAACAGCAAGGCAAAGGCCGCAAACTTGGGCATGGTGTTGACCACGCCACCATAACTGGCAATTTCACGGGAATGCATGCGGTCGTAGAGCACGCCGATCGACAAGAACATGGCGGCTGACACAAAGCCGTGGGCAATCATCTGCACGATGCCGCCGGAGATACCCAGCGGATTGAAGATGAAGAAACCCAGGGTCACGAAACCCATGTGCGCCACCGATGAATACGCCACCAGCTTTTTCATGTCTTCCTGCACCATGGCCACCAGGCCCACGTACACCACTGCGGTCAGGGACAGGCCGATCATCAGGCCAGACCACTCATGGGCCGCATCGGGCGCGATGGGCAGCGAGAAGCGCAGGAAACCGTAGGCCCCCAGCTTCAGCATGATGGCGGCCAGCACGGCAGAGCCACCGGTAGGCGCTTCCACGTGCACATCGGGCAACCATGTGTGCACCGGCCACATTGGCACCTTGACCGCAAACGCCGACAGGAAGGCGAAGAACAGGAAGGTCTGGGTGCGGCCATCCAAAGGCAGCTGGTGCCAGGTGGCAATGTCAAAGCTGCCGCCGGACTTCACGTACAGGAAAATCAGTGCGACCAGCATCAGCAAGGAACCCAACAGCGTGTACAGGAAGAACTTGAAGGCCGCGTAAATCTTGTTGGGACCGCCCCAGATACCGATGATCAGGTACATCGGGATCAGCGTGGCTTCGAAGAACACATAGAACAGGATGCCGTCCAACGCGCAAAACACACCAATCATCAACCCGCTGAGGATCAGGAAGGCCCCCATGTACTGGTTGACCTTGTGGGTAATGGCTTCCCAACCGGCAATGACCACGATGACATTGATAAATGCCGTCAGGATCACAAACCAGACCGAAATACCGTCCACGCCCAGGTGGTAGTTCACATTGAAGCGTTCGATCCAGCTGGAGTTCTCCACAAACTGCATCACGGAAGTGCCCAACTTGAAACCGCTGTACAGCGGCAACGTCACCAGGAAACTCACCACAGCACCGACCAGGGCGACCCAACGGACGGCCCCGGCCTGCTCATCACGGCCTAAGGCCAAAAGTACAACGCCAAAAAAGATAGGTATCCAGATGGCAAGGCTCAACAATCCCATTTTTCTTATTCCTCTACTGGTTGAGCCAAACGAAATACGTCATTAGCGCAAAAACACCCAAGATCATGGCAAACGCATAGTCGTAAATGAATCCGGTCTGGACCCAACGCACCACGCCCGAAATCCAACCCACGATCTTCCAGGAACCGTTCACCACGCCACCGTCAATGATGGTGCGGTCCCCAACCTGCCACAGGCCGGTGCCCAAGCCACGGGCACCGCGTGCCAGTACGTTCTCGTTGAACCAGTCCAGGTAGTACTTGTTCTCCAGCAGCGTGTAAATCGGCTGGCAGGCACGCTTGATGGCGGCGGGCAAGGCCGGGTTGACCATGTACATATAGTAGGACGTAGCCACACCAGCCACCGCCAGAATGAACGGCAGCGACGTCAACGCGTGTGCTGCCATGGCCCATGCGCCGTGGAACTCATGCGCCAGCTCTTCCATAGCCGCATGCTTCTCCAGGTCAATGAAGATCGCGCCCTTGAAGAAGTCGCCATAGAGCATGGGGTCGATGGTGAAGTAACCGAGCACCACAGAGGGAATCGCCAGCAATACCAAGGGCACCGTCACCACCCAGGGCGACTCGTGCGGCTTGCTTTCGCCGTGGCCGTGGTCACCGTGGTGGTCATCATGGCCGTGGTGCGCATCCGGGTTCTGGTCAAACCGCTCTTTGCCGTGGAACACCAGGAAATACATGCGGAAAGAGTAGAAAGCAGTCACGAACACACCGGCCAACACCGCAAAGCTGGCGAAACCGGCTCCAGGCAAATGGCTGGCCTGCACCGCTTCAATGATGCTGTCCTTGGAGTAAAAGCCCGAGAACAAAGGCGTTCCGATCAATGCCAGCGAGCCCAGCAAAGACGTGATCCAGGTAATGGGCATGTACTTGCGCAGACCACCCATCCAGCGGATGTCCTGGTTATGGTGGACACCCATGATGACCGAGCCCGCCGCCAGAAACAGCAGAGCCTTGAAGAACGCGTGGGTCATCAGATGGAACACGGCGACCGAATAGGCCGAGGCACCCAACGCCACAGTCATATAGCCCAACTGGGAGAGCGTGGAATACGCCACCACGCGTTTGATGTCGTTTTGGATGATGCCCAAAAAGCCCATGAACAGCGCCGTGATGGCCCCAATCACCATGACGAAATTCAACGCCGTCTCGCTCAGCTCAAACAGCGGCGACATGCGCGCCACCATGAAGATACCAGCGGTCACCATGGTGGCCGCGTGGATCAGCGCCGAGATGGGCGTAGGGCCTTCCATGGAGTCAGGCAGCCACACGTGCAGCGGGAACTGGGCCGACTTGCCCATGGCGCCGATGAACAGGCAGATGCAGATTACGGTCACCAGCAGCCAGTTCGTGCCGGGCAACAGCAACTGGGCCAACTCTTCCTTCTTTGCGAAGGCTTCGGTGTAGTTCAAGGTACCGGCATAGGCAGCAATCAAGCCAATGCCCAGAATGAAACCGAAGTCGCCGACCCGGTTGACCAGAAAGGCCTTCATGTTGGCAAAAATGGCGGTCGGACGGTTGAACCAGAAGCCGATCAGCAGGTACGACACCAAACCCACCGCTTCCCAACCGAAGAACAGCTGCAGCATGTTGTTGCTCATCACCAGCATCAACATCGAGAACGTAAACAGCGAGATGTAGGCGAAGAACCGGTTGTAGCCCGCGTCCTCTTCCATGTAGCCAATGGTGTAGATATGCACCATCAGGGACACAAAAGTCACCACGCACATCATCATGGCAGTCAGGCCGTCCACCATGAAACCGATCTCCATGCGAAGACCGCCCACATCCATCCAGGTGTAGAGCGTTTCGTTGAAGCGGGCACCGTCGTTGACCACGCTATTGAGCGTCATGGCCGACAACACGAAGGCAATGAATACACCCAAAATGGTCAGCGTGTGGCTGGCGCGTCGGCCAATGACATTGCCGCCAAATGCGGTACCCAAAACGCCGGCGATCAAAGCGCCCGCCAGAGGTGCCAGCGGAACCGCCAGCAAGGTAGAAGCTGCGAGGGTTTGACTCATTTTTTATTAACCCTTGAGCGTATTGAGTTCATCCACATTGATGCTGGATTTGTTACGGAACAGGAGCACCAGGATGGCCAGGCCAATCGCCGATTCGGCTGCAGCCACCGTCAGGATGAAGAAGACGAATATCTGCCCGCGCATGTCGTTCAGGTAGTACGAGAACGCCACAAAATTCATGTTCACGGCCAAAAGCATCAGCTCAATGGCCATCAACAAGACGATGAGATTCTTACGGTTCAAAAAGATACCGATCACCGACAAGGCGAACAAAATGGCCCCGAGTGAAAGAAAGTGTCCAAGCGTCAAGGTCATGCTTTTTTCTCCACAACCGCAGCCACCGGGGCAGCAGCGGCAGAAACTTCCACCGCAGGCTGGGTTACCTTCATTTTGATGATCTCCACGCGGTCCCGGGCCTTGACCCGCACCTGGTCCGAGGGGTTCGTGTGCTTGCTGTCCTTACGCTGGCGCAGCGTCAGGGCGATGGCGGCCACGATGGCCACCAACAGGATGACAGCGGCAATTTCCAGCGGGTACAAGTACTCGGTATAGAGAATCTTGCCCAGCTCCTTGGTGTTGGATACCTGGGCACCGATGTTGGCACCACCCGTCAGATTGCGCGTCTCTTCATTGGTACGGAACCCGCCCATCAAGACCATGGCCATTTCCAGTGCCAGCAAGACTCCACCACCGGCTGCGACGGGGAAATGCTTCCAGAAGCCCTGGCGCAGTGCATCGACATTGATATCCAACATCATCACCACGAACAGGAACAACACCATGACCGCGCCGACGTATACGAGCACCAAGGTAATGGCCAAAAACTCTGCTTTGAGCAGAATCCAGATAGCGGCTGCCTGGAAAAACGCAAGCACCAAATACAGCGCGGCGTACACAGGGTTGCGTGAAGTAATCACTCGGAACCCTGCGAACAGCAGCACTGTCGCAAAGAGATAAAAAAGGCCTGTCTTAACGTCCATGGAGCGGTTCTTATTGTGTGGAAACGAGGGCAGCAATCAGCAGCTGTGAACGAGGTCTAGCGGTACTTGGCATCGGCGGCACGGGCGGCTGCGATTTCTTTTTCATAGCGGTCCCCCACGGCCAACAGCATGTCCTTGGTGAAGTACAAATCACCACGCTTTTCACCGTGGTATTCCAGTACGTGGGTTTCCACGATGGAATCGACCGGGCAGCTTTCTTCACAAAAGCCGCAAAAAATGCACTTGGTCAGGTCGATGTCGTACCGGCTGGTACGGCGCGAACCATCGGCCCGCACATCCGACTCGATGGTAATCGCCATGGCGGGGCACACCGCCTCGCAAAGCTTGCATGCGATGCAGCGCTCTTCACCGTTTTCATAGCGGCGCAAAGCATGCAGGCCGCGAAAGCGGGGCGACAGCGGTGTCTTTTCCTCCGGAAACTGCACCGTAATCTTGCGCCGGAACGCATGTTTGCCGGTCAGCGCCAAGCCCTTGAACAGCTCTGCCAACATGAAGCTGGAGAGAAAGTCCTTGAGCGAAAAGGCAGGGGTAGCCGTTGTGGACATACGTGACTCGCTTTACTTCCAGATATTGAACGGGGTCTGCATCCAGCCACCCACCACGACCAGCCACACCAAGGTGACAGGGATAAAAATCTTCCAGCCCAGACGCATGATCTGGTCGTAACGGAAACGTGGAAAGCTGGCACGGACCCACAGGAACATGGTCACGACCGCAAAGGTCTTGAGACCGAGCCAAATCCAGCCTGGAATCCAATTGAACAGCACGCTATCGATAGGTGACAACCAGCCGCCCAGGAACATCAGCACCGTCATGATCGACACGAGCCACATATTGGCGTATTCGGCCAGAAAGAACATGGCAAAGCTCATGCCGGAGTACTCGACCATGTGGCCTGCCACAATCTCCGACTCACCTTCCACCACGTCGAACGGGTGGCGGTTGGTTTCGGCCAAACCAGAGATGAAATAGACCAAAAAGACCGGCAACAAAGGCAACCAGTTCCAGGACAGGAAAGTCAACCCTTTTTCAGCAAACATGCCCTTGGCCTGTCCCATGACGATGTCGGTCAGGTTCAGGCTGGCGGAGACCATCAGCACGATTACCAGGCAAAAGCCCATGGCAATTTCGTAGCTCACCATCTGCGCTGAAGCCCGCAGTGCGCCCAGGAAGGCGTATTTGGAGTTGGAAGCCCAGCCGGCGATGATCACACCGTAGACTTCCATGGAGGTGATCGCCATCAGGAAAAGGAGACCCGCGTTGATATTCGAGAGTGCGATTTCAGGGCCGAAAGGAATCACCGCCCACGCCGCCAGGGCGGGCATGATGGTCATGATCGGACCCAGGAAGAAGAGTCCTTTATTCGCCACCGTCGGAAGAATGATTTCCTTGGTCAGCAGCTTCAAAGCATCGGCAATGGGTTGCAACAAACCCATGGGTCCTACACGGTTGGGGCCGATCCGAATCTGGGTCCAACCGATAGCTTTACGCTCCCACAATGTGAGGTAGGCCACACAGCCCATCAACGGCAACAGCACCAGTACGATCTTGATCAGATTCCAGATGACAGGCCAAGCACCACCGGACCACCAGCTGGCACCAACCAGTCCTTGGCCAAAAGCGAAGATTCCATCAATCATGCTGCCACCTCCTGTGCGGCATGGGCTTGTCGCGCATCTGCCGTCATCTGCAAAGCACTGGCACGGCGCACGATGCCATCCAACTGGTACAGGCTGGCAACCACTGGCACAGCCGAGGTACGCGCAGCCATATCAATTCCTGCGCGGGTCTTGTTGCTTAACCTGGATTCCAACACGTGTGTCGCCGTCTCCGACACATCGGCGCGCAACGTTGCCAACACATCTTGCGAGGATTCGAAGTCGAAGCCTGGCAAACCCAGCACATTGGCCAACACACGCAGCACTTTCCACGCGGGGCGGGTATCGCCCAAGGGCTTCACCACTGCATGGAAGCCTTGTACGCGCCCTTCGGCGTTGACAAAACTGCCAGAGGTTTCCGAGAACGGTGCAATGGGCAGCAGCACGTCACTGAACGCCATGTTGGACTTGAAGGGGCTCATGGTCACTACCATCTCGGCGCGGCCCAGTTGGTGCGCGGCGCCCGCCACCGAATCAAATTCAGGTTCGTTGTTCAGAAGCACAACGGCCTTGAGACCACCAGCCAACATCTGGCCCGCATCCATGCCACCTTGGCCTGGCAAGGCCTGCGCCAATTGGGCGCCAACGGTGTTGGCAGCCTCTGTCAGATAACCCACCGTGGCACCGGTTTGCTCCGCAATCCACTGGGCCAATGCCAAAAGGCTGGATGCCTGGGCGTGGTGTGCTGCCGCATTGCCCAACAGAATTGCCTTGCGCTCGCCACCCAACAGGGACTTGGCGATGGCTTTGGCGGTATCGCTGGCAGTACCAGAAACCGGTGCAGTGGATGCGTTGGCCTCGGCCACCGCCACAGCAACATCGGCCAAGGACTGCAGCCACTGGTCTGCAGGGCTCTGCACAAAATTTGCAACCGGCATGGCCCAGGCGTCTGCCTTGGCCAGCTCTACTATGGAATTGATAGCACTCACCGCGCAACCCTTGCGCGCTGCCTGCCGAATACGCTGCGCAAACAGAGGGTGGTCCTTGCGCAGGTTCGAACCCACCACCAGCACCCGCTGCAGTTGGCTCAAAGAGGCTATGGACGCACCCAGGTAACGGATACCTTCGGGCTGCACAAATTCCGCATTGCGCAGACGGTAGTCGATGTTCTCACTGCCCAGGCCGCGCACCAAGGCTGCGGCAAGCACCAACTCTTCGAGCGTACTGTGGGGACTGACCAAGGCACCAATGCTGGCCGCACCGTGCTGGGTTTTGATCTGCTTCAGACCATTGGCGATGTATTCGAGCGCAGTCTGCCAATCAACCGATTTCCACTCGCCACCCTGCTTGAGCATAGGGCTGGTGAGGCGCTCAGGGCTGTTCAGTGCTTCGTAGGAAAAACGATCGCGGTCGGCAATCCAGCATTCGTTAACCGCTTCATTTTCAAGCGGCACGACGCGCATGACCTTGTTGTTCTTGACCTGGACGACCAGATTCGCCCCGGTGGAATCGTGCGGACTGACCGACTTGCGGCGCGACAACTCCCAGGTACGGGCGCTGTAACGGAAAGGTTTGCTGGTCAACGCACCAACGGGGCAAATGTCGATCATGTTGCCCGAGAGTTCGGAATCGATGGTCTCACCCAATACTGTGGTGATTTCAGAATGCTCGCCGCGGTGGATCATGCCGAGTTCCATCACTCCGGCTACTTCCTGGCCAAAACGTACGCAGCGCGTGCAGTGGATGCAGCGGCTCATTTCTTCCATGGATACGAGCGGGCCGACATCCTTGTGGAAAACCACACGCTTCTCTTCTTCGTAGCGCGAAGACGAACCACCGTAGCCGACGGCCAAATCCTGTAACTGGCATTCGCCGCCCTGGTCACAAATTGGACAATCCAGGGGATGGTTGATGAGCAGAAACTCCATCACCGACTGCTGGGCCTTGATGGCCTTTTCGCTCTTGGTGCGAACAATCATGCCCTGCGTGACGGGCGTCGCGCATGCAGGCATGGGCTTGGGCGCCTTTTCCACATCCACCAGGCACATACGGCAGTTCGCCGCAATGCTGAGCTTCTTGTGGTAACAAAAATGGGGAATATAGGTTCCCGCCTTTTCAGCCGCATGCATGATCATGCTGCCTTCAAGAATGTCTACCTTCTTACCGTCGAGTTCGATTTCTACCATGTGCTCTTACCTCAATCAGGCGTGCGCCGCAGCCTGGGGTTTTTTGTTCTGGATCAACGCCTCGAATTCAGGGCGGAAATGCTTGATCATGGCGCGCACCGGCATGGCCGCTGCGTCACCCAGCGCGCAAATAGTGCGGCCTTGTATATTGTCTGCAACCGAGTTGAGCAAATCCAAGTCGGTTGCGCGACCCTCACCACGCCAGATACGGTCGATCACCCGCCACATCCAGCCCGTACCTTCACGGCAAGGCGTGCACTGGCCACAGGATTCGTGCGAATAAAAGTAGGACAGGCGCAACAGACTTTCGACCATGTTGCGCGAATCATCCATCACAATGACGGCGCCCGAACCCAGCATGGAGCCCGCCTTTGCGATCGAGTCGTAGTCCATGGTGCATTGCATCATGGTGTCTGCAGGCAACACCGGTGCCGACGACCCACCGGGAATCACCGCCTTGAGGGTGCGTCCGGTGCGCACACCACCCGCCAATTCGAGCAACTTGGAGAACGGCGTGCCCATCGGAATCTCATAGTTACCGGGACGCTCCACGTCTCCGCTGACTGAGTAGATCTTGGTGCCACCGTTATTGGGCTTGCCGCATTCCAGATATGCCAGCCCACCGTTGCGGATGATCCAAGGCACAGCCGCGAAGGTTTCCGTGTTGTTGATGGTCGTGGGCTTGCCATACAGGCCAAAGCTAGCGGGAAATGGTGGCTTGAAGCGCGGTTGGCCTTTCTTGCCTTCCAACGACTCCAGCAAAGCCGTTTCTTCACCGCAAATGTAGGCCCCAAAACCGTGGGACGCATGCAGTTGGAAAGAGTAGGTGCTGCCCAGAATGTTGTTGCCCAACAAACCGGCGGCACGGGCTTCCTCAAGGGCTTCTTCGAAGCGCTCGTAGGTGCCGAAAATTTCACCATGGATGTAGTTGTACCCCACCGAAATACCCATGGCATACGCCGCGATCGCCATACCTTCGATCACGATATGCGGGTTGTACTGCATGATGTCGCGGTCTTTGCAGGTACCTGGTTCGCCTTCGTCCGAATTACAGACGAGGTACTTTTGACCAGGAAACTGGCGTGGCATGAAGCTCCACTTCAAGCCAGTCGGAAAGCCAGCGCCACCACGTCCGCGCAGCGCAGACTCCTTGACGGTCGCAATGACCTGGTCCTGGGTGAGGCCCTCGCCTCCGTCTTTGCCCAATATCTTGCGCAAGGCCTGGTAGCCACCGCGGGCTTCATAGTCCTTGAGGTGCCAGTTGGTGCCGTCCAGATCCGCCATGATTTGCGGGTTGATATGGCGGCCATGGAAACTGGTTTGCACACCAGTTGCTTTGAATTGGGAGAGTATCTGTTCAGCCGACATCACTTTGCCTCCGCAGATGGAGCGCCAGACGCACGCAATCCATCTACCAACTGGTCCAATTTATCATTGCTCATAAAACTGCACATGGTGCGGTCGTTGACCAACATCACCGGGGAGTCCGCGCAAGCGCCCAGGCACTCGCTTTGTTGCAGAGTGAACATGCCATCCGGCGTGGTCTCGTTCATCGAAATTCCCAGCTTGTGCTCAAGATGCTTCAAAGCATTGGCACCGTCGCGCAACTGGCAAGGCAGATTGGTACAGACGTTCAGCTTGAAGCGCCCTACCGGCGCCTGGTTGTACATGTTGTAGAAGGTCGTCACTTCATGCACTGCGATCGGTGGCATGCCCAGGTATTCCGCAACGATGTTTTCGCTTTCGGCACTCACATAGCCCAATTCTTGCTGGACGATGGAGAGGCAGGCCATGACGGCGGATTGCTTTTGGTCAGAAGGGAACTTGGCCACTTCGCGGGCAAAACGGGCTTTGGTGGATTCAGAAATCATGCTCACATTACCTGTCAATTTCGCCAAACACGATATCCATCGTGCCGATCACCGCCACGGCATCCGCAATCATGTGGCCACGCGACAGTTCGTCCATGGCAGCCAGATGCGCAAAGCCCGGAGCCCGGATTTTCAGGCGGTAAGGCTTGTTGGCACCATCACTGACGAGGTAGATACCGAACTCGCCCTTGGGATGTTCTACGGCCGCATACGCCTCGCCCAACGGCACATGAAAACCTTCCGTGAAGAGCTTGAAATGGTGGATCAACTCCTCCATGTTCGCCTTCATCGACTCACGCGTAGGGGCCGCAACCTTGTGGTTATCGGTGATGACCGGACCGGGATTCACGCGCAGCCAATCTACGCATTGCTGGATGATGCGGTTGGATTCCCGCATCTCCTGCACACGCACCAGATAGCGGTCATAGCAATCGCCAGTTTTACCAACCGGAATGTCAAAGTCCATCTTGTCGTAGGCGTCATAGGGTTGCTTCTTGCGCAAGTCCCATGCAATACCGGAGCCACGCAACATCGGCCCCGTGAAACCCAGATTGAGCGCTCGCTCGGGTGTCACCACGGCAATACCCACCGTGCGCTGCTTCCAGATACGGTTTTCGGTCAACAGGGTTTCGTATTCGTCCACGCACTTGGGGAAGCGCTTGGCGAAGTCATCGATGAAATCCAGCAGGCTACCTTGGCGGTTTTCATTCAACTGCGCCATGGCCTTGGCGTTCTTGATGCGGCTGGCCTTGTACTGGGGCATGGTGTCGGGCAAGTCCCGGTACACGCCACCAGGACGGAAATAGGCCGCATGCATGCGCGCGCCGCTCACCGCTTCGTACATGTCAAACAGATCTTCGCGTTCGCGGAAGCAATAGATCAGCACATTCATGGCACCGCAATCCAGCCCGTGCGCGCCCAACCACAGCAAGTGGTTCAGCAGCCGGGTGATTTCGGCAAACATGACGCGGATGTACTGGGCGCGTATGGGAACGTCGAGTCCCATCATCTTTTCGATGGCGAGGCAATAGGCCTGTTCGTTGGCCATCATGGACACATAGTCCAGCCGGTCCATGTAAGGCAACGATTGGATGAAGGTCTTGGTTTCGGCTAGTTTTTCGGTGGCACGGTGCAGCAAGCCAATGTGCGGATCGGCACGTTGGATCACCTCACCGTCTAGTTCAAGCACCAGACGCAAAACACCGTGTGCAGCCGGGTGCTGCGGCCCAAAATTGAGCGTGTAATTTTTGATTTCAGCCATGACACATCCTGCGCTTAGTGCAGACCCCCGTAATTGTCTTCCCGGATGATGCGGGGCGTGATTTCGCGCGGTTCAATCGACACAGGCTGGTAAATGACACGTTTTTGTTCCGGGTCGTAGCGCATTTCGACGTGGCCCGATGTCGGGAAGTCCTTGCGAAACGGATGCCCGATGAAACCGTAGTCCGTCAGAATTCGGCGCAGATCATTGTGGCCTTCGAAGATGATGCCAAACAGGTCAAATGCTTCACGCTCAAACCAGTTGGCGGAATTCCAGACGCCGTTGATAGAGTCCACCACCGGAAAATCATCGTCAGGGCATAGCACCTTGAGACGCAGGCGCTGGTTCAGGCTGACAGACAATAACTGCAGAACCACACCATACCGCGGACCTTCGTAGGCACCGTCCTGGAACGACGAATAATCCATACCGCACAGGTCGATCAATTGCTCGAACTTGCAGCCAGGTGCATCGCGCAACAACGTTGCCACCGACAGATAGTCCGCAGCCCGCACCACCACCTCGACCTCACCCAGAGCCACGCGCACCTGGCTCGCCTGGGCACCCAGCACCTGCACCAGACTATCTTTCAACGCCTCGGGCTGAACAGCAAATACGGTCATCTCAGACCCTCGCAATCGTGTTGGTCCGACGGATCTTCTGCTGCAACTGGATCACTCCATAAAGCAACGCTTCGGCCGTGGGAGGACAGCCCGGCACATACACATCCACAGGCACAATACGGTCGCAACCGCGCACCACGGAATAGCTGTAGTGGTAGTAACCACCCCCATTGGCGCACGAACCCATGGACAGAACCCAACGCGGCTCCGGCATCTGGTCATACACCTTGCGCAAGGCAGGCGCCATCTTGTTGCACAGCGTGCCCGCCACAATCATCAAATCGCTCTGGCGCGGGCTGGGACGGAACAACATGCCAAAACGGTCGATGTCGTAGCGCGCTGCGCCCGCATGCATCATTTCCACCGCACAGCACGCCAAGCCGAACGTCATCGGCCACAAGGAACCTGTTTTCGCCCAGTTCACCACCGAGTCGTAAGACGTGGTGACAAACCCTTCTTTCATGACACCTTCAATCATTGTGCTACTCCCAGTCAAGGGCCCCTTTTTTCCACTCGTAGACAAAGCCTACAACGAGAATTCCCAGAAAGAGAATGACAGCCCAGAAACCCACAACACCCACCTCCTTGAGCGCAACAGCCCAAGGAAAAAGGAATGCAATTTCCAGGTCAAACAATATAAAAAGAATAGCTACAAGGTAGTAGCGCACGTCAAATTTCATGCGTGCATCTTCGAATGCTTCAAAGCCACATTCGTAAGGGGAGTTCTTGGCCGCATCGGGCCGGTTGGGGCCGAATATATGGCCGAGCACCTGGGGTGCTACGCCGACACCAATGCCGACTAAGATGAACAAAAGGACTGGGAGGTACTGATCTAAGTTCATCTTGGGGTTCTGATCACCGCTTGTGACCCACCGAACACCGGTTCGGCGGGTCTTTTTGTTGGTGCCGTCGGCGAGACTCGAACTCGCACAGCTTTCGCCACTACCCCCTCAAGATAGCGTGTCTACCAATTTCACCACGACGGCGGTTTTTTCTGTACAGATGGCATGAGGAACCTTGCGGTTTGTGGCTTTCTGCACAGCTATGAATTTTACTCGATTACCCTGTCGTTCTTGGGGCGAGCGAGAAATTCAACCCATATTATTTAGTCGGAATTTGCCCCGCGCCGGAAGCAGCGACCGCGGGTGCAGCAGGCGCGGAAGCAGGTGTCGAGCCCGGAATCTGCCCTGCCGCGCCAGAAGCGGGCACCTCGGGTGCCGTCACAGCCGCACGCTCCAACACGCTGCCGGAGCTGACGGTGCGCGCGCTGTTGAAATACGCCAAAGCCAACGTACAGGCAAAAAACACCGCAGCCAAAATGCCGGTGGTGCGCGACAGGAAATTGGCGCTGCCACTGGCACCAAACAAGCTACCGGAACTGCCGCTGCCAAACGCCGCGCCCATATCAGCACCCTTGCCATGCTGGACCAGGATCAGGCCAATCATGCCGATCGCGGCCAACATCTGGACTGCCAGCAAAAGGGTCAACAAATAATTCATCTCAATACTCCAAAATCAAACTCAAAAATATGAAACCGGTGCTTCTGCCTTACTGGGCTGCCGACACAATCGCCAAAAAGTCTACGGCCTTGAGCGACGCCCCGCCAACCAATCCGCCATCAATATCGGTCTGGGCCAGTAGTTGCGCGGCATTGCCTGCGTTCATGCTGCCGCCGTACAAGATCTGGATACGATCGGCATGGCTGGTAGCCGCTTGCAATTGGGCACGCAACAATGCATGTACCTGCTGCGCCTGCTCGGGCGTCGCGGTCAAGCCCGTGCCAATCGCCCACACCGGCTCGTAAGCCAGCACAATTTCACTGATGCAATGGCCATTGGTATGCACTACCGCTGCGAGTTGGCGCTTGACCACTTCTTCGGTTTTGCCTGCTTCACGCTCTGCCAGGGTTTCGCCCACACACACAATGGGCGTAATTCCGGCGGCCAGGGCGCTCTGGGTTTTCAGGGCCACCACAGCATCGGTTTCACCATGGTATTGCCGACGCTCCGAGTGACCAACGATGGCATAGCGCACGCCAAACTCCTTCAGCATGGCCGGGGATACCTCACCGGTGAATGCCCCCACCGCGTGTTGCGAAACGTCTTGCGCTCCCAAATCAATAGCACCAGAAGCCAGCAGTACCTGCGCTTGCGCCCAATAAGGAGCAGGGACGCAAACGGCCACGCCACATGCCGACTGGCCCATACCCGCCAACAGTGCCTGCAGCAAAGCCTGGTTTGCAGCCAGGCTGCCGTTCATCTTCCAATTACCAACAATCAGTTTTTTCTTCATAGCATCACCACGTCAAAACGATTTTTCCAATGTTTGATCCCGACTCCATCAGAGCATGCGCCTGGGCCGCTCCGCCCTCTTCTGCAGCAAATATCTGGTAGACCACCGGCTTGATACGCGCATCGGCCAGCATGGGCCACACCTGTTGCCGCAAAGCTTGCGCAATGGCCGCTTTGAATGCCACCGAACGGACCCGCAAGGTTGACCCTGTGATCGTCAGGCGCTTGCGCATGACCAAACCGGCGTGGATCTCGCTTTTGACGCCACCCTGCACGGCAATGATGACCAGACGGCCATCTTCTGCCAGGCACTGGACTTCGCGGGCCACGTAGCTGCCAGCCACCATGTCAAGCACTACGTCCACACCCCTACCTTGGGTCATGCGCAGCACTTCTTCCACGAAGTCGTGGGTCTTGTAGTTGATGGCGTAGTCCGCCCCCAGGGCCAGACAGGCCGCGCATTTTGCATCGCTGCCCGCCGTTACCAGCACCGTGGCACCCATGGCCTTGGCCAGCTGGATGGCCGTGATGCCAATGCCGCTGGAACCCCCTTGCACCAACAGAGTCTCGCCCTGCTGCAGACGGGCCCGGTCAAACACGTTGCTCCACACCGTGAAGAAGGTTTCAGGCAGGGATGCCGCCTCGATATCGCTCAGACCTTGCGGCACGGGCAGGCACTGTGCCACCGGGGCCACGCACATTTGCGCATACCCACCACCAGCCACCAACGCACAAACGCGGTCACCGATCTGCAAACCGTTCCGAGCCATCGCATCGGCATCACCCGACACCACCACGCCCGCCACTTCCAGACCGGGAATATCCGAAGCGCCCGCAGGCACGGGGTAGTTGCCGGTCCGCTGGAGTACGTCAGGCCGGTTTACACCACTGGCGGACACGCGAATCAGTAACTCACCTGCGCCCGGCACGGGCGCAGGACGCTCTGCAATGCGCAGTACATCCGGCGCGCCGTACGCGGTGATTTCGATGGCTTTCATAGGAGGGCTGTGTTCCATGCGCGCGGCTGTGTTGCCACAGCCGCAAACAGTGGATTTAGCGCTGGGCTTCCGGGTTGTACGCCGGGCGGTCCATCAATGCCTTCATGGACAGCTTGATACGGCCCTTTTCATCCGTTTCCATGACCTTGACCTTGACTATCTGGCCTTCGGACAGATAGTCGGTGACCTTTTCCACACGTTCGTGGGCAATCTGGCTGATATGCAGCAAACCGTCTTTGCCGGGCAGCAGATTGACCAGTGCACCGAAGTCCAGAATCTTGGTGATCGGGCCTTCGTAGACCTTGCCAATTTCAACTTCTGCGGTGATCTGTTCAATGCGGCGCTTGGCTTCTTCGGCCTTGGCAGGATCGCTCGATGCGATGGTGATGGTGCCGTCTTCTTCGATGTTGATCTGCGTGCCGGTTTCTTCGGTCAGTGCACGGATGACCGCACCGCCCTTGCCGATCACATCACGGATCTTGTCCGGATTGATCTTCATGGTGAACAGGCGAGGCGCGAATGTAGACACTTCGGTCTTGGCTTCGGACATGGCTTCCATCATCTTGTCGAGGATGTGCAAGCGGGCTTCTTTGGCCTGGGCCAGTGCAACCTGCATGATTTCCTTGGTGATGCCCTGGATTTTGATGTCCATTTGCAGCGCGGTGATACCGTTGGTGGTACCGGCCACCTTGAAGTCCATGTCACCCAGGTGGTCTTCGTCACCCAGAATGTCGGTCAGCACGGCGAAGCGGTTGCCGTCCTTGATCAGGCCCATGGCGATGCCGGCCACATGGGCTTTCATCGGCACGCCCGCATCCATCAGCGACAGGCAGCCGCCGCAGACCGAAGCCATCGACGAGGAGCCATTCGATTCGGTGATTTCCGACACCACACGCATGGTGTAGGGGAAGTCTTCCTTGCTGGGCAAAACAGCGACCAATGCGCGCTTGGCCAGACGGCCGTGGCCGATTTCGCGGCGCTTGGGCGTACCCACGCGACCGGTTTCGCCCGTGGCGAACGGAGGCATGTTGTAGTGCAGCATGAAGCGGTCTTCGTACTCGCCAGCCAGTGCATCGATACGCTGGGCATCGCGCTCGGTGCCCAGGGTGGTGACCACCAAAGCCTGGGTCTCGCCGCGGGTGAACAGAGCCGAGCCATGGGTACGGGGCAGCACGCCGTTGCGGATTTCGATGGCGCGCACGGTGCGGGTGTCGCGGCCGTCGATACGAGGCTCGCCCGCCAGAATCTGGCTGCGCACGATTTTGGCTTCGATGTCGAACAACATGCCTTCAACCGCGACGGGGTCAAATTCCACGCCTTCGGCCTTCAGGCCCATCTTCACCCAGGTGTAGGCTTCGCGGGTGGCATGGGTACGCGCTTGCTTGTTGCGGTTCTGGTAGGCGGCAGCCAGCTTTTCTTCGGCCAATGCCACCACTTTGGCGATCAGCACTTCATCCTTCGCAGGTGCAGTCCAGTCCCACACCGGCTTGCCAGCGTCACGCACCAGTTCATGGATGGCGTTGATGGCAATTACGCCCTGCTCGTGGCCGAACATGACACCGCCAAGCATGATTTCTTCTGACAGTTGCTGGGCTTCCGATTCCACCATCAGCACGGCGGTTTCGGTACCGGCCACCACCAGGTCCATGATGGAATCCTTGCGGGCGGTCTGGCCAGGGTTCAGCACGTATTCACCGTTGATGTAACCCACGCGGGCTGCACCAATGGGGCCGCTGAACGGGATGCCGCTGACCGACAAAGCGGCGCTGGTGGCGATCAGGGCGGCGATGTCGGCATCGACTTCAGGGTTCAGCGACAGGGTGTGGATGACCACATGCACTTCGTTGAAGAAACCTTCGGGGAACAACGGACGGATCGGACGGTCGATCAGGCGGCTGGTCAGGGTTTCAAATTCGCTGGGACGGCCTTCGCGCTTGAAAAAGCTACCGGGGATCTTGCCCGCAGCGTAGGTCTTTTCCAGGTAATCGACGGTCAGCGGGAAAAAGTCTTGGCCGGGCTTGCCGACGGTCTTGGCCACTACGGTGGCCAGCACCACGGTGCCGTCCATGTCCAGCAGCACGGCGCCGGTAGATTGGCGGGCCATTTCGCCGGTTTCCATGGTGACTGTATTGGCACCCCATTGGAAGGTCTTGCTTACTTTATTGAACATAGTCATATTGGGTCTCCTGGGAGGTTTTGCAGTCCTGTACACCACGGGGAATTCACCACGGTGGGACTGGCGAGGGACAAAGAGGGTTCGGCCATACGATGCCATTCCATAAACCGCCACTGGAGCGATTTATGGAATGACACAGCGCGTACGGGGTAAATCGCCTCTCTACGAAAAAACAAACAAAAACGCCTGAGCTAGTGAACTAACTCAGGCGCTTGTGCATTGGAAACCGGGATTACTTACGCAGGCCGAGTTTCACGATCAGAGCGGCATAACGCTCGTGGTCCTTGGAGTTCAGGTAATCCAACAGCTTGCGGCGACGGCTCACCATGCGCAGCAGGCCGCGGCGACCGTGGTGGTCTTTGGCGTGCAGCTTGAAGTGGGGGGTGAGTTCGTTGATACGGGCGGTCAGCAGTGCAACTTGCACTTCTGGGCTGCCGGTGTCGGTGGCGCTGCGCGCGTTGGCCTTGACGACTTCGGCCTTGATAGAGGATGCGATCATGTATTTATCCGATTAGAGTGACTTGCGTTGATAGATGGAATTTCAGTCAACGTGCGCTTGTGCGGTATGCAAAGCCTTGAAATTATAGCCCGGAATGGCAAAGGGCTCAGAGTTGGCGCGTACTGAAGGTGTCGCAGGACTTCACCACACCCGTCTGGTAACCGGTATTGAACCAGCGCTGGCGCTGGGCGCTGGTGCCGTGGGTGAAGCTGTCGGGCACCACTTCGCCGCCGCTGGCACGCTGCAACGCGTCGTCGCCAATCTTGGCAGCGGCGTTCATGGCCGACTCGATATCGCCGTTTTCCAGAATCTTGCGGGCATCTTGCGCGTGGTGGGCCCACAGGCCGGCAAAACAGTCGGCCTGCAACTCCAGTCGCACGCTCAGGGCGTTGGACTGGGCCTTGCTGGCGCGGCTGCGCATGGCATCCACCTTCTCGCTGATGCCCATCAGGTTTTGCACGTGGTGGCCGACCTCGTGGGCAATCACGTAGGCCTCGGCAAACTCGCCGGGCGCACCCAACTGGTTTTTCAGCGTGTCGTAAAACCCGAGGTCGATGTAGACCTTCTGGTCGCCAGGGCAGTAAAACGGCCCCATGGCTGCCTGCCCCTGGCCGCATGCCGTACGGGTGGCACCGCGGAACAGCACCAGGTTCGGGTCCTTGTAGGTTCCGCCCGCCTTGGCAAACACGTCGGTCCAGACATCTTCGGTATCGGCCAGCACGGTCGACACGAACTTGGCCAACTGGTCGCCCTTAGGCGGCGCATGCGCAGGCGCCTGCTGCTGCACCTGGGGCGCACTGCCGCCACTCATCAGGCTGATGATGGTGAGGGGATTGATGCCAAATATCCAGCTTCCCAACAAAGCCACCACGATGGTGCCGATGCCGATGCTGCGCCCGCCCAACATGCCGCCGCCGGAGCCGCCCTCTCCGCCATCCCGCCGGTCTTCCACGTTGCTGGATTCGCGATTGCCTTCCCATTTCATAGCCATACTCCCAGTAATCTAGACCGGCATGGTACAGCGCGGCACATGTACACAAAATGTCACATTTGCCTGGGCGGTCGGTGTACGATTCTCAGAGCCTGAGACCCGCATGTTGTATGCGCGCAGACGGGCTTTCGGAAGACACTGTATGAAAATGTTGGGCTTCGCCGAAAAACCCACGGTGCTGGTGGTGGATGACACTGCCGACAATCTGACGCTGATGGCGGCGCTGCTCAAGGACACCTACCGCGTCAAGGTGGTCAACCACGGCGAAAAGGGGCTGGCGGTGGCCGCGTCCAGCACGCCGCCCGACCTGATCCTGCTCGACATCATGATGCCGCAAATCGACGGCTACGAGGTCTGCCGCCGCCTCAAGGCCAACCCGGCCACGCGCGACATTCCGGTGATCTTTCTCACCGCCAAGTCCGACGACGAGGCCGAAGAAAAAGGCTTCGAGCTGGGCGCAGTGGACTACATCACCAAACCCATTTGCCCACCCATCCTGCTGGCCCGGGTGCACAACCACATTGCCCTGAATGTGCGCACGGCGATGCTGCATTCGCTGTCCAACAAGCTCTCGCGCTACCTCTCGCCCCAGGTCTACAAGTCGATTTTCGAGGGCGACCAGGACGTGTCGATCCAGGCGGTACGCAAGAAGCTGACGATCTTTTTCTCGGACATCAAGGACTTCACCCGCACCTCCGAGGGCATGCAGCCCGAAGACCTGACCTACTTTTTGAACAGCTACTTCTCGGAGATGTCGAAGATTGCGCTGGAGTTTGGCGCCACCATCGACAAATTTGTCGGCGATGCCATCCTGATCTTCTTTGGCGACCCCGAAACCCGCGGCGTGCAGGAAGATGCCTTGCAGTGCGTGCGCATGGCCGTGGCGATGCAGCGGCGCATGCACCAGTTGCGCGAGATCTGGCGCGACAAGGGCGACCGCCAGCCGTTCCAGATCCGCATCGGCATCAACACCGGCTTTTGCCACGTGGGCAACTTCGGCAGCGACCAGCGCATGGATTACACCGTGATCGGCAGCGAGGTGAACCTGGCCGCCCGGCTGGAGCAGAACGGCGAAGCCGACGGCATCATCATGTCGTACGAAACCTACGCCCTGGTGAAAGACGAATTTGACGCGCACGAGCGCGAACCGCTGGCCGCCAAGGGCGTGTCGCGCGAGATCCGCTGCTTTGTGCTGCGCGACATCCACGCCCCCGACGCGCCGCCCGACAACCTGAACCAGCGCTACCCTGGCCTGCGCCTGTCGGTCGATCTGGACAAGCTCAGCGGCGAAAACCGCAGCCGGGCCGTCGCCGACCTGCAAAAGGTCATCGACAGCATCCAGGCCTCCACGATTTAGATGCTATATAAATAGCAGCTACTCACGCTTATGGAATAAGCGCGAGGGGCCAAAAAAACACTTGATCAATTGTCCAGCTTGGGGTCGAGCGCGTCGCGCAGGCCATCGCCCAGCAGGTTGAAGGCCAGCACGGTGAAGAAGATCGCCAGGCTGGGGAACAGCGCGATGTGCGGTGCACTCATCATGTCGGCGCGGGCTTCGTTCAGCATGGCCCCCCACTCCGGTGTGGGCGGCTGCGCGCCCAGGCCCAAAAAGGACAGGCTGGCGGCAGTGATGATGGAGGTGCCGATGCGCATGGTGAAGTACACCACCACCGACGAAATGGTGGCCGGAAAGATGTGCCGGGAGAGGATGGTCCAGTCGGACGCGCCAATCGAGCGCACGGCTTCGATGTAGGTCAGGTTCTTCACCACCAGGGTGTTGCCGCGCACCAACCGGGCAAACGCCGGCACGCTGAACACCGCCACCGCCATGATCACATTGACCATGCCGTTGCCCAAAATGGCCACGATGCCGATGGCCAGCAAGATGCCCGGAAAGGCAAACAACACGTCGGAGATGCGCATCACGATGCGGTCCCACCAGCCCTCGTAGTAGCCCGCCAGCAGGCCCAGCACGGTGCCGATCACTGCCCCCACCGCCACCGAAATGAAACCCGCCGCCAGCGAAATGCGTGCACCCATCAGGATGCGGCTGAAGATGTCGCGGCCCAGGGCGTCCACGCCAAACCAGTGTGCGGCCGAAGGCGCCGCGTTGAGCGCGTCGTAGTCAAAGAAGTTCTCGGCATCGAAGGGCACCAGCCACGGGGCCGCCACCGCCACCACGACCAGCAGCAGCACAAACAACCCGGCCACCAGGGCCACGTACTGGCCCTTGAACTTGCGCCAGAACTCGCTCCAGGGTGTGCGCACGCGTTCCTTGGTCAAATGAGGCTCTAGCGCTGATGGAACGGGCATAACAAGCTCTTTTATTTATAGCGAATAGCTGGATTGATGACGGCGTACAGCACGTCGACCACCAGGTTGATCAGGATGAATTCCAGCGAAAACAACAGCACCTCGGCCTGGATCACCGGAAAGTCGCGCATCTCCACCGCGTCCACCAGCAAACGGCCCATGCCCGGCCAGTTGAATACCTTCTCCACCACGATGGAGCCGCCCAGCAAGAAGCCAAACTGCAGGCCCATCATGGTGACCACCGGGATCAGCGCATTGCGCAGGCCGTGCTTGACCACCACCACAAACTCGCCCAAGCCCTTGGCGCGGGCGGTGCGCACATAGTCTTCTTTCAGGATGTCGATGAAGGACGAGCGGGTAAACCGTGCCATCACTGCCGCCACACCCGCGCCCAGCGTCAACGAAGGCAGCACGTAATGCTTCCAGGTGTCTGCACCCACCGTGGGCAGCCAGCCCAGCTGCACCGAAAACACCTCCATCAGCACCATGCCTAGCGCGAACGACGGGAAAGAAATGCCGGTGATGGCCAGCGTCATGCCCAGGCGGTCTGGCCAGCGGTTGCGCCACACGGCAGACACCGTGCCAATCACCAGCCCCAGCAGCACCGACCAGCCCATGGCCGCCACGGTGAGCCAGAAGGTGGGCATGAAGCGCTCGGCGATCTCGGTGGATACCGGGCGTTTGCTGCGCAGTGACTGGCCAAAATCCCCCTGCGCTGCGTGGCTGATGAAACGCCAGAACTGCTGGTGCATGGGTAAGTCCAGCCCCAGATCGCGGCGGATGGTCTGCACGGTTTCAAAATCCGCATCCTGCCCTGCTGCCAGCCGCGCAGGGTCGCCTGGCAGCAGGTGGACGAACAGAAACACCAGCCCCGCCACGATCAGCAGCGTGGGCAGCAGGCCCAGCAGCCGCTTGAGGATGTAGTTGAGCATGCGAGCCGGGGTTTACTTCAGTTCGATTTCGTCAAAGTTGAACGAACGGTCGGGCATCACGTAGAAACCGCTGAAGTTCTTGGTGCGGGCCGATACCAGCTGCAGCGTGGCCAGGTTGATCCAGGGTGCGTCTTTCCACACGCGCTGTTGCACGTCGGCGTAAATCTGCGCCTTGATGGCCGGATCGGTGGTCACCAGCGCCTTGGCGATACCGGCTTCGACTGCGTCGTTCTTGTAGTAGGCCACGTTGAAAGACTTGGGCGGGAACGACTCGGCCGCCAGCAGCGGACGGATGGCCCAATCAGCCTCGCCGGTGGACGCGGACCAGCCCACGTAGTACATGCGCACCGGGGCGGTGGCGGCGTCGGGCGCGCTTTCAACACGCTCTGCCCGCTGCCCGGCTTCCAGCGCCAGCACCTGCAGGTTCACCCCCACCACGCGCAGTTGCTGCTGGATGAACTGGATGGCCTTGAGCGAGGTGGAATCGGTAAAGGCCGACCACAGGGTGCTCTCAAAGCCGTTGGGGTAGCCCGCCTCTTTCAGCAGCTCACGGGCCTTGACCGGGTTGTACGGCCAGGGGCCCAGCTTGGTGGAGAACTGCACGTCCTTGGGGATCACGCCTTCTGCGGGGATGGCGTAGCCGCCGTAGACCACCTTGATCAGCGCGTCCTTGTTGATGGCGTAGTTCAGGGCTTCGCGCACCTTGAGGTTGTCAAACGGCTTTTGCTGGGTGTTGAGGGCCACAAAGCGGTGCACGATGGACGGCGACACCGTGATCTCCAGATTGGGCTTGGCCTTGAGCAGCTCCACCTGCTCGGGCGGCACCGGGAAGGTGAAATTGGCCTCGCCGGTCTGGATGATGGCACTGCGCGAATTGTTGTCGACCACGGGGCGCCAGGTAATGCTGTCCACCTTGGGATAGCCCTTGCGCCAGTAGCCGTCAAACTTCTCGGCCTTCACGAAGTCGGTCTGCTTCCATTCGACGAACTTGAACGGGCCGGTGCCCACCGGGTGCTGGCCAATGTCCTTGCCGTACTTGGCAATGGCTGCGGGCGAAATCATCACCGCCGACGGGTGGGCCAGCGAGTTGATGAAGGGAGAGAACGGCTCCTTAAGCACAATGCGCACAGTGTTGGCATCGAGCACTTCGGTCTTGGCAATGTTCTTGTACAGGGTGTAGCGCTTGAGCTTGTTGTCGGGGTTGGTGACCCGGTCAAAGTTGGCCTTGACGGCTTCGGCGTTGAAGTCGGTGCCATCCTGGAATTTGATGCCCTTCTTCAGCACAAAGGTGTAGTTCAACCCGTCTTTGCTGGCCTTGTAGCTCTCGGCCAGCACCGGCACCATCTTCATGCTTTTGTCAAAGCCGAGCAGGCCTTGGTAGAACGACTTGGCCACCGCCTGCGACAAGGTGTCGTTGGCATCATAGGGGTCCATGGTGGTGAAGGTCGAATCTACCGCGATCACTACGTTCTTGGCGGCAAAAGCAGGCGAAGCGAGCGCCGCCGCCACGGCCAGCGCGGCGGACAATTTGGACAATGGGGACAAAGCGTGTTGCATGCTGAAAACTCCAGGGTTACAAAAAATCCCGACGGGCACAAAGCCACACGGGAAGCCAAAAACTAATACATCCCACCCACCGCGTGGCGCGCCACGAAGTGGCCGGGGCCTACCTCGACCAGCGGAGCCACCTGCGGCGCATCGTCCATGGCACGGATCGGGCTGGGGATATCGCCGGTCTGCAGTTCGCGCTGCATGTGGCGGCGCGCCGGATCGGCCACCGGCACGGCGGCCATCAGGCGGCGGGTGTAGGCATGCTGCGGATTCTCGAACACCGCACGGCGGGGGCCGATCTCCACAATCTGGCCCAGGTACATCACCGCCACCCGGTGGCTGATGCGCTCCACCACGGCCATGTCATGCGAGATGAATAAAAAGGCAATGCCGAAATCGCGCTGCAGGTCCAGCATCAGGTTGACGATCTGCGCTCGGATGGACACGTCCAGTGCCGACACCGCCTCGTCGGCCACCACCACCTTGGGGTTCAGCGCCAGCGCCCGGGCAATTGCAATCCGCTGGCGCTGCCCACCAGAGAATTCGTGCGGATACCGTTGGGCAGCGTTGGCAGGCAGGCCCACGCGGTACAGCAGCTCGGCCACCCGCTTTTCGGCTTCTGCGCCACTGGCCACGCCGTGCACCAGCAGCGGCTCCATGATGGCAAAGCCCACCGTCAGGCGCGGGTCCAGCGAGGCAAACGGGTCCTGGAAAATAAACTGCACGTCGCGGCGCAAGGCCTGCAAGCTGCGGCCTTTCAACGGGGCAATCGCCCGCCCGGCTACGTCCACACTGCCCGCATTGAATTCCACCAGCCGCGCCAGCGAGCGCCCGGTGGTGGACTTGCCGCAGCCCGACTCGCCCACCAGGGCCAGCGTTTCGCCGCGCTGCAGGCTGAAACTGACCTGCTCCACCGCATACACCTGCCGCGTCACGCGGCCCAGCAGCCCGGTGCGCACCGGGAAGCGAGTGGTCAGACCCTGCACATTCAGCACCGGCGGCTTGTCGTATTGCACGGCGTCGCGCTCCGGCCAGAGCGCCACATTCGGCGCATTCGGCGCATCCAGCAGCGGAAATTTGGCCGGGCTGTCGGTACCGTGCATGGCCCCCAGCGTAGGTACCGCCGCCAGCAGCGCGCGGGTGTAGGGGTGCTGGGGGGCGGCAAACAGGCGCGCGCAGTCGCCCTCTTCGACCTTGTCGCCGCGCAGCATGACCAGCACGCGGTCAGCCATCTCGGCCACCACGCCCATGTCGTGGGTAATGAACACCACGCCCATCTGCATATCCCTTTGCAGCAGTCGGATCAGCGACAGCACCTGGGCCTGGATAGTCACGTCCAGCGCGGTGGTGGGCTCGTCGGCGATCAGCAGACGGGGTTTGCACGCCAAGGCCATGGCGATCATGACCCGCTGGCGCATGCCGCCAGAGAGCTGGTGCGGAAAGCGGCCCAGCACATTCTTGGCCTCGGGGATGCGCACCAGGTCGAGCATGCGCAGGGCCTCGGCCAGGGCGGCGGTGCGGCCCAGCCGCTGGTGCAGGCGGATGGATTCGGCAATCTGCTCGCCCACGGGGAACACCGGGTTCAGCGAGGTCATGGGCTCCTGGAACACCATGGCCATTTCGGCGCCGCGGATGCCGCGCATGGTGGCTGCGCTGGCCTGGGCCAGGTCCAGCGTACTGCCATCGCGCCGGTGGAACTGCATGCTGCCGCTGGTGATGCGCCCGCCGCCGTTCTCCACCAGCCGCATCAGCGCCAGAGACGATACCGACTTGCCCGAACCCGACTCGCCTACGATGGCCAGGGTTTCGCCTGCATTGACGTGGAAAGACAGGTCGCGTACGGCATCCACCACGCGCTCCTTGGTTTCAAACCGCACCCCCAAGTGCTGCACCTCCAGCACCCGGCGACCACCCTCCGCTGCGGCAGCACTCACGCGGGTGCCCCCAGGCTGGCACGCACGGTTACCGGCTTGGGCGGCACGGCCCGGGCGGCTTTCACGGGTTTCATTGGCTTGGTGGGCTGGGGTGGCAGGCTGGTGCTGCTCCAGACCTGGGCACCTTCGACAAACACCTTGAGTTCGCCCGGGGCGAAGCTGTCCCAGGGCTCGTCGGCGGTCAGCGGCTCGGTGGCCACCAGCACCATGCGGTCGCTCTCGCTATTGGCCTGGCGCAGGTCGAGTGTCATATCGCAGTCGATCAGACGGGCGGTCTGGAACGGGTGCTGGCGCGACACCCAGCTGAGATTGGTGGAGCAATGCGCATACATGGCCTCGCCGTTGGACAGCAGGAAGTTGAACGTGCCGTGCCTGGCGATGCGGCGCGACAGCCCGGCCAGCACCGGTGCCAACTGCTTCCAGCTCGGCGGGCAGGCTCCTTTGAATGCGCTGCGCAGCTCCTGCAATATCCAGCAAAAGGCCTTTTCGCTGTCGGTAGTGCCCACCGGCAGGTAGTTGCCGCGCAGGTTGGGGTGGTAGTTTTTGAGGTCGCCGTTGTGGCAGAACACCCAGTGCTGGCCCAGCCATTCGCGCTGGAACGGGTGGCAGTTGGATAAAGTGACCGCGCCCTGGGTAGCCTTGCGGATGTGTGCCAGTACCGACTTGGACTTGATGGGGTAGCTGCGCACAAAGTCGGCCAGGGCCGAGTCGCTGGCCCGCCCGTCGTCAATAAACACCCGGCAGCCGGTGCGCTCGTGGAAGGCGATGCCCCAGCCGTCGGCATGCTCGCCGGTCTGCCCTCCGCGGGCAGAAAACCCGGCAAACGAGAAGTTGATGCTGGCGCTGCTGTTGCAATTCATGGCGAGCATTTGGCACATGGTATTTCCTTGAAGTCGCCCTGTGCAGTTGCAAGAATCAGGCCCTTGGCACTGCAAATTGCCGGGTTACGCGCGCGGCAAGGTCACGCCCACCTGGCCCTGGTATTTACCGCCGCGGTCTTTGTAGCTGACCTCGCAGACCTCGTCGCTTTCAAAGAACAGCACCTGGGCGCAGCCCTCGCCGGCGTAGATCTTGGCGGGCAGCGGTGTGGTGTTGCTGAACTCCAGGGTCACGTAACCCTCCCACTCGGGCTCGAACGGGGTCACGTTGACAATGATGCCGCAGCGCGCGTAGGTGCTTTTGCCCAGGCAAATGGTGAGCACATTGCGTGGAATGCGGAAGTACTCGACCGTGCGGGCCAGCGCAAAGCTGTTGGGCGGAATGATGCAGCTGTCGCCCGAAAAATCGACAAAACTCTTTTCGTCGAAGTTCTTGGGATCGACCACGGTGCTGTGGATGTTGGTGAACACCTTGAATTCGGGCGCACAGCGGATGTCGTAGCCGTAGCTGCTGGTCCCGTAGCTGATGATCTTGTGGCCGTCGCGTTCGCGAATCTGGCCGGGTTCAAACGGCTCGATCATCCCGGTTTGCTCGGCCATGCGGCGAATCCACTTGTCGCTTTTGATAGTCATTGGGCAGTCTCTGAGGTTGGCCACGATTGTAACGCGCCGACACGCCCATCGCTACCAAAGTAATAGCTATATGCACATACGTTACAAGCACTAACGGTCTATTTGGCCTGGGAGATCACCGTGCGCTCCACCGCCCGGTCATCGGCCAGGATGATGAGGCCGAACAGCAGTTCGTCCAGGCTCTGCGCCCGTGCCGCCTTGCGGGCCAGCAAGGGCGTGGCCTGCGGGTTCAGCACCAGGAAATCGGCCTCGCAACCCACCGCCAGGTTGCCCACCACGCCGTCCAGGCCCAGCGCCTTGGCTGCCCCTGCCGTGTGCTGCCACCACAGGTTTTGCGGACTGAGCGACAGGCCGGGCTTGGTTTGCCCCTCGCGGCCCACGTAGTAGGCCGCGCGCATGGTGTGAAACGGGCTGAAGCTGGTACCGCCGCCCACGTCGCTGGCCAGGCCGTAGCCAAAGCCGATGCGGTCTGCGCCCTCGTAGTCGAAAAAGCCGCTGCCCAGAAACAGGTTGCTGGTCGGGCTGATGGCCGCCACGGTACCCGTGTCGCGCATCAGGGCGCGGTCGGCATCGTCAAAGTGGATGCAGTGGGCGTACACGGCGCGCGGGCGCAGCAGGCCAAAATCCGCGTACACGCCCAGGTAGCTGCGCGCATCGGGAAACAGCTCTTTGGCCCAGGCGATCTCGCCCAGGTTTTCGGCCACGTGGGACTGCACCCACACCTCGGGGTACTGGGCCGCCAGCGCGCCCGCACCGCGCAACTGGGCGGGCGTGCTGGTGGGCGCAAACCGCGGCGTGATGGCGTAGCCCAGGCGGTCCACGCCGTGCCAGCGCTGGATCAACGCCTCGGTGTCGAGCAGACTTTGCTCGGTATCGTCGCGCACGCCGTCGGGGGAATTGCGGTCTTGCAGCACCTTGCCGGTGATCAGGCGCATGTGGTTTTTCTGCGCCTCGGCAAACAAGGCGTTCACCGACGCCGGGTGCGAAGTGGCAAAGGCCAGCGCCGTGGTCACACCGTTGCGCAGCAGCTCTGCTACAAAAAAACGAGCTACTTCTTCAGCATGGGCTGGCGCAGAGAACTGTTTTTCTGCAGGAAAAGTGTAGTTCTCCAGCCACGGCAGCAGGCCGTCGGCGGGCGAGCCGATGATGTCGGTTTGCGGGTAGTGGATGTGCATGTCCACAAAGCCCGGTGCCAGGATGCGCCCCGGCAGGTGTTCGACCGGCAAACCCGGGTATTTGGGGCCGAGCGTGCGGTATGGCCCCACGGCCTGCACCCGCCGGGTGCCCGACGCATCCGGGCCGACCACCAGCAGGCCGTCTTCTTCAAAAATGGCCGAGTGGTCGGGGGCAAAACGGAGGATGGAGGCGCGGTAAGCTTTCATAGGCCAATAGCTTACGCATAATTCGGACCATTTATCTCATCTGCACCGCCCATGACCGCCCTGCCCCCCATCCCCACCAGCGCCGAGGCCCTGTCCCGCGTCAGTCCTGCCGAATGGACTGCAGTGCTGTCAGGCCCCGCCGAGCAGGCCGCCCCCTGGATCACCGCCGCGGCCACCCTGGGCCGCGCCAACGCACAGGCCGTGTTGGGCCAGTGGCTGCTGGACGGCCACGGCGTAGAACGCAACCCGGCCCAGGCCCTGCACTGGTTTTTACAGGCTGCCGAACAAGGCCACGCCATCGGCATGAACATGGCCGGGCGCTGCCTGGAAAACGGCTGGGGCGCGCCCATCGACCTGTTTGCCGCCGTGGCCTGGTACAAAAAAGCCGCCAGCCAGGGGCTGGACGCCGGGCTGTACAACCTGGCCAACCAGCATGCCGAGGGCAAAAGCGTGCCGCAAGACCATGCCGCCGCGCTGCAGCTGTACCGCCAGGCCGCCGACCTGGGCCACGCCAAGTCCATGACCAAGATCGGCCGCTACTACGAAGATGGGCTGGTGGTGGAGAAAGACATGGAAGCCGCTTTCTTTTGCTATCAGGAAGCCGCCCAGGGTGGCGACTTCCGCGGCCAGTTCAACTATGCGGGCATGCTGGCCGCTCGCGGGCGGCTGCCGGAAGCGCTGCAGTGGCTGGAAAAAGTACCGCTGACCGCCACCCCGGCCTATCTACAGAAGGTGGGCGCGGTGCTGCGGGATTCGGGCGTGGCCGAATTTGCGGCTATAGGCGCCCGGATGGTGGCCCAAGCTGCCGCCTGAGTCTCAGCGCATCTCGCTGGGCGCAAGCCCGGTCCAGGCCTTGAAAGCCCGCGAAAAGCTCTTTTCGTTCAAAAAACCCACCGTGTGCGCCACCTGCTTCACCGGCCAGTCGGTACGGCGCAGCAGGTCCACCGCCACTTCGCGGCGCACCTCGTCGCGCAGCGCCTGCAGCGACACGCCTTCCAGCTGCAGTTGCCGGTGCAGGCTGCGGGTTGACAGGCCCAGCGCCATGGCCAGGGCCTCGGCATTGCGCAGCTCGCCGGAGCGGGTACGCAGCAGCGCCCGCACGCTCTGCTGCAGCAACCGGTCGTGCCGGTACTGCAGCACGGTCAAGGGCAGCGCCCGCTCCAGCATGGTTTGCAGGGCCGGTTCGTCGCGCCGCAGGGCCAGGCCCAGGTAACGGGCGTCGAAGCGAAAGCCCGCCTGTGGCGCGCCAAACACCGTAGGCCCCGGAAAGATCAGCGGATACACCTGCCCATGCGCGGGCTCCGGGAACGGAAACACCACTGCGCGCAGCGGGATGCGCGAGTCGATGGCCCAGCAGGCATAGCCGTGCAGGTAGCGCAGGCTGGTCACCAGACAAAACTCGCGCAGCGGGCCAAAGTCTCGCCGCTCGGTCAGCGCCAGCACCGCCTCGTCGCCCTCGACGCGCAGCGCCAGCTCCAGGTCATCGGTCAGCAGGCGGTGGTGGCGGCACCAGCGCTTGATGGCCACCCCCAGGTTGGGGGCACCCAGCGAGGCCCGGCACAACAGGCCGTAACTGCCCCAGGGCAGCTTGCGCGAGAACCAGCCCAGGGCTTCGTCGTCCAGCGCCCGCATGGCGGTATTGCACAGCGTCTCCATTTGCGCCGCCGTGATGCAGGCCTGTGGATCGGCCAACAGGGCTGGCGCAATTTGTGCGGCCTGCAAGGCCGGACCGGGGTCTTGGCCGTAGCGCGCATAGGCCAGCAACACCGCCTTCACAAAGGCGACGGGGGTGGCGGCGCGGGGGGGTGCGGCTGCAGGCGCTGGCGAACGAGGTGGCATGCCCCGAGGCTAGCCAACATTGGCACGATTTGCAACCACATTGGCAACCATTGTCCGCGCCGAGGGATGAAACTATCGGCAACTATTTGAGGAGACACCCCATGGCCCACCTGCCTTCCCTTGCGTTCCACCTTGGCGACACCATCGAGATGCTGCGCGACACCGTGCAGAGCTTTGCCGCCGCCGAAATCGCCCCGCGCGCCGCCGCCATCGACCGCGACAACCTGTTCCCCGCCGACCTGTGGCAAAAGCTGGGCAGCCTGGGCCTGCATGGCATGACGGTGTCGGAGCAGTACGGCGGCACCGAAATGGGCTACCTGGCCCACATGGTGGCCATGGAAGAGGTGTCGCGTGCCTCGGCCTCGGTCGGCCTGAGCTACGGCGCGCACTCCAACCTGTGCGTCAACCAGATCCACCGCAACGGCACCCCGGCGCAAAAAGACCGCTACCTGCCCCGACTGGTCAACGGCGAGCACGTGGGGGCCCTGGCCATGAGCGAGCCCAATGCGGGCTCCGACGTGGTCAGCATGCAGCTGCGCGCCGACTTGGTTCATGGAGAAAGGGGCGACCGCTATGTGCTCAACGGCTCCAAGATGTGGATCACCAACGGCGGCGACGCCGACACCCTGGTGGTCTACGCCAAGACCGACCTGCAGGCCGGTGCCCGGGGCATGACCGCCTTCATCATCGAAAAAGGCTTCAAAGGCCTGGGCTTCGGTGCCAAGCTGGACAAACTGGGCATGCGCGGCTCCAACACCTACCCGGTGTTCTTCGAGGACTGCGAAGTCCCCGCCGAGAACGTGCTGGGTGGGGTGGGTAACGGCGTCAAGGTGCTGATGTCAGGCCTGGACTACGAGCGCACCGTGCTCTGCGGCGGGCCTTTGGGCATCATGGCAGCCTGCATGGACGTGGTGCTGCCCTATGTGCACGACCGCAAGCAGTTCGGCCAAAGCATCGGCGAATTCCAGCTGATGCAGGGCAAGCTGGCCGACATGTACACCACCTGGCAGGCCTGCCGCGCTTACGGCTATGCCGTGGCCACCGCCTGCGACCGGACCGACCACGCCCGCACGCTGCGCAAGGATGCCGCCGGGGCCATCCTGTACCTGGCCGAAAAAGCCACCTGGATGGCGGGGGAGGCGATCCAGATCCTGGGCGGCAACGGCTACACCAACGAATACCCCACGCCCCGCCTCTGGCGCGATGCCAAGCTGTACGAGATCGGCGCGGGCACCAGCGAAATCCGCCGCATGCTGATCGGCCGCGAGCTGTTTAACGAAACCGCGTGAGGGCCAAAACCATGGCACCGACCCCCAGCTACGCCCAAGGCGCCACCGCGGTACCGCTGATCGAGCAGACGATCGGCGCTTTCTTTGACGACATGGTCGCCCGGCAGCCCGAGCGCGAGGCCCTGGTAAGCCGACACGAAGCCCGCCGCTTCAGCTACCGCGAACTGCAAGTTGCCGCGAACCGCCTCGCCAGCGCCCTGCTGAACCTGGGCCTGGTGCCCGGCGACCGCGTAGGCATCTGGTCGCACAACAATGTGGCCTGGGTGCTGATGCAGATCGCCACCGCCAAGGTCGGCATCATCCTGGTCAACATCAACCCGGCGTACCGCACCTCGGAGCTCGAATACGCGCTCAACAAGGTGGGCGTCAAGGCGCTGGTCACGATGGCCCGCTTCAAGACCAGCGACTACCTGGACATGCTGCGCGAACTGGGGCCCCAGCGCCTGCCGTTGCTGCGCCATACCGCGTGGATCGACCGTGACGGCGAAACGGACCAGCCAGGCATGCGGCGCTTCTCCGACCTGCTGGCCAGCGGCCAGCCCGACGACCCGCGCATTGCGCAGATCGGCAGCAGCCTGCAGGCCACCGACCCGGTCAACATCCAGTTCACCAGCGGCACCACGGGCTTTCCCAAGGGTGCCACGCTAACGCACCGCAACATCCTCAACAACGGCTTCTTCATCGGCGAATGCATGCAGCTTACGCCCGCCGACCGGCTGTGCATCCCCGTGCCGCTGTACCACTGCTTCGGCATGGTGCTGGGCAACCTGGCCTGCCTCACCCACGGCGCCACCATCGTCTACCCGAGCGACGGCTTCGACCCGCTCACGGTGCTGGAAGCAGTGCAAGCCGAAAAGTGCACCGGGCTGCACGGCGTGCCGACGATGTTCATCGCCGAGCTCGACCACCCGCGCTTCGGCGCGTTCGACCTCTCTACACTGCGCACCGGCATCATGGCGGGCTCGCCCTGCCCGACCGAGGTGATGAAGCGCGTGGTCGAGCAGATGCACCTGTCGCAGATCACCATCGCCTATGGCATGACCGAGACCAGCCCGGTGAGCTGCCAGAGCAGCACCGACACGCCGCTGGCCCAGCGCGTGTCGACGGTGGGCACGGTGCAGCCGCACCTGGAGATCAAGATCATCGACCCCGACACCGGTGCCATGGTGCCGCGCGGTACGCCGGGCGAGCTCTGCACGCGCGGCTATTCGGTGATGCACGGCTACTGGGAAGACGAAGCAAAGACCCGCGAGGCCATCGACACCGGGCACTGGATGCACACCGGCGACCTGGCCACCATGGACGCCGAGGGCTATGTCAATATTGTGGGCCGCATCAAGGACCTGGTGATCCGTGGCGGCGAGAACATCTACCCGCGCGAGATCGAAGAATTCCTGTACCGCCACCCCAAGGTACAGGACGTGCAGGTGGTCGGCCTGCCCGACAAGCGCTACGGTGAAGAGCTGTGCGCGTGGATCATCCCCAAGCCGGGGCAGAGCGCCACCGAAGACGAGATCCGCGACTTCTGCAAAGCGCAGATCGCGCACTACAAGGTGCCCAAATACATCCGCTTCGTCGACGCGTTCCCCATGACGGTGACGGGCAAGATCCAGAAGTACAAGATCCGCGATGCCATGAAAGAGCAGCTCGGGCTGAACGAGGAAAAGACGGCATGAACATACTCGCATCCCAGCTCAACGTGCGCTCCGCCGACTTCCAGGCCAACGCCACGGCCATGCGCACCCTGGTGCAAGACCTGCGCGCCAAAGCCGCCGAGGCCGCCCTGGGCGGCGGCGAGGTGGCCCGCCAGCGCCACACCGCGCGCGGCAAGCTGCTGCCGCGCGACCGCGTGGCCCAGCTGATCGACCCCGGCACGCCGTTTTTGGAGGTGGGGCAGCTCGCGGCCTACGGCCTGTACGACGGCGAGGCCCCCGCCGCCGGGCTGATCACCGGCGTGGGCCGGGTAAACGGCGTGGAATGCATGGTGGTGGCCAACGACGCCACCGTGAAAGGCGGCACCTACTACCCGCTCACGGTCAAGAAGCATCTGCGGGCGCAAGAAATCGCCATGCAAAACCACCTGCCCTGTATCTACCTGGTGGATTCGGGCGGGGCCTTTTTACCGCGCCAGGACGAAGTCTTCCCCGACCGCGACCACTTTGGCCGCATCTTCTACAACCAGGCCCAGATGAGCGCCATGGGCATCGCGCAAATCGCCGTGGTGATGGGCTCGTGCACCGCAGGCGGGGCCTACATGCCCGCCATGAGCGACGAAACCATCATCGTCAAGAACCAGGGCACCATCTTCCTGGGCGGCCCGCCGCTGGTGAAAGCCGCCACCGGCGAAGTCGTTACCGCCGAAGACCTGGGCGGGGGCGACGTGCACACCCGCATCTCCGGCGTGGCCGACCACCTGGCCGACAACGACGCGCACGCCCTGCTCATCGCCCGCAACATCGTCGCCAACCTGAACCGGCAAAAACCCTTCACGGTGAAGCTGGAATCCAGCGAAGAGCCGCTGTACGACCCTGCAGAAATCTACGGCGTGGTGCCGCTGGACGCGCGCAAGCCCTACGACGTGCGCGAACTCATCGCCCGCACCGTGGACGGCTCGCGCTTTGACGAGTTCAAGGCCCGCTATGGCAGCACCCTGGTTACCGGCTTTGCCCGGCTGTACGGCATGCCGGTGGGCATCATCGCCAACAACGGTATTCTGTTTTCCGAGTCGGCCCAGAAGGGCGCGCATTTCATCGAGCTGTGCGCGCAGCGCGGCATTCCGCTGGTGTTTTTGCAGAACATCACCGGCTTCATGATTGGCCGCAAGGTGGAAAACGGCGGCATCGCCAAAGACGGCGCCAAGATGGTCACCGCCGTGGCCACCGCCAATGTGCCCAAGATCACCATGCTGGTGGGCGGCAGCTTTGGCGCGGGCAACTACGGCATGTGTGGCAGGGCCTATTCGCCCCGCTTCCTATGGATGTGGCCCAACGCACGCATCAGCGTGATGGGCGGCGAGCAGGCCGCGGGCGTGCTGGCCACGGTGAAGCGCGAGGGTATCGAAGCCAAGGGCGGCCAGTGGTCGGCCGAGGACGAAGCCGCTTTCAAAGACCCCATCCGCGCCCAATACGAGTTGCAGGGCCACCCCTACTACGCCACCGCCCGGCTGTGGGACGACGGCGTGGTGGACCCGGCGCAAACCCGGCGCGTGCTGGGTCTGTCGCTGGCGGCGGCGCTGAATGCGCCCATCCAGCCCACCCAGTTCGGCATCTTCCGCATGTGAGCTTGTTATGTACACCACCCTAGAAATCGAACACCAGGGCAGCGCCGCCTGGCTGTGGATGAACAAGCCCGAGGTCCACAACGCCTTTGACGAAACCCTCATCACCGAGCTGACCCTGGCCCTGCGGGCGCTGGATGCCGACCCCGCCGTACGCGCCGTGGTGCTGGCGGGCCGGGGCAAAAGCTTTTCGGCCGGGGCCGACCTGGGCTGGATGCAGCGCCAGGGCGCGGCCACGCTGGAGAAAAACGTGGACGATGCGCGCCAGCTGGCGAATCTGTTCCGCACCCTGTCCTGCATGGCTACGCCCACCATCGCCCGCGTGCACGGTGCGGCATTGGGCGGCGGCATGGGCCTGGCTGCCGCGTGCGACATCTGCGTGGCTTCCAGCAAGGCGCAGTTCGCCACCTCGGAAGTGCGCTTTGGCATCATCCCCGCGGCCATCAGCCCCTACGTGCTGCGCGCCATCGGCGAACGCCAGGCCTACCGCTACTTCCAGACGGCAGAGCGCATCAGCGCCGAACGCGCCCTGGCCCTGGGCCTGGCCCACGAAATTGCCGCACCCGAGGCGCTGGATGCCACCGTGCACACCCTGCTGGCGGCTTTGCAGGCCGGTGGCTCCGGTGCGCAAGCCGCCGCCACCGCGCTGATCCGTGCCGTCGCCAACCACCCCATCGACGATGCCTTGGTGGAAGACACCGCCCAGCGCATCGCCCGCCTGCGCGCCACGCCCGAGGCCCGCGAAGGCCTGGCGGCCTTTCTTGAAAAGCGCGCGCCCTCCTGGGTGCCGTAAGGAAAAAATATGTTTAACAAAATCCTCATTGCCAATCGCGGAGAGATCGCCTGCCGGGTCATCCAAACCGCCCGCCGCATGGGCATCCGCACCGTGGCGGTCTACTCCGAGGCCGATGCCAATGCCCGCCATGTACGTCTGGCCGACGAGGCCGTGTGCATCGGCCCGGCGGCGGCCCGCGAGTCGTACCTGGTGGCCGACAAGATCCTGGCCGCCGCGCTACAAACCGGTGCCCAGGCCGTGCACCCCGGCTACGGCTTTTTGTCCGAGAACGCCGACTTTGCCGATGCCTGCGCCCAGGCCGGGGTGGTCTTCATCGGCCCGCCCGCCGCGGCCATCCGCGCCATGGGCAGCAAGTCTGCGGCCAAGACCCTGATGGAAAAAGCCGGTGTACCCCTGACCCCCGGCTACCACGGCGACCACCAGGAGCCCGGCTTTCTGGCCGCGCAGGCCGAGAAAATCGGCTACCCGGTGCTGATCAAAGCCAGCGCGGGCGGCGGTGGCAAGGGCATGCGCCGGGTGGATGCGGCGGCAGACTTTGCCGCAGCGCTCGTGTCGTGCCAGCGCGAAGCCCTCAGCGCCTTTGGCAACGACCATGTGCTGATCGAAAAGTACGTGCTGCAGCCGCGCCACATCGAAATCCAGGTGTTTGGCGACAGCCTGGGCCACTGCGTGTATTTGTTTGAGCGCGACTGCTCGGTGCAGCGCCGCCACCAGAAGGTGCTGGAAGAAGCCCCCGCCCCCGGCATGACGCCCGAGCGCCGTGCCGCCATGGGCACGGCCGCCGTCAACGCCGCCCTGGCCGTGGGCTACGTGGGCGCAGGCACGGTGGAGTTCATCGCCCACCAGGACGGTGCCTTCTACTTCATGGAGATGAACACCCGGCTGCAGGTAGAGCACCCGGTGACCGAGATGATTACCGGGCTGGACCTGGTGGAGTGGCAGCTGCGTGTGGCCTCGGGCGAACCCCTGCCGTTGGCGCAAGAGCAACTGGTGCTGTCCGGCCACGCCATCGAGGCGCGCATCTACGCCGAAGACCCGGACAAGGGCTTCTTGCCCTCCACCGGCCGCCTCAGCCATCTGCAGCCCCCCTCCGCTTCCGCCCATGTGCGCGTCGATACCGGGGTAGAGCAAGGCGACAACATCACACCCCACTACGACCCGATGATCGCCAAGCTCATCGTCTGGGATGCCGACCGCACCCAGGCCCTGGCCCGCATGCGCCAGGCGCTGGCCGACTACCAAGTCGTCGGCGTGGCCAACAACGTGGCCTTCCTGCAGCGCCTGGTGACCACCCCGTCGTTTGCCCAGGCCAAATTGGACACGGCACTGATCGAACGCGAGCAGGAACACCTGTTCCCCGCACTGGCCGAGGCCGTGCCCGCCGACGTATGGATGCTGGCCGCTTTAAGCGTGCTGCAAAGCCAAAAGGACGCCGCCGCCCTGCCCGCCATGGAACCCGACTCGCCCTGGCGCGTGCTGGACGGCTGGCGGCTCAACGGCACATCGCAGCAAACCATTCCCCTGCGCTGTGGCGACACCGAGCAGCGGGTCACCGCCGAGGTGGTGGTCGATGGCGTGCTGCTGGGCCTGGGCGGTGACCCCGTGCTGGCCCGCCGCACCAGCGCATTCCAAGTGCAGCAAGTGCAGTTGGGCGACCGCCGACTCACCGCCACGGTGGTGGCCCAAGACGCGCACCTTCACGTGTTCTGCCACGGCCAAAGCTGGGCACTGACGAAGGTGGAGCTGCTGCACGGCGAAGGCGGCGACGATGCCCACGGCGGGATCCACGCACCCATGCCCGGCAAGGTGATTGCCCTGCTGGCCACCGTAGGTGCCTCGGTAGAAAAAGGCACGCCCCTGCTGGTGCTGGAAGCCATGAAGATGGAGCACACCATCCACGCCCCCGCCAAGGGCATCGTCAAAGCTTTCTATTTCAGCGCCGGGGAACAGGTGGGCGATGGGGTAGATTTGGTGGATTTTGAGGCGACTGAATGACCTACGTCCGCATCATCGAGATGGGCCCGCGCGACGGCCTGCAAAACGAAAAGCAGCCCGTCTCTACCGCCAGCAAGCTGGAGCTGATCCAGCGCCTGGCCGATGCCGGGCTGCGCGAGATCGAGGCGACATCCTTCGTATCGCCCAAGTGGGTGCCGCAAATGGGCGATGCCGCCGAGGTGCTGCGCGGCCTGGTGCGCCGCCCTGGTGTGACCTACCCGGTGCTGACCCCCAACCTGCAGGGCTTTGAGGCGGCGGTGGCGGCCGGGGCCGACCACGTAGCCGTGTTCGCAGCCGCCTCCGAGGCGTTTTCGCAAAAGAACATCAACTGCTCCATCGCCGAATCCCTGGCCCGCTTCGCCCCGCTGATGGCCGCCGCCCAGGCCCGGGGCGTGCGGGTGCGCGGCTATGTGTCCTGCGTGCTGGGCTGCCCGTACGAGGGCGATGTAGCCCCCCAGCGTGTGGCCGATGTCGCAGGGCAACTGCTGTCCATGGGCTGCTACGAGGTCTCGCTGGGCGACACCATCGGCGTGGGCACGCCCGACGCGGTGCTGCGCATGCTGGAGGCGGTGGCGCAGCAGGTGCCCGTGGCCCAGTTGGCAGGCCACTACCACGACACCTACGGCATGGCGATTGCCAACGTGTACGCCTCGTACCAGTTTGGCCTGCGGGCCTTCGACAGCTCGGTGGGCGGCCTGGGCGGCTGCCCGTATGCCAAGGGGGCCACCGGTAATGTGGCCACCGAGGACGTGGTGTATCTGCTGCACCGCTTGGGCGCCGACACCGGCATCGACCTGGACCGGCTGGTGGACTGCGGCGACTGGATCAACGCCCAGCTGGGCCGTGCCTCGGCCTCGCGCGTGGGCCGGGCGCTGCTGGCCAAACGCATTATTTAAGAGACTTTTAGGCCTCTAGCGCTTATTCAATGGGCGTGAGCAGCTATTCTTTTAGAAGCATAGCTGCCCACCGCATTTTCCAGCCTACATCTGGCTTTCGATCTCGGCTTCCAGGTCCGCCATGGCTTCGCCACCGGCCATGAGGTCGGTGACTTCCTCGCGGGTCTTTTCGCCTTTGCGGAAGTCGGCGGCCTTGGCCCCCCGGATCAGCACCGCGAAGTGGTCGCCCACGGTCAGGGCATGCATGACCTGGTGGGTGATGAAGATGACGGCGATACCTTTTTTGCGCGCCTGCTGCACGATGCGCAGCACGTGGGCGGCCTCTTTCACGCCCAGCGCGGCGGTGGGCTCGTCCAGAATCAAGACATGGGCACCGAAGTGCACGGCGCGGGCAATGGCCAGGGCCTGGCGCTCGCCGCCCGACAACCCGCCTACCAGCCGGTCGCCGTCGTCGATGCGGGTGATGCCCAGTTCGCGCATCTCGCGCACCGCCACGCCGTTGGCGTACTCGCGGTCAAACACCTCGAACGGGCCCCAGCGCTTGGTGGGCTCGGCCCCCACGAAGAACGAGCGGCCAATGCTCATCAGCGGAAAAGTGCCGCCAAACTGGTGCACCGTGGCAATGCCATGGTTGCTGGCCTCGCGCGGGTTCTCGAACAGCACCGGCTTGCCATTCATCAGCATCTGGCCCGAGGTGGGCTTGTGCACACCAGACAGCAGGCGGATCAGGGTGGACTTGCCCGCCCCGTTGTCGCCCAGCAGGCACAGCACTTCACCGGCATGCACGTCCAGTGAAATGTCGTGCAGCACATCAACCGGGCCGAAGGATTTGTGGACACCTTTGAGCTGGAGCAAAGGGGTGGATTGGGAAGTGGAGGCGGTCATTTCAAAGCCTTTGTCGTGGTGCGCGGCTTGGAGTGGGCCAGCGCCAGGGTGCGGAAGGTGTTGTTGAGCAGCACGGCGGCCAGGAGCAGCACGCCAATGATCAGGCTGGCCCAGTTGGCATCAAAGCCGGTGTAGTAAATGCCCTGATTGACGATGGCGAAGGTGACCGTGCCTAGCACGATGCCCAGCACCGAGCCGTAGCCCCCGGTGAGGAATACGCCACCGATGACCACCGCGATGATGGAATTGAAGATGAAGGACTGCCCGGCAGACACTTGCGCGCTGTTGTACAGAATGGCCTGGCACATGCCCACAAACGCCGCGCAAAAGCCGCTGGACATGTACAACGCGATGTTGAGCTTGTCGGTAGGAATGCCCGCGTTGCGCGCGCTGACCTTGTCGCCGCCCAGCGCCAGAATCCAGTTGCCGTATTTGGAGTAGCTCAGGATATAGCTGACCAGGCCGATGGCGGCCAGCCACCACAGCAAAACGACCTCGAACTTGCCGTCGATGAAATCGCCAAACAGCATCTTGTAGATAGGCGCGCTGACCAGGGCCACGCTGGTGCTGCCGGCCACGATCACCGACAGGCCCAGCGTCAAACCCGCCACCGCAAACAAGGTGGCCAGAGTGACCACGAAGGACGGCAGATCGGTACGCACCACCAGGTAGCCGTTGAGCCAGCCTACCGCCAGCCCCAGGCCCAGTGCCGCAGCCATGCCCACCGGCATGGGCAGGCCGAAGTGGCCGGAGACGATGGCAATGGTCATGGAGCTGGCCGGGATCACGCTGCCGATCGACAGGTCCAGCTGGCCTGCAATCATCAGCAGGCCCACCGGCAAGGCGATGATGCCCAGCTCGGCGGCGATGTTCAGCCAGCTGGCGGCACCCCCGGCGGACAAAAAGGTGGCTCCACCGAAGATGGAGAAAAAGACAAAGACCGCCACCAGCCCGATGAAGGAGCCGGTTTCGGGGCGGCGCAGCAGTGCGCCAAAAGACCAGGGCGTGCGGCCTGGGCGCGTGGGCGCATCTGGCGCGCTGGCGGCAGACGCTGACATGGAGGTGTGCGGGTTCATGGTGGGCTCGAAGTGGTCATGGGAGGGGGACGGGGCCCAGCCATCCAGGCTGCGCCCCGCCATACGTCGGTTAGCGGGCTCCGGCGGCGGCACCCGCCACGGTGGCATCCACGTTGGACGCGTCGACGATGCCGGGGCCGGTCAGGATGGGCGCGGTCGGCACTTTCAGGCCGTACTGCACATAGGCGTTGAGCATAGACACCGCCAGGTAGCCCTGCAGGTAGGGTTGTTGGTCGATGCAGAAGAGCTGGGTGCCCGCTTTGATGCGCTGCAGGTTGGTGGGGTCGATGTCAAAGGTGCCCAGCTTCACCCGCTTGGTGAAGCCGCCCTGGCTGATGCCGTTGGCGGCGCTGTTGGCATCGTTGGCGCCGATGGTGATCACGCCATCGACACTGGGGTCTTTTTGCAGCGCGGCCTTGATGGCCTGGGCCACCGCCGTGGGGTTGCCGAAGGCCGAAGATGGCAGGGGCAACTGCACGCTCTTGCCGCCACCCTTGGCCATGCCATCGGCCACGCCTTTGCAGCGCGCCTCCTGGTTGGTGGAGCCGGGCTGGGTGTTGATGCACAGCACGAACTTGGCACCGTTGCGGGCAAAGTATTCGCCGCCACCCGTGCCCGCCACGTACTCTTCACTGCCCACGTAGTTCTGGGCACCCAGGCGCTTGGCGGCCTCCATGCCGCCGGAGTTGTAGATGATCAGCGGCACACCGGCCGCCACCACTTCCTTGAAGGCCGCATCCATGGCTTCGGGCACCCAGTCGGGGCCGACGATGGCATCGGGCTTCTGGCTCAGGGCCGAGCGGATCAGCTTGGCCGCATCGGGGCCGAGGTTGTCGTAGGTCTGTGGGCCCATCCAGGTGACCGTGCCGCCCGCGGCCTTGACCACCAGGGCCGCGTCGTCGGCACCCTTTTTGACCCGCGACCAGAACGGATCGTCGGCCTTGCCGCCGATCACGAAAATTTTGGGCCCTGCCGCCATGGCCGTGGTGGCCAGGGTGGCCATGATGGCGGCGGCGGCCACCCGTTTCAGGGTACGTTGTACAGCGTGCATGTTGATCTCCTCGTGTGTCTTGTGTGGATGGCGAAAACGGGTGTGAAGCCCACCGGCTGCCGTAATGCAACCGGGTGCAAGCCACTGTAGCCAACATCCCGCAAAACCCATCTAGGTGTTTGCCCGTGGAAATAAACTTTCAATACACCACTGTAAAAAATGGATATTTTCAAAAATAACGGGGCGAAAGGCCTGTTTTAGCCTGCCATGGTCGCAATAGCCTCAGCCCAGGCAGTCCTGCGGGCTTGCACCCGGACGCAAAAAACCCTAGTCTTGCCGCCGGTGCGAGTCGCGCAGCACCAAGGAACCCGGGGCCATGAGCGCCCGGGACGCAGCGCTGGCGGGCTCGACGATCAGCCGAATGGCCTCGCCCACCAGGTAGTCCACCGGCTGGCGGAAGGTGGTGAGCTGGTAGCTGGGAGACGCGGCCATCTCGATGTCGTCAAAGCCGACGATGGCGATCTTGCGCTGGGCGTTGGCGGCCACCAGCGCGTCCATGGCACCGATGGCCAGAATGTCGTTTTCACAGAACAGCGCTTCCAGGCGCACATCACGGGGCGTAGATGCCAGGTAGCGTTGCAGCGCGTGCATGCCCTCCTCGCGACGGTAGTGCATGGTTTCCAGCACCGTGGTCAAAGACATGCCACATGCGCTGAGCCGGTCCCGAAAGCCCTCCAGACGCCGCAGCTCGGTGCGCTCGGACATCGGCCCCGCCATGTAGCCAATGCGCCGGTAGCCCTGCGCCAGAAACAGATTGGCAATCTCCGCGCCCGCAGCATAGCCATCGGTGCTGACGAAGGGAATATCGGCCTGCCCACTGTTGCGCATGATGACCACCAGCGGGATGTGCTTGATGCGCTGCGCCAATTCAATCAAATCCCGCGTCAGCGTGGTGCCCAAGAACATGATGCCGTCCACCTGGAACTGGTCTGCTAGGCGCAGCGCCATCGCAGGCCGGTACTCGGGGCTGGTGTTCAGCAGCAGGGTGCTCAGACCCCGCGCCTGGAGCTGGCGGGTGGCCTCGTTCAAGGACACCAGCTGATTGGGGTTACCCAACTCGTCCACCACCAGCGCGATCAGGCCGGTGCTGCGGGTCGACAGGCTGCGGGCCAGCAGATTGGGCGAATAACCCATCTCGGTGGCCAGCACCCGGACGCGGTCACGCACCTCGGGGGCGATGGAGGCCCCGTCAGTAAAGGCGCGCGACACGGTCCATTTGGAGACACCGGCGCGCTCGGCCACATCACTGGCCGTGACTTTTTTATTCGGATGGTCGGGGTGCATGGTGTGGGGCAAACGTAGTTCAAGGCGTGTAGTGTCAGTCTATCCGCCTGCCATCGATGTGCACCCGAGTGCAAAACCGGTAAATCCTATCGAAAACCCTTATAAAAATCAGATTGCTGCTGTGCAATGATGGCGGCATTGGAAAATTAATTCGAAAAATCTAAATTTCGCACTTAATTTCTAAAAAATTTTGCCATGTTTTGCACCCGGTTGCATTTCATGAAACCCCAGTCTTTGACCCTCAGGAACTTCCATGGACGACTCGCAACTCGGTAAACGCAATAAGCGCGGCGACTGGGCCCCGTACCAGGCGCTGGAACCCGCCGCCCTATGGGTGCGGCCCTTCAACCTGGGCAAGGTCCTGCGCTGGCTGGTCTCGTATGTCTGGCCCTGGAACGCCTTGCACATGGCCAGCGCCCTGCTGTACTGGTACGCCGTGGTGCCGGATGTGGAGACGATGAAGACCTTGGGCTGGGGCTGGGCGCTGTGGCTGTACGCCGTGAACGCTGCCGCCGTGTTTGTGCTGTACGGTGCTTTTGAAGTCCAGCTCTATGTGCGCCGCCGCCAGGGCACAGCCTTCAAGTTCAACGGCAAGTTTCCGGCCGACCAGCCCTCCGACGTGTTCTGGTTCAAGAGCCAGAACATCGACAACTTCTTGCGCAGCTTTTGCGTTGCTATCCCCCTGTGGACCGTGGTGGAAGTGCTGTTTCTGTGGTGCTTTGCCAATGGCTACGTGCCCTGGCTAGCGTGGGCAGACAACCCTTATTGGCTGGCGGCGCTGGTGCTACTGGCCCCGGTGATCCACGAGACGCACTTCTTCTTCATCCACTGGGCCATGCACACCCGCCTGGGCTACAAGTGGGTGCACGCCATCCACCACAACTCGGTGAACCCCACGCCCTGGTCCTCGCTGTCCATGCACCCGGTGGAGGCCTTCCTGTACCACGCGGTGGCGCTGTGGCACCTGGTGATTCCGTCCAACCCCATCATCGCGCTGTTCCAGTTGCACATTGCGGGCTTTGGCGCGCTCAATGGCCACATCGGTTTTGACAAGGTGGAGGTGGCCGACGGCGTGGCCTTTGACAGCTCGGCCTATGCGCACTACCTGCACCACAAGTATTTCGAGGTGAACTACGGCGGCGACCAGCTGGTGCCGCTGGACATGCTGTTCGGCACCTGGCACGACGGCTCCCCGGCAGGCGAAGCCCGCATGCAGGCCCGCTTCGACAAAAAGCGCGCCCGGATGAACGCAGAAACACCTTCCACTTAAACCGACCAAGGAACACACACCATGCCCGAATGGATCAACGCCTGCGCTGCGGACGCCGTGGAGCCCGAAGAGGCCATCCGCTTCGACCACGCCAGCAAAACCTTCGCCATCTTCCGCAGCCCGGACGATAGCTACTACTGCACCGCCGGGCTCTGCACCCACGAGAACGTGCACCTGGCCGACGGCCTGGTCATGGACCATGAGGTCGAGTGCCCCAAGCACAGCGGCGCGTTCGACTACCGCACCGGCGAAGCCCGGCGCGCCCCGGTCTGCGTGAACCTGAAAACTTTCCCCACCAAGGTCGAAAACGGCCGCATCCACATCGAAATCTGAAACCTATGACAAACGCATTCACCCTCGCCGCCTGCGCCGAAATGCTGTGGCGCGACAAACCCATGCAGTGGCGCGTGCAGCGCCTCACCGAGATGGGCTTCCAGGTCGGCCTGTGGAACTGGCCCGAGCACGACCTGGCCCAACTGGAAAAATCCGGCGCCAGCTTCTCCATCATGAACGGCTACCTGCGCGGCCGCCTGACCGACGACGAGGGCGCGGCCGAGCTGCTGCGCACCGCACGCGAGACGGCCCAAGTGGGCAAGCGCCTGGGCGTGGCGCGGCTGAACCTGCATGGCACCGGCCTGGGCGATGGCGGCCTGCCCGTCACGCCGGTGCAGGTGGTTACCGGTGCGATGTGGCTCAAGGCCCGCGACACCCTGGCCCGCATCGCCGACCTGGCCGATGCCGAGGGCGTGACCTTCACCCTGGAGAACCTGAACCTGCCGGTAGACCACCCCGGCGTGCCCTTTGGCCGGGCCGAAGACACCCTGGCCCTGGTGTCCGCCGTGAACCACCCGCGCCTGCGCCTGAATCTGGACCTGTACCACGCCCAGATTGGCGAAGGCAACCTGGTCGAGTTGTGCCAACGCTGCCTGCCATGGATTGGCGAAGTGCAGGTGGCCGACGTGCCCGGCCGCATGGAGCCCGGCACCGGCGAAATCAACTACCCCGGCATTGCCCGCGCGCTGCATGCCATGGGCTACCGCGGCCCGGTGGGCATGGAAGCCTTTGCCTCGGGCGACCCCGAAGCGGCTTTGGAAGCCTTCCGCGCCGCCTTCACCCTCCCCGCCTGAAACCGTTTTCTTTCACCCCACCCCTCCCTTACTTTTTCAAGGAATCCCCATGTTCAAAATTGGTCTTCTCGGCGCAGGCCGCATCGGCAATGTGCACGCCCAAAGCATCACCAGCCACCCCTTGTGCCAGTTGGTGGCCATCTCCGATGTGCACATGCCGTCGGCCGAAAAACTGGCCGCCACCTGCGGGGCAGTGGCCCGCAGCACGCAAGACATCCTGAACGACCCCAGCATCGACGCGGTGCTGATCGCCACCTCCACCGACACCCATTCCCACCTGATCGAAGCCGCCACCGCCGCGGGCAAGGCCGTGCTGTGCGAAAAGCCGGTGGACCTGGACCTGACCCGTGCCCTGGCCTGCCAGGAAGCCGTGAAAGACTGCGGGCGGCCCGTGATGATTGGCTTCAACCGCCGTTTCGACCCCCAGTTTGCGGCCTTGAAGCGCGCACTGGATGCCGGTGAAATCGGCAAGGGCGAGCTGCTGTCCATCACTTCGTTCGACCCCGCGCCACCGCCGGTGTCGTACATCAAGGTGTCCGGCGGGCTGTTTCGCGACATGGCCATCCACGACTTCGACATGGCCTGCTGGCTGTTTGGCGGCCTGCCGGAAACCGTATCGGCCATTGCCTCCAGCATCGTGGACCCGGACATCGGCGAAGCGGGCGATGTGGATACCGCCGTCATCACCCTGCGTTGGGCCGATGGCCGCATCGCCGCCATCAAGAACAGCCGCCGCGCCGTGTACGGCTACGACCAGCGCGTGGAACTGCTGGGCTCCGAAGGCCTATTGACCGCCAACAATGTGCTGGAGCACACCGTCACCAAGGTCACCACCGGCGGCGCGGTCAGCGCCAAGCCCGAGTTCTTCTTTCTGGAGCGCTACATGCGCGCCTACAAGGCCGAATGGACGGCCTTCATCGCCGCCCTGGAGTCAGGCAGCGCCCTGCCCGTCACGTTGAAAGACGGCATCAATGCCCTGGCCGTGGCCGAAGCCGCCACGCTGTCGGCCAAGCTGGGCAAGCCGGTAGCATTGCAAAACGGCCAACCTGTCACGGCCTGAACCCCATGCAGGCCACCGCCCTGGAGGCGCGCATCACCCGCAACCTGCCCAGCCTGAGCCCCAAGCTGCAGCAGGTGGCCCACTACTGCCTGCAGCATGCGCGGCAGCTGCACCTGTGCCGCATCCAGGACGTGGCGCTGCGCTGCGAGACCCAACCCGTCACCGTGGTGCGCCTGGCCAAGCGCTACGGGTTCCGTGGCTTTCTGGATTTCAAGATGGCGTTTTTGACAGAGGCCGGTGTGCCACCGCAGGTCGACGGCGACACCGTCAACGCGTTCGGCCTGGCCGCCCACCTGTTGGCCCAGGCCCGCACCGTGTGGTTGCAGGCCAGTGCGGCCACCACCCAGGTCGCACAGTGCTATGCCGACATGCTGCGCGTGGCCGGGCTGCAGGTGCAGTGGCGGCCGCCTCTGCCGTGGCAGCCGGAACCGGGCGATGTGCTGCTGTGGGTGGCGCTGGCCACCGAGAGCGCGGCCGCGCCCCAGGGCATCCCGGTGGTGCGCATCAGCGATGCGCCCGATGCCAGCCCCCTGCACCATGCCCACCTCTGTACGCCCCCCTTGGGCCAGGGCCTGCAGGGCATTCCGGCGGGCCTGGCCCTGGCGCAAGCCGTCCAGAGCGCCCGGCACTCGCTACGGATTCAATAGCTGCTTACGCTTACGGAATAAGCGCAAGCAGCCTTTTTTATCCAAAAATCTTGCCTAGGCTCCTAGGCGGGAAACTGCAAGGCGTTGGTCAGGTCGCCCATGGGCTGCTGGCCGCGGGCGCGCATGGCGGCGTCGCGCTGCTGCAGGCCGTCGAGCTTGTCCAGGCCGAACACCCGGGTGACCAGGCGCAGGATGGAGCCGGTGTCGTAGATGGTGTGGTCCACCGTGCCTTTGCGGGCAAACGGCGACACCACCAGCGCGGGCACCCGGGTGCCGGGGCCCCAGCGGTCGCCCTGGGGCGGGGCCACGTGGTCCCACCAGCCGCCGTTTTCGTCCACGGTGACGACCAGCACCATGTTGTCCCATTGCGGGCTGGCGCGCAGCACTTTGATGGCGTGGGCGATATGCCGGTCGCCCGCGGCGATGTCGGCATAGCCTGCGTGCATGTTCAGGTTGCCCTGGGGTTTGTAGAAGGTCACCGCAGGCAGGCGACCGGCTTGGGCATCGGCCAGAAAGTGGTTGGTACGGCTTTCGTCGCCCAGGCCGCCATCGCGCAGGTGCTTTTTGCGGGCCACCGGGTGCTCGGGGCCGAGGTTTTGGAAGTAGTTGAACGGCTGGTGGTGGTACTGGAAGTTGGGGATCTTGGGAATGCCCTGCGAGTCCTTGTAGGCGTCCAGCGTGGCCTGCCAGGCGCCGCCGTACCAGGCCCAGTCCACGCCCTTTTTGTCCAGCATGTCGCCAATGTGGGCGTGCACCTGCGGCACCAGGGTGCTGGGCTGGCTGGCGTCGGCGTAGTCGGGCCGGGCCGGGTCGCGCGACCAGCTGGGCCAGTACGGCGGGGCCATGGTGTTGACGGCGTAGCCGTCCGGCGTGAGCAGGTAAGGGCCGTACTGGGGCGGGCCGGCCATGGCGCTGGCCGGGCTGGTTTCCAGCGGCTGCAGGCGGAAGTCGGTGGGGTCGTCGCTGGCCAGCCGGGCCACCTGCAGGCGGGCGGGTGACGTGGCCAGATGCGGGTAGAACGGCACGGTGCCGCACACCAGGTACTGGTGGTTCAGGAACGAGCCGCCAAACACGCCCTGGAAGAAGTTGTCGCACAGCACAAACTCGCGCGCCAGGTCCCACAGCCGCAGGTTGTAGGCGGTGTCGCCGTAGTAGCCCATGGTCAGCCCGCCCGCGTCGCCCCAGGCCACAAAGCCGTCGTTCTTGCCACCGTTGATCTGCATCTGGTTGCGAAAGAAGGCGTGCACCAGATCGCGGGTGACCAGGCCCAGCGGCAGCGCTTCGCCCTGCGGCCCTTTGAGCACATGCGGGGCGTTGGGCAGGTTGGTTTGGTACTGGATGCCCGAGGCATAGGTTACGCCCTCCACGGCCTGCGGGCCTGTCTGGTTCACCCCGCCCCAGGTGGGCGGCAGTGTGGCCAGCAGCGAGCCGTCGCGGTCGCGCTGCTGGTAGTCGGCGGGCTTGAGCGACGACAGCGGCTTTTCCAGGCCGGGAAAGTTGGCAAACAGGTTGTTGAAGCTGCGGTTCTCGGCGTAGAGCACCACCACGGTCTTCACGTTTTTCTGCAGCGCCCGGTCCAGCGCCGCCGCGTCCAGCGGGGCCACCGGTCCATGGCCCGGGGTAGCGCAGGCCGCCAGCGAGGCCGAAGCCCCCACGCCCAGGGTCGCCATGCCGCCCAAAAAGAACCGGCGGCTGAGCTCGGGCTGCGCAGGGGTGGTGGAGGTGGTGGAGGTGGTGGGGGTGGGGTCCGAGGTGGGTTCCAGAGAAGACTTGTCTGCCGGGTCTTTGCGGTCCGTCATGGCGTTCCTTTGTGCTTGTTGGGGGTTGCGGCCCAACATCGTAGCGGCACTTCAGGGGTCCAGGCACACAGGATTGTGTAAACGAAGGTAGCCGGAATCGGTAAAAAAAAGATTCCGGAATGCTACAGTTTCAGTAGCTCCTCACGCCCATCGTATAAGCGCTAGCAGCCAATTTCATTCAAATTTCAAAAAATACGCCTGCAGCCTGCCCACCAGCGCCTGCTTCTGCTCGGCGGGGATGAAGCTGGCCTCGAAGCTGTTGGCGGCGAGCTGGTAGGCGTGGGGGGCGCCGAGGCCGGTGGCGGCGAAGGTTTGGGTGAAGTTCTCGTTCAGGTAGCCGCCAAAGTAGGCCGGGTCGTCGGAGTTGACGGTGGCGACCAGGCCGGCGTCGAGCAGCGCACCCAGGTTGTGCTGGGCCAGGTCGGGGAACACGCGCAGCTTCTGGTTGGACAGCGGACACACGGTGAGCGGGATGCGGTCGCGGGCCAGGCGCTGCAGCAACAGCGGGTCGTGGGTGGACTGCACGCCGTGGTCGATGCGCTCCACTTTGAGCACGTCCAGCGCGCTCCAGATGTAGGCCGGGGGCCCCTCTTCGCCTGCGTGGGCGACCAGGCGAAAACCCAGTGCACGGCAGCGGGCAAACACCCGGGCGAATTTCTCGGGCGGGTGGCCGAGCTCGCTGGAGTCCAGGCCGATGCCGATGAACTTGTCGCGCAGCGGCAGGGCCTGCTCCAGGGTGGCGAAAGCGTCTTCTTCGCTGAGGTGGCGCAGAAAGCACAGGATCAGCACCGCGCTCAGGCCCCACATCTTTTGCGCGTCCATGCAAGCGCGGTGCAGGCCGTGGAGCACGGTCTCCATGGCCACGCCACGCGCAGTGTGGGTTTGCGGGTCGAAGAAGATTTCGGTGTGGACGACGTTGTCGGCAGCGGCCCGGGCCAGGTAGGCGTGCGCCATGTCGTAGAAGTCTTGCTCCTGTAGAAGTACGCTGGCCCCGGCGTAGTAGATGTCCAGAAAGCTTTGCAGGTTGGTAAAGGCGTAGGCGCTGCGCAGCGCCTCAACGCTGGCGTAGGGAATGGCGATCTGGTTGCGCTGGGCCAGGGCGAAGATCAGCTCGGGCTCCAGCGAGCCTTCGATGTGGATGTGCAGCTCGGCCTTGGGCATGCCGCGCAGCAGGTCGGGCAGGCGCTCCGGCGCAATGGCGGGTACGGTGAACGGGGAGGTCAAGAATGTGGTCACTAGCAGACTCCAAAGGTAATGCCCAGATGTTTGAGGTAGCGGCGGTAGGCGGCAGAAGCCTTGTCGGCCACGGTGTGCAGCTCGGCGCGTGGCTCCAGCGGCAGGCGCTGGGGGGTTTGCGATTCCAGCACCGGCTGGTCTTGCGCGAAGATGGTGTGCTGGAAGGCCTGCAGCGCGGCGTCGGTGGACACCCAATCGCTGCAAGCCAGTCTAAACCAGACCCGGCTGCGCTCCGGCCCCATCGGGCAGATGAACAGGCCTATCGCCTCGCGGAAATCGGCCAGGGCCACGCTGGCCGGGTCGGGCAGCTTGGTCAGCACCGCGGTGTACGGCGCATCGACCGCGTAGGTGTATTCGACCTGGGCCGGGCCGGTGGCATGCAGGCTGGACTGCGGCTGCCAGGCCTTGCACTGCGTGGCCAGCAGCCCGGTGGCGGTGGATTCGACCCGGTAGTCGTCGATGCTGGAGGCGCCGCGTGTGCCCAGCCAGCCCTCGTGTACGAAGGCAAAGTGCGCCATGTCCAGAAAGTTCTCCACCAGGCGCGGCGCACTGGTGGCCACGTCATACGGCCCGCACAGCAGCTTGCGCAGGCGGCTGTCATCCTCGAACGCAAAGTCCACCACCGGAGTGTCCGATGCCTGCAACTGCACCCACACCAGCCCGTAGCGCTCACAGGCCGCAAAGCTGCGCACGGTGTGGGTAGCGGGTGGCGTAAACGCAGGCAAGGCCGGAACATGCACGCACTGCCCCGAGGCTGCAAACTGCCAGCCGTGGTAGGGGCATTCCAGCCGGTCCCCGCAGACCCGCCCCAGGGACAGCCGTGCGCCCCGGTGCGGGCACTGGTCGGCCCAGGCATGCGCCACCCCGGCGGCATCACGCCACAGCACCACCGCCTGCTCCAGCAAGACCACGGCCAACGGGGCCGCCACCAGATCCGCGCTGGCGGCGACCGGGTGCCAAAGGGTGTTTTCAATCATCGTGTGAAGGTATCAGCAAAGAGCATGCCCAAACGAAAAAGCCGCTCCAAGAGCGGCTTTTGGGTGCGCGTAAAGGTGCGATGGAGGGTGTGCCTCCAGCCCGGCTTACTTTCCGCCGGGAACCTTGCCCTCTACGCCCTTGACGTAGAAGTTGATGCCTTGCAGGAAGGCATCGTCAGCGACCACATCCTTGGCAACCACTTCCTTGCCGTTCTGGCCCATGATGGGGCCCTTCCAGATGGAGAAGCTGCCGTCGGCCAGGCCCTTTTTGATCTCGTCGATCTTGGCCTTGGTGGCGGCGGGCACGTCTTCGGCGATGGAGACCACGTCGATGGCGCCTTCCTTCACGCCGTACCAGCTTTGGCCGGTGGCCCACTTGCCGTCAAGCGCGTCCTTGGTGGCCTTGATGTAGTACGGGCCCCAGTTGATGATGCTGGAGGCCAGATGGGCTTTAGGACCGTAGGCCGACATGTCGGAATCCCAGCCAAAGGCGCGCTTGCCCTTGCTCTCGGCGGTCTTCAGCACAGCCGAGGAGTCGGTGTTCTGGAACAGGATGTCGGCACCGCCGTTGATCAGCGAGGTGGCGGCTTCGGTTTCCTTGGGGGGGCTGAACCATTCGTTGACCCAGACCACCTTGGTCTTGATCTTCGGGTTCACGCTTTGCGCGCCCAGGGTGAAGCTGTCGATGTTGCGGATCACTTCAGGGATCGGCACCGAGCCAACGATGCCCAGCACGTTGGTCTTGGTCATCGAGCCCGCAATCACACCGGCCATGTACGCGCCCTCATACGTGCGGCTATCAAAAGTGCGCACGTTTTCAGCGGTTTTGTAGCTGGTGGCGTTTTCAAACTTGATGTCTTTGGAGTCGGCGGCCACCTTGAGCATGGGCTCCATGTAGCCAAAGGTGGTGCCGAAGACCAGCTTGTTGCCCTGGCCCACCATGTCGCGGAACACGCGTTCGGCGTCGGCCGACTCGGGCACGTTTTCCACGTAGCTGGTGACGATCTTGTCGCCCAGCTCTTTTTCCAGCGCCAGGCGGCCGCGGTCGTGGGCATAGGTCCAGCCGCCGTCGCCCACCGGGCCGAGGTAGGCAAACGCGATCTTGAGAGGCTCGGGCTTGGGTGGAGGTGCCTCGGCCACCGGGGCCGACGCAGGGGCCGCAGCGGGCGCAGGCGCGGGCTCTTCCTTCTTGCCACAGCCCACCAGGGCCGCAGCCACCGCGGATGCGGCAGCGAGTTGGATCAAGGTACGTTTCTTCATTGCAGTCATGAAAGCTCTTTCGACGGGTTGAAAAAAGGAGACAGGGTGAAACTATGTAACAAAATGATTATGAGCCGGGGTAGAACGGTTTTCCCAGCGAGGCAGGCATGTTGATGCGGATCCACCCCGGGTTGCGCGAGATGATGGCCAGCACCACGATGGGCGCCAGATACGGCAGCATGCTCAAGAACTGGGTGGGGATATCCACCCCCGCGCCCTGCATGGCAAACGCCAGCATGGTCACGCCGCCAAACAGGTAGGCCCCCATCAGCACGCGGGCGGGCCGCCAGGTGGCGAAGGTGGTCAGGGCCAGAGCGATCCAGCCCCGCCCGGCCACCATGTTCTCGACCCACAGCGGCGTGTAAGCCAGCGAAATGAAAGCCCCCGCCAGACCACACAGCGCGCCACCGGTCAGCACCGCCATGAAGCGGATACGCCGCACCGGGTAGCCCAGCGCGTGGGCCGACTCGGGCGACTCGCCCACGGCGCGCAGCACCAGCCCGGCCCGCGTGCGGTACAAGAACCAGACCAAGCCGCCCACCAGCAGCATGGTGATGTAGACCAGCGGATGCTGGTGGAACAGCGCCGGGCCAACCAGCGGAATATCGCCCAGCACCGGCACCTTGAACTGCACCCGCTCGGGCAGCTTGGCCTGCACGTACTGGATCCCGGCAAAGGCCGAAAAGCCCGCGCCAAACAGGCTCAGCGCCAGGCCGGTGGCGTACTGGTTGGTGTTGAGCCAGATCACCAGCACGCCAAAAATGGCCGCCAGCGCCGCGCCCGCACCGGCCCCGGCGGCAAAGCCCAGCCAGTCGCTACCGGTGTTGACCACGGTGGCAAACCCGGCAATGGCGGCGCACAGCATCATGCCCTCGGCCCCCAGGTTCACCACACCGGCCTTCTCGTTGATCAGCAGGCCCAGGGCCGCCAGCGCCAGCACCGTGCCAGCATTCAGCATGGCCCCGAAGAGCAAGAAATGCGATTCCATTCAATAGCTCCCATCACTTTTTTTGACGACAGTGTCTGTCGGTGAAACACCGTGGGACCGGCTTTGCCGGACCACTGGTGTTGCCCCCTGCAAGGGGGTTGGCGCAGCGACACGCAGTGCGCGCAGCCTGGGGGTGAGCCGATACGCGATCAAGGTGTCACAGGCCAGCAGGCTAAACAGCAGCAGCCCCTGGAACACCCCGGTCAATGATTTCGGCAGGCCCAGGCGCGACTGCGCCAGCTCGCCGCCGATGTAGAACATGCTCATCAGCACCGCAGAAAACACCATGCCCACCGGGTGCAGCCGACCCACAAAGGCCACGATGATGGCCGCAAAGCCGTAACCCGCAGGCACGTAGGGCGTGAGCTGGCCCAGCGGCCCGGCCACTTCCAGCGCCCCGGCCAGCCCGGCGGCACCGCCCGAGGTCAGCAACGCAATCCACAAAGCCTTGCGCGAGGAAAACCCGGCATAGCGCGCCGCGGCTGGTGCCAGCCCGCCCACCTGCTGGGCAAAGCCCGCCCGGGTGCGGAACAGGAACACCCACAGACCCGCCACGCCCACCAGCGCAATCAGCAAGCCAATGCTGACCCGCGAGCCCTTGAACAGGCGGGGGATGCGGGTGATGGCCTCGAAGTTCTTGGTTTGCGGAAAGTTGTGGCCCAGCGGGTCTTTCCAGGGACCGTCCACCATGTAGCTCAGCACCAGCACGGCCACGTAGACCAGCATCAGGCTGACCAGAATTTCGCTGGCGTTGAACTTGTCGCGCAGCAACGCCGTGATGGACGCCCACAGCATTCCGCCCAGCACCCCGGCCAGCAGAATCGGCAGCACGATCCAGCCGGTGGTGTCCTTGTCGGCCAGCAACGCCACGCCGCTGGCAAAAATGGCCCCGATCAGGTACTGGCCCTCGGCCCCGATGTTCCACACGTTGGAACGAAAGCACACCGCCAACCCCAGCGCAATGATCAGCAGCGGCGTGGCCTTGACCATCAGCTCGCCCAAGGCATAGGGTGACTTGATGGGCTCCCAAAAGAACACCTGCAGGCCCTTGGCCGGGTCTTTGCCCAGCGCCAGAAACAGGGCCACGCCGATCACCACCGTGACCAGCAGCGCCAGGATGGGCGAGGCATAGCCCCAGAACTTGGACGGCTGGGGCCGGGCTTCAAGCTTGAGCATGGGCCGCCTCCCCAGGTACCGACGATGCCACTGAAGTCGTCCACAAACCGCTCATCCATTCTCCAATCTGTGCCACGGTGGCCTGGGCGCGCGCCACCGAGGGCGACAGCCGCCCCTTGGCAATGACGTGCAGCCTATCGCATATTTCAAACAACTCGTCCAGCTCTTCGCTGACCACCAGCACCGCACAGCCGGCATCGCGCAGGGCCAGAATCTCGCCGCGGATCTGCGCCGACGCGCCCACGTCCACCCCCCAGGTGGGCTGCGAGACGATCAGCAGCGTGGGCTTGGCATCGATCTCGCGGCCCACAATGAACTTTTGCAAATTGCCGCCCGACAGCGACTTGGCCGCCGCGTTCGGCCCACCGGCTTTGACCTTGAAGCGGTCGATGATGCTTTGCGCCTGGGCCTGCAGCACGCCCAGCCGGATCCAGCCGCTGGAGGTGATGGCGTCCGAGCGCGTGAGCATCAGGTTGTGCGCCAGGCCCAGCGTAGGCACGGCACCCCGGCCCAGCCGCTCTTCGGGCACAAAATGCAGGCCCATGGCGCGCCGCCGCTGCGGCCCCAACTTGCCCACCGGCTGGCCCGCCACCTGCACCATGTTGGCGTCGCAGCGGGTGTCTTCGCCCGACAGCGCGTACAGCAGCTCGCGCTGGCCGTTGCCCGACACACCGGCAATGCCCACCACCTCGCCCGCACGCACCTGCAGGGCAATGCCCTCCAGCTCCACACCAAACTGGTCTTCGCGCGGCAGGTTCAGGCCCTGCACCTGCAGCACGGTAGCCCCGGTTTTGACCACCCGGTGCTCCAGCGCGGGCGGCTCGGCGCCGATCATCAAGCGGCTCAGCGAGGCATTGGTTTCCTGCGCCGGGTTGCACACGCCGGTGACGGTGCCGCCGCGCAACACCGTGCAGGCGGTGCAGAGTTCGCGGATCTCGTGCAGCTTGTGGCTGATGTAGAGGATGCTGCAGCCTTCGGACACCAATTGCTTGAGCACCACAAACAGCTTTTCCACTGCCTGCGGAGTCAGCACCGAGGTGGGCTCGTCCAGAATCAGCAGCTTGGGGTTGGTGAGCAGCGCGCGGATGATCTCCACCCGCTGCATCTCGCCCACGGCCAGGGTGTGCACCGGGCGGCTGGGGTCGATGTCCAGGCCGTAGGCGCTGGCCTTGGCGGTGATGCGCTGCGTCACCTCGGCCAGGCTCAGGCTTTTGTCCAGGCCCAGCCACACGTTTTCGGCCACCGTCAGGGTGTCGAACAGGCTGAAATGCTGGAACACCATGCTGATGCCCAGCGCCCGCGCCTCCTGCGGGTTGCGGATGTGCACCGGCTGCCCGTTGAACAGCACGGTGCCTTCGTCGGGCTTGACCGATCCGTAGATGATCTTCATCAGCGTGGACTTGCCCGCGCCGTTTTCGCCCAGCACCGCATGCGCCTCGCCGGGCTGCACCGTCAACGACACGTTGCTGTTGGCTACCACCGCCGGATAGCGCTTGGTGATGTTTGTCAGTTGCAGTCTGGGTGGTGCCATTCGGTGAGACTCATTTTTATAAAAATAATGGTTCTATCGCTTACGGTATCGGCACAAGAAGCTATATTTTAAATAGCAAATCAACGCAAAACCCCGACAGCCATGCAGATACCGCAGCAAGCTCAGTGCCAACCGCACAAAATTGCGAACAATGGCCGTACACAGGCGGAAGAGCCCGCGTATCCTAACCGGCAACAGCGTTTTGACAGTGCTGCAATGCACCAAAATGGGTGGTGTAACTATTGCATGCAGCGCTCACCCCGAATGGCCCGGCTTGCATGGGCTCGGCTGCAGGGCACGCCGAGCCAAAAAAGCTGCTTCAAGTGAAAAGGACGACCCCACCATGACGACCCAACCCCTGCGCTTTCTGCGGCGCGGCCAGACCATCACGCTGCACAACGTGCCGCCCGACCGCACCCTGCTGCAGGTGCTGCGCGAAGACCTGGGCGCCACCGGCACCAAGGAAGGCTGCGGCGAAGGCGACTGCGGGGCCTGCACCGTGGTGATCGCCGAACCGGAACACGGCGCACTGCGCTACAAGGCCATCAACAGCTGCATCCGCCTGGCCCATTCGATAGACGGCATGGCGCTGTGGACCGTGGAAGACATCGCCCAGGCCGACGGCAGCCTGCACCCCGCGCAAGAAGCCATGGTGCAGTGCCATGGATCGCAGTGCGGCTTTTGCACGCCCGGCTTTGTGATGAGCCTGTTTGGCATGTACCAGAACAGCACCTGCCAGGGGCAATCTATCAGCCGTGCGGACGCGCAAGAAGCCTTGTCGGGCAACCTGTGCCGCTGCACCGGCTACCGCCCCATTCTGGATGCCGCCCAGGCCATGGCGCAACTGCCCGCCGTGCGCATCGACGAGGCCGATGTGCTACAAAAATTAGAGCTGCTTGCGCTCACCAATAGGGCGGTAGAGGCCGATTTGGCTTATAAGTCCCCCCGCACCCTGGCCGACCTGCTGGCCGCGCGCGCCGCCCACCCCCAGGCCCAGATCGTCGCCGGGTGCACCGACGTGGGCCTGTGGGTCACCAAGATGCACAAACACTTCGAGCGCGTGATCGACGTGACCCAGGTGGAGGAACTGCGCCAAATCGTTTCGCAACCCGACGGTTTGCAGATCGGTGCCGCCGTGACCTTGCACGACGCGTACTCCGCCCTGGTCGCTGGCCGCCCGCAACTGCACAGCTTCGCCAGCCGCTTCGCCGGGCTGCCGGTGCGCAACTCGGGCACGCTGGGCGGCAACGTGGCCAACGGCTCGCCGATTGGCGATTCGATGCCGCTGCTGATTGCGCTGGGGGCCAGCGTGGTGCTGGCCAGCGAACGCGGGGAGCGAGAGTTGCCGCTGGAGAACCTCTACACCGGCTATCGGCAAAACGTGATGGCGGCAGACGAAGTGCTGGCCTGGATCAAGGTGCCGCATGCAGGTGCCGAGTTCATGCGGGTGTACAAGATTTCCAAACGGTTTGACGACGACATTTCGGCCATCTGCCTGGCGCTGAGCCTGACGGTAGACAACGGGGTTGTCACTGCCGCCTCCATCGGCGTCGGCGGTGTTGCCGCCACCCCGGTGCGCGCCGTGCAGACCCAGGCCGCGCTGGTCGGCCAACCCTGGACCCTGGCCACCGCCAATGCCGCCGCCGCGGCCCTGCGCGCCGAATTTCAGCCCATCTCCGACATGCGGGCCAGCGCCGCCTACCGCACTGAGGTGATGGGCAACCTGCTGCAGCGCTTCTGGCTGGAAAGCCAGGGCCAGACCCAGATCAACCTTGCCACTTTCGACGTGGAGGCCTGCGCATGAACGCCCCCGACAAACTCAGCATCTCCCTGGCCAGCATGGGCACCAGCCCGCCCCACGAAAGCGCCCGCGCCCAGGTGGCGGGCGCAGCCCAGTACGTGGACGACATGCCCGAGGTGCGCGGCACACTGCAGGCCGCGCCCATCTTGTCTACCGTGGCCCACGGCCTGTTGAAAAACGTGGACACCGCCGCCGCGCTGGCGATGCCCGGCGTGCACGCGGTGGTGCTGTGCAGCGACATCCCCGGCGACACCGTGCTGGCCGCTTTCTCGCACGACGAACCCATTTTTGCCAGCGACCGGGTGCAGCACATTGGCCAGGTCATCGGCGTGGTGGTGGCCGACACCGTGATGCAGGCCCGCGCCGCCGCCCGAGCCGTCCAGCTGGACATCGAAGCCCTGCCCGCGCTGCTGGACGTGCGCTCAGCCCATGCCGCGCAAAGTTATGTGCTGCCGCCCGTCTTCGTGCGCCGGGGCGATGCGGCTGCGGCCTTGGCCCGTGCCCCGCACACCCTCAGCGGCCAGCTGGAAGTGGGCGGACAAGAGCACTTTTACCTGGAGGGCCAGGTCGCCTACGTGCTGCCACAGGAGCAGGGCCAATGGCTGGTCTACTCCAGCACCCAGCATCCCGGTGAAGTGCAGCACTGGGTGTCGCACGCGCTGGCGATTGGCAACAACGCCGTGCGGGTGGAATGCCGCCGCATGGGCGGTGGCTTTGGCGGCAAGGAAACCCAGGCCGGGCACCTGGCCGTGTGGGCTGCCGTGGCGGCGAAAAAGCTGCACCGCCCCATCAAGCTGCGTTTCGACCGCGACGACGATTTCATGGTCACCGGCAAGCGCCACCCGTTTGCCTACGACTACACCGTGGGCTATGACGACGCGGGCCTGGTCTGCGGCCTGCAGCTCACCATGCTGGCCAATTGCGGCTTCAGCGCCGACCTCAGCGGCCCGGTGGCCGACCGCGCCGTGTTCCACGCCGACAACGCCTACTTTTTGGCCGATGTAGACATCGCCTCCTACCGCGTCAAAACCCACACCCAGAGCCACACCGCCTTCCGCGGCTTTGGCGGGCCGCAGGGCGTGATCGTGATCGAAACCATCTTGGGCGAGATCGCGCGGCAGCTCAGGCTGGACCCGCTGGCCGTGCGCCGCCACAACCTGTACGACGCGGCCGACACGCCCAACCCCACCCGCAACACCACCCACTACCAGATGCAGGTGGAAGACAACATCCTGCACCCGATGCTCTCAGAAATAGAGCAGACTTCGGCCTACCAAGAGCGCAGGCAGGCGATTGCGGCGTGGAATGCGGCCAACCCGGTGATCCAGCGCGGCATCAGCATCACGCCGGTGAAGTTCGGCATCTCGTTCACCGCCACGCTGTTCAACCAGGCCGGTGCGCTGGTGCATGTCTACACCGACGGCAGCGTGCAGGTGAACCACGGCGGCACCGAGATGGGCCAGGGCCTGAACACCAAGGTGGCGCAGATCGTGGCCGACGAGCTGGGCGTGCCCTTCGCCAGCGTGCTGGCCACCGCGGCCGACACCAGCAAGGTGCCCAACGCCTCGGCCACCGCCGCCAGCAGCGGCACCGACCTCAATGGCCGCGCCGCCCAGTACGCCGCCCGCAACGTGCGCGACAACCTGGCCGCGTTTGCCGCCGGGCTGGACCATTGCGGTGCCGGGGCCGTGCAGTTCAAGGGCGGCCAGGTCATCACCCCCACCACCAGCCGCCCGTTTGCCAGCCTGGTGCAGCAGGCCTATGCCAACCGCATCCAGCTGTGGAGCGACGGCTTCTACCGCACGCCCAAGATCCATTACGACAAGGCCACGCTGACCGGCCGCCCGTTCTACTACTTCGCCTACGGCGCGGCCTGCACCGAGGTGGCCATCGACACCCTCACGGGTGAGAGCCGCGTGCTGAAAATCGACATCCTGTATGACGCAGGCACCAGCATCAACCCCGCCATCGACATCGGCCAGGTCGAAGGCGGTTTCATCCAGGGCATGGGCTGGCTGACCACCGAGCAGCTGGTGTGGAACGCCAAGGGCTACTTGAGCACCCACGCCCCCAGCACCTACAAAATCCCCGCCACCGGCGACATCCCGGCCCACTTCAAGGTCGACCTGTGGGAGCAGCCCAACCGCGAGGACAACGTAGGCGGCAGCAAAGCCGTGGGCGAGCCGCCCTTCATGCTGGCCATCAGCGTGTTCGAGGCGCTGAAAGAGGCGATTGCCTCGGCACGTGGTGACGGCGCCGTGGTGCAGCTGGCGGCTCCGGCCACGGCAGAAAATGTGCTGTGGGCGCTGCAGGCAAAGTTATAGCCAAAATGGCCAGTAAGAACGTGTTCAAGGTCTTTTTAGGGCCGCGTTGGGGTGCAATCGGGATGAGTTGGTTGTCGGAGACCGCAGCATGGGCTCCCCGCCCATGCAAGGGCTCTGGCAAACAAATCGCCCGATTTCACCCCAACCCGAAGGGCAGGTGCCTTTTCGGGCGCTCAGTGTCGTTACAAAACCAGCCAAGGCAGAAGCCTTGGCTTGGGTTTTGCGCCTAACTGCGCATCCCGAACAGGCACCTGCGCGGCCCTAAAAAGACCTTGAACACGTTCTAACGCCCATTCCATCAGCACAAGCAGCTCCTAAATGTGATGCAAACCTTGCCCAGCGCCCCTGCTCCCCACTGGGATGTGCGCCGCTACAGCGGCGAGCACCAGGCCCATGCGCACGACCATGTGCAGATCATGTTTGCCCTGCAGGGCCGCATGGAGCTGGAGATTGGTGGGCGGGCCTGTTTTGCGGACACAGCCTGCGGGGTGATCGTGCCGGCCGGGATGGTGCACGGTTTTGAGGCCGCGGCCCACACCCGCATGTGGGTGCTGGACCTGCCCGCGCAACCCGGCCTGGAACGGGTCAAGCGCTTTGCCGTGCCGCCACTGCGCCCGGACCTGGCGCTGGCCGACCTGCTGCAGGCGCCGCAGGTTTTGCAGCGCCGCGGTATCACGCTGGCCGCCCTGGATGCCGCCCTGGATGCCGAACTGCACGCACCCTGGACGACGGCCCGCATGGCCGCGCTGTTCCATCTGAGCCCGCAGCGCTTCCACGCCCGCCTGCTGGAGCTGACCGGCAGCCCGCCGCAAAGCTATCTGCGTACCCGGCGGCTGCAGCGGGCGATGGCCCTGGTGCAGGGCGGCATGCCACTGGACACCGCCGCGCTGCAGGTGGGCTACCGCAGCGCCAGCGCCCTGGCCTATGCCCTCAAGCGCGACCATGGCGTGGGCGCCCGTGCGCTGCGTCGCTGACCACCTCAAGAGTTTCTCTACATTTGCCCAGCCGCCCTGCCCCACCATGGCGGCATGCACAACAAAACCCTACTCGGCAGCCTGATGGTGCTGGCCGCCGCCGTGCTCTGGGGCACCACCGGCACCGCGCAAAGCCTGGCACCCCCCCATTTATCGGCCTACTGGATCGGCGCGCTGCGGCTGGTGGTGGCCTCGGGGTTCTTTGCGGTCTACGGGCTTCTGTCCGTGCCGCGCAGCCGCTGGGCGGGCGATCTGCGGGCGCTGCCTTGGGGCCGGGTGCTGCTGGCGGGCCTGTGCGTGGCGGGCTACAACCTGGCGTTTTTTGCCGGGGTCCGGGCCAATGGCGTGGCGATCGGCACGGCGGTGGCGCTGGGCAGCGGGCCGGTCTGGGCGGGCGTGCTGCAATGGCTGTGGACCCGGCACATCCCGCGCCCGGCCTGGTGGCTGGGCACGCTGCTGGCGGTGGCCGGGGGCACGCTGATGGTGCTGGGCGGCGGGGCCGACCATGCGGTGAGCCTGCACGGCACGCTGCTGTGCCTGGCTGCCGGTTTGAGCTACGCGGCCTACGCGGTGCTGAACCAGGGGCTGGTGCGCGCCGCCCCCCCCGCCACGGTGACGCTGTGCGTGTTTGGCGCGGCGGCGCTGGTGGCGGTGCCGGTGGCGCTGGCGGTGTCCGGGCCGTTCAGCGCCACGGCCACCGACGTGCTGGTGGTGGGCTATCTGGGCGTGGTGGCCACCGGGATGGCGTATTTGCTGTTCAGCTTCGCGCTGCGCTGGGTGTCCAGCGCCACCGCGGTGACGCTGGCCCTGGGCGAGCCGCTGGTGGCCTTTGGCCTGGCGGTGGCCGTGCTGCACGAGCAGACCACGCCGGGCGCATGGATCGGCCTGGGCGGTGTGCTGGCCGGACTGGCAGTCGTCATGGCTGCCGAGGTACGGCAACGTTAGGCTGGCTGCGGCTCCAGCACCTTGGCGTACAGCGAGGCCCCGGTCAGGTCTTTCAAAGTGACCGTCATGGCGCGGGTTTTGGCGTCGATGTCCACCTGGCCAAAGAACTGGAAGCCGCCGCTGGGGGCGGTGTTCTGCTCTGGCGGGGCCTTCTGGTAGGCCACCTGCATGCCAAAGGTACCGTCCACCTTGCAGGGGCCGAAGCTGCCTGCGTTCAGCGGACCCGAGACGAATTCCCAGAACGGCGCGAAGTCGCTGAACTGGGCCTTGTTGGGGTCGAAGTAGTGGGCGGCGGTGTAGTGCACGTCGGCGGTGAGCCACACCACGTTCTGGATGCCGGCGCGCTTGATCTCGCGCAGCAGGCGGGCGATTTCGATCTCGCGGCCCAGGGGCTGGCCGTCGTCACCGTTGGCAATGGCTTCCCATTTGTCGCGGCCTTCGGCGTCCTTGCCGTCGGGTACATGCAGGCTGATGGGCATGTCGGCGGCAATCACTTTCCACACGGCTTTGGATTGTTTCAGGCCGTCCAGCAGCCAGTCCACCTGCGGGCGGCCCATGAAGGCGCTGTCGGCGGTCTCGGCGGTTTGCAGGTTGGCGCTGTTGGGGCCGCGGTAGCTGCGCATGTCGACCACAAACATGTCCAGCAGCGGGCCCTGGGGCAGGTAGCGGTAGACGCGCTGGCTCTCCACATCGGCGGTGCGGCGCAGGGGCGCGTATTCGTGGAACGCCTGGGCACCGTAGGCGGTGAGCAGGGGGATGTTTTTCTGGGTATAGCGGGCGTCGCCGCGCAGGTCTTTGGCGTCCGACCAGTTGTTGGTGACTTCGTGGTCGTCCCATTGCCAGATTTGCGGCACGTCGGCGGCCATGCGGCGGATGTTGGCATCCAGCAGGTTGTAGCGGTGGCGGCCCCGGTAGTCGTTCAGGGTCTCAGCCACCTTGCTGACCTCTTCGGTGACGATGTTGTTCCACAGCGTGCCGTCGGGCAGTTTGACCTGGGCGCTGATGGGGCCGTCGGCGTAGATGGTGTCGCCGCTGTGCAAAAAGAAGTCGGGGTTGACCTTGCGCATCTGCTCGTAGATCGACATGCCGCCCCAGGCCTCGTTGATGCCAAAGCCCTGGCCCGCGGTGTCGCCGCTCCAGGTGAAACGCACGTCGCGCACCGCTTTACTGCCCGCTGCGGCAGGCAGGCGCAGGTGGCCGCGCACCGGCTCGGACAGCACGCGCTCGTTGTGCAGGTCTTGCAGCACCACGCGGTAAAAGATCTCTTGCCCGGCGGGCAGGCCGGCCAGGTCCAGGCGGCCGGTGAAGTCGCTGCCCTCCATCAGGTAGGGGCCGCGCACCCGGGTGGGGTTGGCCAGGCTGGCGGTGGTCGACCAATCGACCCACATGCGGGCCGGGCGGTCACTGCGGGTCCAGACCATGGCGGCATCCGCCCGGGGGTCACCACTTTGCACGCCCTGCGCCATTTGCGGGCGCATGTTGTCGCGGGTGATGGTGGCGGGGGCGGACTGGGCAAAGCTGCTCAGCGGGGCCACCACGGTGGCGCCCGTGAGGGCGGTGGTGGCGTTCAGAAATGTGCGGCGGTCCATGGCAGGTCTTTAGGTAGTGGATCAAAGAAGGGCTGGGCCACATTCTGGAAACCCAACATGTCATCGGTATGACGCAGGGCCTGCATTTACCAATGAAATTGGCCTCTTGCGCTGATGGCAAGAGCACGAGCAGCTACAAAAAAAGTAGCACTCGATTCCCCTGTGATCGCGCTGCCAGGGGGCAACCCCGGCAGCCCTCAGTACCGCTTGCCCGTCACCAGCAGGGCCAGGCGCATCACCAGCATGGCCAGGTATTCCAGGGCGCGCTGGCGCAGCGGGCGGCTGGCGTAGGTGGCGGGGTCCATCATCTGGCCTCCTTCTGCCATGGCCTGCAGCAGGCGTTCGCGCAGTGCGGCGGTAAAGGCCGTATCTTCCACCACCACATTGGCTTCGCGGGCCAGCAGCAGGCTCAGCGGGTCGAGGTTGCTTGAGCCCACGGTGGCCCAGTGGCCGTCCACCACCGCCACCTTGGCATGCAGAAAGCTGGGCGCGTATTCGTGGATCTCCACGCCCGCGCCCAGCAGCACGCCGTACACCGGCCGCGCGGCGTAGAACTGCATGAAGTATTCGTACTTGCCCTGCAGCAGCAACTGCACCCGCACGCCACGCTCGGCTGCGGCCACCAGGGCCTGGCGCAGGCGAAAGCCGGGCACGAAGTAGGCATTGGCAATGATGATCTCGTGCCGGGCCCCGGCGATGGCCCGCAGGTAGGCATGCTCGATCCGGGTCCGGCTGCGCAAATTGTCACGTAAAACCAGTGCGGCGCTGGTGGATGGGGCATCACCAGCGATGGTTTCCGGAGCAGGACCGCTGCGCGGTCTGGCCGACAACAGCACTTGCACCGCCTCTTGCAGCTTGTGCTGGCGCAGGTCTCGCACGGCCTGCAGCCGCCGCCACAGCACCTGCATGGTGGTGTCGATATGGGCCACGATGGGGCCGGTGATGCGCACTGCAAAGTCAAAGCGCGGCGCGTCCAGGGCACCGAAGTTGGGGTCGTGGAAGTCGTCCAGGATGTTGATGCCCCCGCAGAAGGCCACCGCGCCATCCCACCCACTATCGACCACACACAGCTTGCGGTGCAGCCGCCGCCAGCGCGTGGGCAGCAGCAGGGCCCATAGGCTCACTGGCGAGTACACCCGCCATTGCACGCCGGCGGCGGCAAAGCGATTGCGCCATTCCTCGGGCAGCGTGCCGGTGCCCAGGCCGTCCACCACCACGCAGGTCTGCACGCCGCGCCGGGCGGCACGCAGCAGCGCTTCGGCCACGTCGGCACCGGCGCCGGTGCAGTCAAAAATATAGGTTTCCAGCCGCACCGCATGCTGGGCCGCGTCCATGGCCGACACCACGGCCGGGAAAAAGGCGCGGCTGCCTTCGAGCAGATCGATGCCATGGCCACTGCGCAGGCGTGGACGGGGGCGCGGCATGCGGCTCAAATGTCGAACTCTGCCAGCAGCGGCAGGTGGTCCGACATGCGCCACCAGATGCGCCCGCGTGGCACCTCGAGCCCCACCGGTTTCATGCCCCGGGCGTACACGTAGTCCAGCTGCGCCAGCGGCAGGCGCGAGGGGTAGGTGCGCACGCCGGGCTTGTCGAACGCGTACATGTGGATGCGGTTCAACGCATGGCGCATCTGGCTGCCCCAGTCGTTGAAGTCGCCTGCCACGATCAAGGGCGCATCGGGCGGCACGTCGCGGGCGATGTAGGCGGCAAGCTGCTGCACCTGGCGTGCCCGGCTGGCCGGAATCAGCCCCAGGTGCACCACGATCACATGGATGGGCACGCCGTGCGCCTCCACATGCACGTGCAGCAGGCCACGCTGCTCGAAGCGGTGGTCCGACATGTCCTCGTGCTTGTGCCACACCACCGGCCAGCGCGACAGCAAGGCGTTGCCATGCTCGCCGTGGCGGGTGACGGCATTGGTCTGGTACACCGCTTCAAAGCCCTCGGGCGCCAGGTAGTCGGCCTGCGGCAGATCGGGCCAGTGGGTAAAGTATTTTTGTTCGCTGCGGTTGAGCTTGCGCACCTCTTGCAGACAAATGATGTCGGCATCCAGCTGCTCCACGGCGTGGCCCAGGTTGTGGATCTCCAGCCGCCGGGTCGGCCCCAGGCCCTGCACGCCTTTGTGGATGTTGTAGGTGGCCACCCGAAGGATTGTCATGGGCAAAAGCGAGGAAGCATCAGAATGGCCTCGGCGTTAGAGGGTGAAAAACAGGCACGTGCAGCCGCATGGTACGGCAACCATTGGTAGGCCGTATGCTCGCGTGGGCTTAGCACCACCGGCGTGCCGTCGGGCACCTGCAGGCTGAACAAGTGCTCACGGTTGTGCCGCACGCCGGGTGCGTAGCGGTGCAGCCACTGGGGGTAGATGGTGTAGATATTGTCCAGGTGCCAGTCGCGCAACTGGCCGGGCAGGGACTGGATGCCGGTTTCTTCGGCCACCTCGCGCACGGCGGTGTCGCGCAAATCCTCGTCGGGCGTGTCCTTGCTGCCGGTGACGGACTGCCAAAAGTCTTCGGCATCGGCGCGGCGGATCAGCAGCACGTCCAGCGCGGCGGTGTGAATCACCACCAGCACCGACTCGGGGATTTTGAACTGGCTCAACTGTTTGCGGCCAGAAACTGGTCCAGCTCCTGGCGGTCAGGCCCGTTGCCCACGCCGCCGGTGCGCAGGCATTTCAGTGCCGCGGCAGCGGCGGCAAAGCGGATCGCGTCGCGGTCGCCCTGCCCTTGCGCCAAGGCCACGGCCAGTGCCGCGTGGAAGACATCGCCCGCACCATTGGTGTCCACCGCCTTCACCGCAAAGGCATCAATGCTGTGCAGTGGGCCACCGCGCCGCATCCAGCGCACGCCGCGCGGGCCCAGGGTGACCACCGCCACCTGGGTTCCGGCATCCAGCCCGGCTTGCAGTGCCGACACAATCGGCACGCCCGGAGCGAACGCCGCCAGGCCCGACTCGGAAAATACCGACCAGTCGGCCAGCGCGCTGAGGGTTTGCAAATCTTCCTGGGGCGACAGGTCGCCGTCGAGCACGCTCAGCACTCCCGCGGCGCGCGTCCAGTGCAGGGCCGCCAGGGCACCGGCCATCCAGCGCGGGTCGACCATCACCACGTCCGACCCCTGCAGGCCCGACACGTCCATGGGCAGCGCCTTGCGCAGCGCATCGCCCCGGCAGTTGAAGATCTGCCGCTCGCCGTGCGCATCGATCACCACCGCCGAGATCGACGAGGTCGCCCCCGGCACCCGCTGCAAGCCGGCACAGTCCACGCCCAGGCCCTGCACCCGCCGCGCCAGAAACTGCCCGGCCTCGTCATCGCCCACCGCCCCGAACAGCCCCACGCGCGCGCCCAACCGGGTCGCCGCAATGGCGGCATTGGCCGCCATGCCACCCGACACCATGCGGTACTGCTGGGCCGGGGTTTTAGTCGGCTGGTGCGGAAACGCCGCAATGTCAAAACAATGGTCCAGCGCCGCATGCCCGACCGTACTGATCCGCGGCACCCATCCCGGCGCATCCGCGCGACTGTGCACTCCCCAAATCTCACCCATAGCGCCCCTCTGTGGTCCACGACCCCGTGCGCCCACGCTGGGCCCACACTGTCAACGCATTGTGGCGCAAGCACCGCCCAGGCCCAAAGCGCCAGACTTTCCTTGGTTGAGAGAAATTTTAATGAAAATGGCCTCCAGCGCTTATTCCAAAAGCATAACAAGCTATAAAAATGAGAGTAGCAACCAAATTTCTATCCACTTATTCGCCAAAGCCAGATCGAGCCTCTTAAAACGCCGTGATTTAGTGCATAATAGCGGGCTTGCCACAGTGGATTTATCTACTGAACCGGCACCAGTTTAAAAGTGGGTTCTTAGCTCAGTTGGTAGAGCAGCGGACTCTTAATCCGTAGGTCGACAGTTCGAATCTGTCAGGACCCACCACTTTTAAGCCTTATGGGCACACAGAAGCCTGCTACTTAATTCGTAGCAGGCTTTTTTGTTTGTGGCAGCGTGGAGGCAACTTACCCAAATACAGCGCAAAGGTCCCGTCTGCACTCCACCGCTCTGTCGCAGCGGCCCGAAGGCCGACCTGAACGAAACCGCCCTCCCTTGACCTTTCGTATGTAATCGATCTGTCTAGCGGCACCACGCCAAGAGTGTCGGCACCTTTGACCAACTCGGCGAACAAGGTGAGAGCAACGTCCAGGCAGACCCACTTGCGGTCATCGCTCTCCAAGTCTGGCGGGTCGGCAGCCAGCAGAACAGCGAGTCGCCGGTTGAAATCGGTGACGGCAGTGCCTGGCAAAGGCGCGATGCCAAGGATTTCCTGGTCGCGTTCGGCCGATGCCTTGAATGCGGGTAGCGATAGCGTGCGGAAATACCCAGCCGCCCCGTTCGCACGCCGTTCGGTTTCCCAGTCACGGGTACGGGCCTGCATTGTTCGAGATACCGTGGTGGTCCACCTTTCGGTCTCGACGACCCGGTCTGCTCCACCATCGACTGGACTCGGGTCCGCCCTGTACATCTCCGCAGCGCCCATCTGGTGCAAGGTGCGGTCGCACGCTTAGACAATATTACGTATCTCGATGGATCTGCAAAGCATTCCTTGCAAACCGCGCTCGAAGCGCTGCACCTTAGGGCCCTTGGCGAAAATCGCCCGAGAAGTGACTCGGTAATCCGGTCTTCATCAACCGATCAGGCCGTCGCTCACATGATGAAATGCAGGCTATTCCATTTGGAATTGACCATGACAGATCGATTCCCGCATTCCACCATTCAATGTTTAGCCGCGATAGCCCAGCATCATGGCCTGCCGATCAATCCTGAGCGACTGATAGAGGACTATGCGTTGGCAGCTGTTGAGCCGCCGCCAGCGACGGTGCTGCGCATCGCGTCTGACATTGGCCTTAAGGCCAAGGCCGACAAACTTTCATGGGTCAACCTGCAGGCCCAAGGTGGGGTTTTTCCGCTGATCGCGCGGCTGGCCGACAACACCTCGGTCATCGTGGTCAGCGCACACATGAACGGCATCAGCCAGGTGGCCATCCTGAATCCGCTTGCCGACCGGCCCACCGACGTGCTGCAAATCGAACAAGAAAAGTTCTGTCTGATGTGGAAGGGCGATGTCTACTTACTGAAACGACAGAACAACCTGCCCGAACCAGACCGGAAATTTGGCTTTCGCTGGTTCATCCCCGAAATAATGAAGCAGAAGGCGGCACTTCGCGATATTGCCATCGCCGCGCTGGCTATGCACGTGCTGGCGCTGGCCTCACCGATTTTTTTCCAGTTGGTGATCGACAAGGTGCTGGTGCACCAGAGCATTTCCACTTTATGGGTACTGGGTGTCGGCATCGTGATGGCGCTGGTGCTCGACGCACTGTTCGGCTTCCTGCGGCAGATACTCACGCTGTCGGCCAGTAACAAGATTGACATGCGGTTGACCCGACGAACATTTGCACACCTGCTGTCATTGCCCATTGACTATTTCGAGACCACTACCGCCGGTGTCATCACCCGCCACATGCAGCAGGTTGAGAAGATCCGCGCCTTCCTGACAGGGCGCATGTTTTTCTCTGTGCTCGATGCGACCTCGCTGTTCCTGTTTCTGCCGATCCTGTTCGCTTACTCGGCCAAGCTGGCACTGATCACTCTGGCGTTCACCTGTCTGATCTGTGGTGTGGTGGCGGCCATGGTGCCGAGTTTCAACCGCCGACTGCGTGACCTGTACAACGCCGAAGGCGAGCGCCAGTCGATGATGGTCGAGACCATCCACGGCATGCGCACGGTTAAGGCCCTGGCCATCGAGCCAGCGCAGCGCCGCCTGTGGGACCAGCGCTCAGCCCAGTCCATCAACATGCACTTCAGGGTAGGCAAGATCGCGATCACAGGCGGTGCCATCACGGACCTTCTTGGCAAGCTGCTGCCGGTGGTCATCATCGTCGTCGGTGCGCAGGACGTGTTTGACCAGACCTTGACCGTGGGTGCGCTGATCGGATTCCAGATGCTTTCGGGGCGGGTGGTGGCGCCGCTGATTGCCATCGTCGGCTTGGTAAACGAGTACCAGGAAACGGCCCTTTCAGTGCGTATGCTCGGCGAGGTAATGAACCGGCCCTCCGAAGGCCGCGTCGGCGCGGGTGGTCTGCGGCCTGAGCTTGCCGGCGAGATATCGTTCGATGAGGTAACCTTCCGATATCCGGGCTCCAGCAATGCCGCGTTGGACCGCGCCAGCTTCACCATCAAGGCGGGCACCGTGGTAGGCATCGTCGGCCGTAGCGGCTCGGGCAAAACCACGCTGACCAAGCTGATCCAGGGTTTGTACGGCGTCCAGGAGGGCATCGTTCGCTTTGACCGCACCGATGCACGCGAGATCGAGCTGGCCCACCTACGCCGGCAGATCGGCGTGGTGCTGCAAGAGAACTTCTTATTTCGAGGAACGGTTCGAGAGAACATTTCGGCAGCCCGACCCGAGGCCAATTTCGAGGAGATCGTCGCGGCGGCCGAGGCTGCCGGCGCGGCCGAATTCATCGAACGCCTCCCGCAGGGCTACAACACCATGTTGGAGGAAAATGCATCCAACCTTTCAGGCGGGCAGAAGCAGCGCCTGTCGATCTCGCGTTCGCTGCTGACCAAGCCGCGCATCCTGGTGCTGGACGAGGCCGCCAGCGCGCTCGACCCCGAGAGCGAGGCCATCTTCATTCGCAACCTGTCGCGGATCGCCGTTGGCCGCACGGTGGTGATGATCTCGCATCGCCTTTCGACCCTGGTTAACGCCAATGCCATCCTGGTAATGCAGCAGGGTCGGCTGGTCGACAGCGGAACCCATTCCGAACTGCTCACGCGTTGCGAAACCTACCAACAATTATGGAATCAGCAAACAAGCCACCTATGAAGCCGACCAAGGGTTCTAAACGATGGCTGCCTTGGGGAAAGGGAGTCTCCCCGCCCGGCCGCACCATCGTCGAATACCTGCCAGATGCCGATGAGATCGAGCGCAGCCCGGTGCCGAAGTTCGCCCAGGTCACACTGCACGTGCTGGTTCTTGGATTCATCGCCTTCGTTGTTTGGGCCAGCGTGTCAAAGGTTGACCAAGTGGTCATCGCCCAGGGTCGATTAGTGAATCCTTTGCCCAACGTGGTAGTTCAGCCGCTGGAGACAGCGGTGGTGCAGAGCGTGGACGTGCGCATCGGCCAGATCGTAAAGCGGGGCGAGCGTCTGGCCTCGCTGGACGCAACCTTCGTCCAAGCCGACGAGTCGCAGTTGCGCCAGCGTCTAGCCAGCCTGGAGACCCAGATCGACGGCCTGGCACTAGAACTGGCCGGTGACAACAGCCAGCAAAAAGTCGCCACCGATGTGGATGGCCTCCTGCAGGCTAGCCTGCTCAACGAGCGCAAGGCCAACTACCGCGCGCAGCAATTGAAACTGACCGAAAACGTCGCCAAGCTGCGGGCTGCGCTGTCGACCAACCGGCGCGACCAACAGTTCGTGGATTCGCGACTGCGCTCATTGAAGGAAATAGAGGCCATGCAGGAAAAGATGGTGGCCCAGAAGTTCGGCGCACCGCTGCAGTTGCTGGAGGCGCAGCAGCGCACCAAGGAAGTCCAGCGGGACTTGGAGCAGGTAGTGAACCACGAACAGGAGCTACGGCGCGAACTAGCATCTTTCGAGGCCGAAAAAATGGCCTTCGAGAAGGGCTGGCGGCAGAAGACCATGGAGGATATGCTGCAGGTTTCGCGCGAGCGCGACTCGCTGAAGGAACAACTGCAAAAGGCCGATCGCCGGCAGAAACTGGTCACCTTGTCAGCGCCGGTGGACGCAGTGGTGTTGGAGATCGCCAAGCTATCGCCGGGCTCCATCGTCCGGGAGGCTGAGACTTTTTTTACTCTGGTGCCGCTCAACGTGGTGCTCGAGGCCGAGGTACAGATCGAGTCCGCCGATGTGGGTTACATCAAGGTCGGGGACCCGGTGCATGTGAAGCTCGACGCCTATCCGTTCCAGCGCCACGGCACGCTGTCGGCGCACGTACGCACCATCAGCGAGGATGCGTTCCGCCGGGATGCGGCCGTGAAATCGGGCGCCGACGCTTTTTATGTGAGCCGCATCAGGCTAGAGCCGACACCGCTGAAGAATATGAAGGAAAGCGCGCGACTCTTGCCCGGCATGACGATGGCCGCCGAGATCGTGGTCGGCGAGCGCTCGGTCATCTCCTATTTGGCCTGGCCGCTAACGAAGGGCATGAACGAAGCCATTCGCGAACCCTGAGGGCAATAGTATTTCTACTGTGCGGACCAATCTCGTATCTGCGGTCGTCACCGTACTGGGGTACAGCCCCGTTTCTCGATGGGATCTCGGCCCGCTCCCTACGAAATCTACTCGCCTCCACGCTTGAATACATCCTGAAGAACCCAACGCTAAGAACGCCGCAATGACCACATCGAGTAGCGCACGCGATAGGCGTAGCTTCAAAGAGACCCTCAAAGAGGCTCGCATCGGCATCATCGAGTCACAGTACGAGCTTGGTCTGATGTACGCCAACGGCGTGGGCGTGGAGCAGGACATCGAGCAGGCGCTGCAGTGGATCAGGAAGGCGGCCGAGCGTGGGCTAGCCACCGCCCAATACTTAATGGGAACACGCTACGCCGCCGGCTCCGCAGTTGAGAAAGACGATTTCCAGGCATTCCACTGGTTCCAGAAGGCAGCGGACCAGGGTCATTCGAAAGCTATCTGGCGGCTCGGCAGGTTGCATGCCGCGCATCACGACGTGCTGTCTACGCAATGTTTTGCCAAGGCCGCCGAGTTTGGCGTGGCGCAGGCACAACTAGCGTTAGGCGAAGCATTTGCTGCGGGCGTCGGCGTTCTGCAACAATATTCGCAGGCGCAGCACTGGTACCGCCAGGCGGCGGACCAGGGTCTGGCCGGTGCCGAGTATGCGCTGGGCGGACTGTACGCGGAAGGCCGAGGTATCGGGCGGGATCTGGACAAGGCGGCATTCTGGTACGGACGTGCCGCGGAACAGAATTTTCCGGCAGCCCATGTGGCGCTTACCATGCTGGAAGCCAACGATAACCGCTTGAAGAGTCGAGGCCGTGGCCGTAAGCCCGCAGGTGCCCCTGGCATCAATCACGGCCAGGAGCGCTGGCTGAATGTGGCCGACCCCTTTGAGGCCGACGGGCGCTACCACCTGGGATTGATCCACGAACTCGGCTTGGGCGTGCGATGCGATCCGGAACGGGCGCGAGAATGGTATGCGCTCGCCGCGGGCCAGGATCATGCGCCCTCCCAGGCTGCGCTGGCCAAACTGCTGGAACAGGCTGGTCAGCGAGACGAAGCTTTGCACTGGTACCGTAAAGCCGCCGAGCACGGTGACAGCGCCGCGCAGTTCGCATTGGGCCGGCTGTATTCGTCAGCCCAGCCGGGAGGCGCGGAGCACTCAGACTATTTCCTAGGCATGTCCTGGTACATGCGGGCAGCCGCGCAAAATGATGCCCGGGCGCTGCTTACGTTGGGCCATCTGTTCAGTAACGGGCTGGAGGTAATGTCGGTCGAATGCTTCCGGCGCGCCGCCGGCTTAGGCATGGCCGAAGGCCAGTACATGCTCGGCCAACAGTACGCCTTGGGCAAGGGTGTCGGGCGCGACCTCGTTGCGGCATTCGACTGGCACCGCCGCGCGGCTGACCAGGCCTATGCTCCGGCACAGTCGGCGCTGGGTGCGGCGTACCTGAGCGGTGTCGGATTGCCCAAAGACTTTCAGCAGGCACTGGTGTGGTTTTCGAAAGCCGCCCAACAAGGTGATGCCAAGGCCTTGTGGAATCTGGGTTCTATGTATGCCAGCGGCGGCGAGGGACTGAAGCAGGATCTGCGGCAGGCCTTCGTGTGGTGCCAAAAGGCGGCCGATCTCGACTTCGTCCCAGCCCAGGCAACACTGGGCGTGTTGTATGCCCGCTCCCAAAACCCGGAACGGGCGCTGGCCTGCTGGTTGCAGGCTGCGGAGCATGGCGACCCCGAGGCCCAGTACAACCTGGCGGTGGCCCATGCCACTGGCCAGGGCACAAAGCGCAGCCTTGAGACGGCGTTCGGCTGGCTTCTGAAGGCGGCTGCGCAGGGTATTCCGGCGGCGCAGGCCAGGCTTGGGCTGATGTACGCCACCGGTGAAGGTGTGGCAGCCGATGCCATTGAGGCACATACCTGGTTCGTGCTGGCAAGTCAGGCTGGTGACAACGCTGCGCTCGCCAACTGTGAGCGATCAACCGCGCGCCTCACGCCACCGCAGCTGCTAGAAGCAACGCGCCGGGCGACCGCATGGAAGCAGGTCCGCACCAGCTCAAACCTTTTGTAACTGAAGCGATCTCTACTGCTAAATATTTGTACACAAAATGGTTTTTTATTGCCTTCGGGCTATCACTTACAACGAGTTTGTAATTGCCTACAAAGCATATTTCTGAAAATAAATCGAAAAAGCTGCAATTCCATTGTTTTTCGAGCATTTAAAGCTTGACCTGTCACTAAATTGAAAAAATTAAACTGCAAATTGATTTTTTTTGTTAGATTTTTTGAAATTTGCATTCAAGTTATCAATTTTTCTGCCGTCAAAGTAGGTAGGGCGGGATCCGATCTGGAGGCGCCAAGACAAAGGTTCAACCAATGACACACAAAATTTCGGCGCTGCTGGCCGGAGCCCCCACCAACGGCGCCCGCCCGAAAACGTCAAATTGTCTGATACAGTTCCATTTATTTACAATTGTTACAATTGAGTCAGCTTTAGGGGATCGTCATGAGTAACGTAAGCGGCTTTTCAACAGACGTCATCGCGGCGCTGACGACCACACAGATCCAGGCATTCACGACCGATGACATCGCGTCCCTCACCACCGCGCAGATCCAGGCTTTAACCACCACACAGATTCCAGCGTTCAAGACGAACCAAGTCTCAGCATTTACCACCGCTGGTATCGCCGCATTAACGACGACGCAGGTCGCCGCTTTCGCGACCGACGACATCGCCGCGCTCAAGACATCGCAGACCGCGGTACTGACCACGGCGCAGATCGGCGCCCTGACCACGTCGCAAGTCTCCGCCCTGACCACGGCTGAAGTCGCCGCGCTCACCACGGCCCAGGCGCAGGCGTTGAACACCAGCCAGATCGTGGCCTTGCGCACCAGCCAGATCCAGGCGCTGACCACGGCCAGCGTGGCCGCGCTGACCACCACCCAGGTGGCCGCCATCGAGACCACCGACGTGGCCGCGCTGACCACCAGCCAGGTCGCCGTGCTGAACACCGCACAGGCCCAAGCGCTGACCACCGCGCAGATCGTCGGTTTGACGACGTCCGGTATTTCCTCATTGACCACCACCAGCATCGCGGCGCTGACCACCACCCAGGTGGCTGCCATTGAAGCGGTCGACATATCCGCGCTCAAGACCACCCAGGTGGCGGTGCTGAACACGGCCGACGTGGCGGTGCTGAGCACGGCCCAGGTGGCCGCACTCACCACCGCCAGCGTAGCCACGCTGAGCACGGCACAGGCCCAAGCGCTGACCACCGCCCAGGTTGTCGCGCTCACCACCGGTCAGGTTCAGTCGCTGACGACATCGGCCATCTCTGCCCTGACCACGGCCCAGGTGGCCGCGATCGAAACCACCGACATCGCCGCGCTCAGGACCAGCCAGGTCACCGCGCTGAACACCAGCAACGTGGCCGTGTTGACGACCACCCAGGTCGGAGCGCTGACCACCGCCAGCGTAGCAGCACTGACCACCGCGCAGGCCCAGGCGCTGACGACTACGCAGATCGGCGCATTGCTGACCAGCCAAATCCAGGCCATCACCACCGCCGGCGTGGCTGCGCTGACCACCGCCCAAGTGGCGGCCATTGAGACCCGCGATGTCGCGGCACTCACGACCACCCAGGTTGGTGCGCTGACCACCTCCCAGGTGCAGTCGCTGACCACCGCGCAAGTGGTGGCGCTGACCACGGCCGGTATCGCCGCGGTCACCACGGCCGGCATCGCCGCGCTGAGCACCGCCCAGGTCGCCGCCATCGAGACTACCGACATCGCCGCGCTGAAGACAACCCAGGTCGCCGTACTGAACACCGCCGATGTCGCTGTGCTTACCACCGCCCAGGTGCAGGCGCTGACGACCGGTAGCGTAGCTACTCTGAACACCGCCCAGACCCAGGCCCTGACAACGGCGCAGATCGTTGCTCTAAAGACCGACCAGGTCGTTGCGCTTACCACCAATGCGATCGCCGCCTTGACGACGACGCAGGTCGCCGCCATCGAAACCAGCGACATCGCCGCGTTGAAGACCACCCAGGTCGCGGCCCTGACCACCGCCGGCGTAGCCGCCCTGACAACCGCCCAGGTGCAGGCCGTCACCACCGCTGGTGTAGCCGCCTTGACCACCGCCCAGGCCCAAGCGTTGACCACTGCCCAGATCGTGGCGCTGAAGACCAGCCAGGTCGAGGTGCTGTCAACCGCCGCCGTTAGCGCGCTCACCACCACCCAGGTCCTGGCCATCGAGACCCTCGATGTCGCCGCCCTGAAGACCAGCCAAGTCGGCGCCCTGAACACCGCTCAGGTCCAGGCCCTGACCACGGCCCAGGTCGCCGGGCTGACCACCGCTGGCATCGCCGCGTTGACGACCGCCGGCATCGCGGCGCTGACCAGCGTGCAGGTCACAGCCATCGAGACCGTCGACATCGGCGCTTTGCGCACCACCCAGGTGGCGGCGTTTGAAACCACCGACCTGGCCGTGCTGACCACCGCGCAGGTCGGGGCTATCACCACCGCCGGCGTCGCCGCTCTGACCACCGCGCAGGTGCAGGCGCTGACCACGGCGCAGATCGTCGGCCTCACGACCAACCAGGTGCAGGCGCTGACCACGGCCTCGGTGGCCGCGCTGACCACCACCCAGGTAGCCGCCATCGAGGCTACCGACATCGCTGCATTGAGGACGACACAAGTGGTGGCCTTGAACACGGCCGATATCGCCGCGTTGACCACCGCCCAGGTTGACGCGTTGACCACCGCCAGCATCGCCGCACTCACGACTGCGCAAGCCCAGGCGCTGACCACAGGCCAGATCGCTGCGCTGAAGACCACCCAGATCCAGGCCCTGACCACCGCTGGCATCGCCGCGCTGACCACCGCCCAGGTCGCGGCCATCGAGACCAGCGACATCGCCGCGCTGACCACCAGCCAGGTCGGCGTGCTGACCACGGCCCAGGTGGTGTCGCTGACCACCGCGCAGGTGGTCGCCCTGACCACGGCCGGCATCGCCGCTCTGACGACGGCCGGAATCGCCGCCATGACCACCACCCAGGTGGCCGCCATCGAGACCAACGACGTCGCAGCGCTGAAGACCACCCAGGTCGGCGCGCTGAACACCGCCGACGTGGCCGTACTGAACACCGCGCAGGTCCAGGCCCTGACCACGGCCGGCATCGCCGCGCTGAACACGGCCCAGGCCCAGGCGCTGACGACAGCCCAGATCGTGGCCCTGAAGAGCACCCAGATCGAGGTGCTGACCACCGCCGCTATCGCCGCGTTGACCACGACGCAAGTCGCCGCCATCGAGACCAGCGACATCGCCGCGCTGGAGACCACCCAGGTCCGCGCGCTGAACACCGCCGACATTGCCGTACTGAACACCGCGCAAGTGACCGCGCTGACGACGGCCAGCGTGGCCGCGCTCACAACCGCGCAGGTTGAAGCAATAACCACGACGCAGATCGTTGCCCTCAAGACCAACCAGTTCCAGGCTCTGACCACGGCCGGCATCGGCGCCCTGAAAACGACCCAGGTCGCGGCCATCGAGACCAGCGACATCGCCGTGTTGACGACGGCCCAGGTGGGCGTGCTGAACACCGCGCAGACCCAGGCGCTGACCACCGCCCAGATCGTTGCACTGACCACCGCTGGCATCGCCGCGCTGACCACTGCCAGCATTGCCGCGTTGACGACCACCCAGGTCGCCGCCATTGAGACCAGCGACATCGCGGCCCTCAAGACCACACAGGTCGCCGCGCTGAACACCGCCGATGTCGCAGCGCTGACGACGGCCCAGTTGCAGGCGCTGACCACGGCGGGCGTGGCCTCGCTGACGACCACACAGGCTCAGGCGCTGACCACCTCCCAGATCGTCGCGCTGAAGACGAACCAAATCGAAGTGCTGTCGACCACCGCCATCGGCGCGCTTACCACCACCCAAATCGCAGCCATCGAGGCAGTCGATATCGCGGCCCTCAAGACCACCCAGGTCGCCGCACTGAACACCGCCGACGTCGCCGTGCTGACCAGCACACAGGTACAGGCACTGACCACCTCCGGCGTGGCTACGCTGACCACGGCCCAGGCCCAGGCGCTGACCACCGCGCAGATCGTGGCGCTGAAGACCGACCAGGTGCAGGCTTTGTCCACCGCTGCCATCGCCGCGCTGACAACGGCCCAGGTCGTGGCCATCGAGACCACCGACATCGCCGCGCTGAAGACCACCCAGGTCGCCGCGCTGAACACAACGGATGTGGCCGCACTGACCAGCACACAGGTACAGGCGCTAACCACCGCCGGCATTGCAGCGCTGACGACGGCACAGGTGCGCGCGCTGGGCACCGACCAGATCGTGGCGCTGAAGACCAACCAGATCCAGGCGCTGACAACCAGCGAGATGACGGTCTTGTCCACGGCCCAGGTCGCCGCCATCGAGACCACCGACGTGGCTGCGCTGACCACCGCCCAGATCAGCTCGCTAACGACAACCCAGGTTCAGGCGCTGACCACGGCCCAGGTCGTGGCGCTGACCACGGCTGGCATCGCCGCGTTGACCACGGCCGGTATTGCCGCCTTGACCACCGCCCAGGTCGCCGCCATCGAGACCACCGACATCGCTGCATTGAAGACCACCCAGGTTGGTGCCCTGAATACAGCCGATATCGCGGTGTTGACGACGGCCCAGGTCGCCGCCTTGACCACCGCCGGTGTCGGTGCTCTAAACACCACCCAGGCACAGGCGCTGACCACCGCACAGATTGTGGCGCTTAAGACCAGCCAGATAGAAGCCCTGACCACGGCCGCCGTGGCCGCTTTGACGACCGCCCAGGTTGCGGCTATCGAGACCAGCGACATCGCCGCGCTCGAGACCAACCAGGTGGCTGTATTGACCACCGCCCAGGTCGCCGCCCTGACCACGGCGCAAGTGGTGGCGCTGACCACGGCCGGAATATCGTCGCTAACCACGGCCGGAATCGCCGCCTTATCGACCACGCAGGTGGCCGCCATCGAGACCAACGACGTCGCAGCGCTGAAGACCACCCAGGTCGGCGCGCTGAACACCGCCGACGTGGCCGTACTGAACACCGCGCAGGTCCAGGCCCTGACCACGGCCGGCATCGCCGCACTGAACACAGCCCAGGCCCAGGCGCTGACGACGGCCCAGATCGTGGCCCTGAAGAGCGCGCAAATCGAAGTACTGACCACCGCCGCTATCGCCGCGTTGACCACGACACAGGTCGCCGCCATCGAGACCAGCGACATCGTGGCCCTCAGGACTACGCAGATCGGCGCACTGAACACCGCCGACGTGGCCGTACTGAACACCGCCCAGGTCCAGGCACTGACCACCGCTGGCATCGCCGCGCTGACCACGGCCCAAGCCCAGGCGCTGACAACCGCGCAGATCGTGGCGCTGAAGACCAGCCAGGTCGAAGTGCTGTCGACCTCTGCCGTGGCGGCGCTGAACACGGCGCAGGTCGCCGCCATCGAAACCAGCGACATCGCTGCCCTCAGAACCACGCAGATCGCCGCGCTGACCACGTCCCAGGTGGCGTCGCTGACCACTGCCCAGATCGTGGCCCTGACCACGAACGGCATCGCTTCGCTGACAACGGCCGGCATCGCGGCGCTGACCAGCGTGCAGGTCACAGCCATCGAGACCGTCGACATCGGCGCTTTGCGCACCACCCAGGTGGCGGCGTTTGAAACCACCGACCTGGCCGTGCTGACCACCGCGCAGGTCGGGGCTATCACCACCGCCGGCGTCGCCGCTCTGACCACCGCGCAGGTGCAGGCGCTGACCACGGCGCAGATCGTCGGCCTCACGACCAACCAGGTGCAGGCGCTGACCACGGCCTCGGTGGCCGCGCTGACCACCACCCAGGTAGCCGCCATCGAGGCTACCGACATCGCTGCATTGAGGACGACACAAGTGGTGGCCTTGAACACGGCCGATATCGCCGCGTTGACCACCGCCCAGGTTGACGCGTTGACCACCGCCAGCATCGCCGCACTCACGACTGCGCAAGCCCAGGCGCTGACCACAGGCCAGATCGCTGCGCTGAAGACCACCCAGATCCAGGCCCTGACCACCGCTGGCATCGCCGCGCTGACCACCGCCCAGGTCGCGGCCATCGAGACCAGCGACATCGCCGCGCTGACCACCAGCCAGGTCGGCGTGCTGACCACGGCCCAGGTGGTGTCGCTGACCACCGCGCAGGTGGTCGCCCTGACCACGGCCGGCATCGCCGCTCTGACGACGGCCGGTATCGCCGCCATGACCACCACCCAGGTGGCGGCGATCGAGACTACCGACATCGGGGCTCTGCGCACCTCACAAATCGTCGCGCTGAACACCGCCGACGTGGCGGTGCTCACCACCGCCCAGGTCGCCGCGTTGACCACCGCCAACGTTGTTGTACTGACCACCAGCCAGGCCCAGGCCCTGAACACGGCCCAGATCGTGGCGCTGAAGACCGACCAGGTGCAGGCGCTGACCACGGCAGCGGTCGCCGCGCTGACCACGACGCAAGTCGCCGCCATCGAAACCAGCGACATCGCCGCGCTACGCACCACCCAGGTAGTGGCACTGAACACCGCCGACGTGGCGGTGCTGAACACCGCCCAAGTCCAGGCCCTGACCACCGCTGGCATCGCGGCGCTGAACACGGCCCAGGCCCAGGCGCTGACGACAGCCCAAATCGTGGCCCTGAAGAGCACCCAGATCGAGGTGCTGAGCGCCTCCGCGGTCGCGGCCCTGACTACGACCCAGGTGGCCGCCATCGAAGTCGTGGATATCGCCGCGCTGCGAACCACCCAGGTTGCCGTGCTCAACACAGCCCAGACGCAGGCGCTGACCACCGCGCAGATCGCCGGCTTCACCACGGCGGGCATTGCCTCGCTGAGCACCGCCGCCATAGCCGCGCTAACGACCACTCAGGTCGCAGCCATCGAGACTATCGACGTGGCCGCACTCAAGACCACCCAGGTCCAGGCACTGGAGACCACAGACGTAGCAGTCCTGACCACGGCCCAGGTACAGGCCCTGACCACTGGTGGTGTCGCTGCGCTGACCACGGCTCAGGTGCAGGTGCTGACCACCGCGCAGATCGTAGCTTTGAAAACCAGCCAGGTCGAGGTGCTGAGCACCGCCGCCATCGCCGCACTAACGACGACCCAGGTCGCCGCCATCGAGACAACCGACATCGCCGCGCTCAAGACCACCCAGGTCGGCGCGCTGAACACCGCCGATGTGGCGGTGCTCTCCACCGCCCAGGTGCAGGCACTGACCACGGCTGGCGTGGCTACGCTGAACACTACGCAGGTGCAGGCATTGACCACCAGCCAGGTGCTCGCCTTTACCACCAGCCAGGTGCAGGCTCTGACGACAGTGCAAGTCGCAGCGCTGACCACCACCCAGGTCGCAGCGATCGAGACCACCGACGTGGCCGCGCTCAGGACCACCCAGGTGGTGGCTCTAACCACGGCCGACGTGGCCGCATTGACCACGGCGCAAGTGCAGGCCCTGACCACGGCCGGCATCGCCGCGCTGACCACGGCGCAGGTGCAGGCCTTTAACACCAGCCAGATCGCCGCGCTTTCGACCAGCCAGGTGCGGGTGCTGACCACTACCGATATCGCCGTACTGACGACCACCCAGGTCGCAGCCTTCGAGACGGTCGACGTGCAGGTGCTGCAAAGCACGCAGTTGCGCGCCCTGACCACCAGCGCCATCGTGGCCCTGACCACGTCGCAGCTTACGGCCCTGACCGCGATCCAGTTCGAGGCCTTCACCACCACGCAGACACAGGCTTTCACCACCACGCAGGCACCGTTCCTCAAGCTCGGCACGCCAATCATCCTGGACCTGGACGGCAACGGCATCAACACGCAAAGTATCCAGAACGGCGTGAAGTTCGACCTGTTCGCCGAAGGGCATGCGGTCAACACCGGCTGGGTCAGCGGCGGCGACGGTTTGCTGGTGCTCGACCGCAACCATGACGGCCAGATCAACGACGGTTCCGAGCTGTTCGGCTCGTCGACCACGATGGCCTCAGGTGCGAAAGCGACCGACGGCTACGCCGCGCTGCGCGAGCTCGACCTAGACGGCAACGGTGTGGTCAACGCGTCCGACGCGGCCTTCTCCGACCTGCGGGTCTGGGTCGACAGCAACTCGGACGGCGTGAGCCAGGCCGACGAGTTGAAGACCCTGGCCTCGCTGAACATCGCCAGTCTGAGCCTGTCGACCTTGAAGGACCTGAGCAAGGACAACGGCAACCTGGTCGGCCTGACCTCTTCCTACGAAACCACCGACGGCGTTTCGCACCAGGCGGCCGACGTCTGGTTTGTGGCCGACAAGTCCCAAACCGTCTCGGTGGCCGAGGCCACGGCCGCCGCCAGCGTCGCCACCACTGCGCCGACCCCGGCACTGGCGGCGACCGGCTGGCTGGCACCGGTGGATGTGGCCAAGCCGACCGTCGACGCACCGGCGCCCGCCGACAATCTGCGCAGCCGGGTCAGCAGCCTGGCGCAGGCCATCAGCAGCTTTGGCGGAGCGGCGGGCTCGGGCGAAACCCCGACGGGCACCGGCGGGCTGGACACGAGCCGCATCGCCGGCGCTATGCAAGGCCCGGCGGCCCTGGCCATCGGCGGCATGGTCGACGCCATGAAGCAGTTCGACGCGAACGGACAGTCGACGGTAAGCCATGCCACGATGTCGGCGGCAACGCTGGGCAAATCCCTGAGCCTGCCGGGCCAGGACCCAATCCACCAAGGTATCCTGGCGGCAGGCAACGGCAAAGGCTAGAGTACAAGAGGACGTCGGCTGTGACGGCCCGGACTCCAGAAGGGGCCCTGGCCGCCACAACTACTTTCGGCCTTCGGTTCGGCTTCAACCACGGTCCGAACGGCGGAAACGAGGCGACTGGGCCCGGCTTTTAGCGAACCGTTGTCAAGCCGAATCAGGCAACATATGCCATGCCCAGCAAAACCGCCGTTTCAGTGCCATGACTATTTCTACCGCCGCATCCGTCGCCATAGTAGTGCCTACCTACAAGGCCAGACTCAGCGCGCTCGAAAGCTTCTCGCTGCGGCATTCGCTGGCGCAGCTGGCACCGGGCCGGCAGGTATTCTTCGTCGGCCCCGCATCGCTCGACTTCACCCGTTATGCTGCCGAGTTCCCCGACATCACGCTACGCCGTTATGACGATGCCAGCTTCGCCACGGTTCAGGGCTACAGCCGATTGCTGTTGTCACCGGCTTTCTACCAGGGTTTCGCCGAGTTCGAATTCATGCTGATCCTGCAGACCGACGCTATCTTGCTGCGCGACGATCTCGACCTGTGGTGCGGGCGGCCTTATGACTACGTTGGCGCGCCATGGCCCGACGCGTTCGAACTGTTCGTCAACCTGGGCAAGTTCGATGGGCCGCGTGGGCGCAAGGTGCAAGCCCATGTCGGCAACGGCGGGCTGAGCCTGCGGCGCATCCGCAAAAGCGTTGCGCTACTGCATGAGTTTCCCGAAGCGGTGACGGTGTTCGAGCAGGCCGGCTCGAGCGAAGACCTGTTCTTTGGTGTGATGGGTTCGTTGTCTCTCGACTTCGTGTTGCCCAACGAGCTGACCGCCGCCACCTTTGCGCTGGAGCTACAGGCCGAGCGCTACCTCGGCCTCAACCCGCAGTCGCCCCCGATGGGCGGGCACGCCTGGTGGAAGTACGACCCGGCCTTCTGGCTGTCTTTGCTCGGGCCACAGGGCGCCGCCGCATTGCCACATTTGTCGGCCTTGGCCTGAGACCACGATGGCCCGGACCGTCTACATCGAAGAGTCGCACACGCCGATCTACCGGCGCATCGCTCACGCTCTGGGTGCCGAACTGCAGCGCCTGGGTTTCAACGTAATGATCATCAAACCGGACGGCTTCAACAGCGACAGCTTCGCCGATTTTCTGAAGGGTCAGAACGGCGCGGTGTACGTGTCAAATGCTTCCAGCCAGGTGATCCAGTCCAGGCAACCAGGCAGCGGCACCTTTTTCTTCGAGCACTTTCCTGGCCAGCTGATTTTTCTTCACCAGGACGCCATCCTCGGTGGGATGAGCCTCCTGGACGGCGTGGCCAAATTGCACGCCTGGCTGCGGGTGGCAGAGCGGTCAGCCCACCTTTGCATCGAGGCAGACAACGTGGCTGACCTGCACGCTGTGGGCATTGCCAATGTCCAACTGGTCTCGCACGCCAGCGACACCTATCCCGTTCCGCCCGAACTCTATGGCTTCGATTTTGGAACCAGCTTCGTCGGCCATGTCGTGCCCAGCGGCCTGTATCCGCCGGACGGTTCGTCGCCGCGTTTCCTGAAGCTGGTCGACGATGTGATAGCAGCCCGGCGGGCCGACTTCGCCAGCCCGCTGGAGCCGTTAGTCAAAGCCTATGCCGATCAGGCCATCGACGGCATTGGCCACGCTTCGGACCAGACTCTGCTGCGGGTGGCGCAGGCGCAGTGGCTGCGCAATGAGATCACCGGTCAGACGCTGCCTTTTCGCGGCTGGGTGTTCGAGGAATGTGGCATCGCGCCGCTGGAAATTTTTGGCGGCGACCCCGCCTACCTGCACAAGGTAAACCGCAGCCTACAGGTTGTCCGGCACGGTGTTTCTTACCACCCGGCGGTCTACGACCCTGCGGCGTTGCAGCGGGTCTTCCATCGCCGCCGGGTGAACATCAACATCTCGTCGTTGCAGTTCGACCATGCGGTGGTGAACCGGGTGCACGATGTGTTCATGGCCGGTGGGCTGTGCCTGACCGATGCCCGGGAGGGCCTGGCAGCGCTGACCTCAGCCCATGCGGAAATCTCATTTCGCACGCTGGCCGAATTGGCTGACCGGACCAGCTATTTCTCGAACCCGGCCCATGCCCACGAACGCGCCGCTTTGATCGAACACGTGCAACGCGACATTTTGGCCAACTCGGGCTACGGGTTGCTGGGACAGACCATCGCCAAGGCTATCGACGCCTTTTAAGACGACCTGAATGCCTTCAGGCGGTCGGCAGCACCTTCTGCATTTGCGTCACCAGGTTGGCGCCCATCCATTCCTGGCGCAAGATCTTGAAATGGCCGTTAAAGCCGTAGATCTTGGCCCAGCGGTTGGTGTCATCGAAGTAGCAGGTGAAGGTTTCCTCGGTGATGATGTTCACGTGCGTCGGGTCCTGGAATGCCGCCGTGTGCGGGTACGCCGGCGTGACCGACAGGAACACGCCGCCCACCTTCAGTACACGGTAGATTTCGTTCATTAGCAACACGAACGGGTTGCGGTGGCTCGGCGCGTAAATCACCCGCGGCACATGCTCGATGAACTGGAAGGCCGTGACGTATTCAAACATGTCGTCCGCGTACGGTATAGGTTCGATGGCCAGGTCGGCGCCAGCAATGTTTACGCCGATGTCCGCGCGGATGTCGACGCCGAATATTTCCTCGGCGTGGAACGGGTTGTTGGGGTTGGGGCCACAACCGAGGTCGAGGGTTTTAGTCAAGGCGTTTTCTCCATTCAGGGGGTCAATTGGTGTTGCGGGCTGGTGCAAGGGCATCGGCCACGTTGCCCAGCTCCTGGGTGCGCCACATGGCGATGTAGACTGCTTCGAGGTTAATGCAGAAGCGGGCCGTATCAAACAGCGAATGGGTGTTCTGATTAGCCGCAATTTTGGCTTTCAGCGCGGCCAGGCCCTGAGGGTCGCGCGCCAGGCCCAGGGCCAGTGCTTCGTAGCCTTCAAGCGACTGCGTCACCAGTTCGGGCACCCCCAGAGCATGCAGCAGGCTGCCCGCCACCCGCGAGGGAAACGAGCCGCCCATGCAGGTAACAACCGGCAGGCCGGCCATCAGCGCATCGGCCGCGGTGGTGTGCGCGTTGTAGGGATGCGTGTCGAGGAACAGGTCGGCTTGGCGATAGCGGGCAAGGTGGTCCTCTACCCGCGGCACGCGGCCCGCGAACACTAGGCGCGCAGGGTCGATGCCGCGGGCTTCGGCCGCCGCGCGCAGGTTGCGCTGGGCCACTTCGCCACGCGACACCAACCACAGCACGCTGCCCGGCACCTGGGCCAGCAGATGCATCCACACGCCGAACACCGGCGGCGAGATTTTGTAGTCATGACTGAACGAGCAGAACACGAAGCCGGCTTCGGGCAGGCCGCACTCCGCCCGGGACGGTGTGTTGTCGGCGATCTGCACGCTGTTGTCAGTGGGCAGGTAGGTGTCGGGCAGGTAGACCACGCGCTCGGTGTACAGGGTCTGATGCTCAGGCGGAATGGTGTATCGGTCGGCAATGATGTAGTCGTGGAACGGCGTGCCCATGGTGCCCGGGTAACCAAGGTAATTGACCTGCACCGGCGCAGGCCGGTAGGCGAAGATATCGGTACGGGTGTCGCTCGTGTACCCGCCCAAGTCCACGGCGATATCAACTTCCATCTCGCGCATCTTGCGCGCCACCTCTTCGGAGCCCATGCCACGTGCGTCGATGAAGTGGTCGAAGGCGCCTACCATGCGCGCCCTCAGTCGACTCTGGTCGTCGATGCCCAGCGAGATGGCGATGGTCTCGAAGCGACCCTTGTCGTGCTGCTCGAACACGCCTGCCATCAGGTGGCCGACCGGGTGTTCGCGGAAGTCGGGCGACACATAGGCCAGGCGGATCTTGCTGTGCCGGTAGCGCTCGCCACGCCAAAACGCCACCGGCTTCGGCGGGCAGTAATGGGCGGCGAAGGTCTTGGCGGCCAGGAGGTGGTCGGCGGCTTGGTCCGATGCCGACATGAAGGCCAGCGACTTGCAGGCCCGCTGGCCGGCTCGCACGCCCTCGACCAGGCGCTGGGTCAGCTCGTCGAAGCCGCGCCAGTCGCAGATATGCATGCGTTCGTAAAACAGCAAGCCGGGTGCATAGTCGTAGCCAGGCGCCAAGGCCAACAGCCGCTCGAAGGCCTTGATAGCTTGTTCGCTCTGCTTGAATTCAGTCAGCAAAATGCCGAAGTTACCCAACGCCGTGACATGGTTAGGATCGATGGTGACCACACGGTTGAAGCGCTCAAGCGCCTCCTGGTGGCGGAACATGTTGCGCAGCAGCACGCCGCTGTTCAACAGCGCCTCCACATAGTCGGGCTGCAGGGCCAGCGCCGCATCGAAGCTTTGCAGTGCCTCGTCTCTGCGGTCCAGCGCTTGCAGCACTGCTCCGTGTACGTAATGCAGCGGAGCGAACTGCGGGTTGTGTTGCAGGCCACGCGCCGACAGTGCCAGCGCGCCCGCCGCGTCGCCGGCCTGCATCACGATCACCGCCAGCGAATACAGCGCGGCGGCGTTGTGCTCATCGACCGCCAGAACTTCATTGAACAGCTCCGAGGCGGCCTCGGGCTGGCGCTCGTTCTGCAGGCCGATGGCGCGGATGAGGGTGTCGGTGACGGACATGGATTAGGGTGATTCCGGAGATGTGGGCAGGCTTGGCGAGTTGGAGCTTGCGTTCAGCGAGCCGAGAGTGTCGTCTCGTTGCCTTGCGTGCCGCCGCCCAGCGCTTTGTACAGCAGCGCCGCCGATTCGAGCTGGGCGCGGCGCACCTGGGCGTCGATCTGCTGGGCGGCCACCAACTCGCGTTCGCTTTCCAGCACCTCCAGGTAGCCGGTCATGCCACCATCGTAGCGGGCGCGCGAAATCAGCAGTCGACGCTGCTGCGCCTTCAGGTTGGCGGTGGACGAGCGCATCTGCGAAGCCAGCGAGGAGCGTGCGGACAATTGATCGGCCACCTCGCGGAATGCCAGCTGGATGGTCTTCTCGTAATCTGCGACGGCCACTACCTTGCGCGCCTTGGCCACGTCCAGGTTGCCCTCGGTGCGGCCGGCATCGAACAGCGGCAGCGAGATGACTGGCTGGAAAGCCCAGGCGCCCGCCTTGAAGAGGCTGCTCAGGCCGGAGCTGGCGGCACCCAGGCCAGCGGTCAGCAATATTTTGGGCAGGAAGGCGGCGCGGGCCGCGTCGATGTTGGTATGGGCCGCGAGCAGACGCTGCTCGGCGGCCATCACGTCGGGCCGCTGCAAGAGCACCTCGCCGGGCAGGCCGGGCACCAGCGCCGTGTCCAGGCCTTGCTGGTCTAGAGGCTTGCCGACTGGCAGTTCGGTCGTGTCGCCGCCCACCAGGTAGTTAAGCAGGTTGGTCGCCACGGTCCGCTGGTGGTCAAGAGCAGCCAGGTTGGCGCGCGAGCCTTCGAGCAAGCCTTGCGCCTGTTCGAGTTCAAAGTCGTAGGCGGCGCCGATGTTCCGGCCCTGGGTCACGAGGGCCAGCGTTTCCTCGCGCGAGGCCACCGTAGCTCGGGCTAGCCGGGTCAGGTCGACCATCTGCAATTGGGTGTAGTAGGCCGTGGCCACGTCGGCCACCAGCGACAGGTGCACGGCGCGGCGCGCTTCCTCGGTGGCCAAATAGCTGCGCCGGGCCGCATCCGACAGACCGGCCAGCCGGCCCCAGAAGTCAACCTCGTAAGACACGGCGGACAAGGTCAGATCGAAGCGCTGGTTGCTGGCGCTGGTGTTCAGGTCGTCCTGTGCGCGGGTGAAGCTGGCCTGGCCCAGCAGGTTCACCGTGGGCAGCTGGTCGGCCTTGACGATGCCCCATTGGGCGCGCGCCTCCTCGACGCGGGCGGCCGCCACGCGCAGGTCGCGGTTCTGCACCAGTGCAGTGGCGATCAGTGCCTGTAATCGGGGGTCGTTGAAGAAATAGCGCCAGTGGGTTTTAACGGCTTCACGCGGCTCGGCTGGCGCCATGCCGTTCGAGGCTGCTGCCGTAACCACCGCGCCAGGCCAGGCCGCGGGCACCGGCAACGTGGGGCGATTGAATTGCGTGTTCTGCGCGCAACCGAACAGCGCCAGCACGGGGATCAACAGCGTCGCCGAGACACCACGCCAGCGGCTGGGCCGCGTCGGCTGGGTGGCGGTCCATCGGACGGCGTTGCGGATGGGAACGGTCATAGGGTCGGCGCGGGGGAAATCTTGTGGTTGCGAGAGCGCTTGTGGCGCGATAGTCTCTGGACAACGCTCACATTATCGACCGCACCTATTTGGTCGAAAGTCCGAATTGGCACCGACTTCGGCGGTTCATTTGTCGCTATAGACAGCGTACGCTGATTGGCCGGTAACCCCGCCCGTCGCAGCCTTGAGAAACGCCCTGCGGCCAGGCAGCACAATCCCACCATGCCCCGCTCGAATACGTCCACGCCGTCCACTAGCCGCGCCGTCGCCGCCTGGGTCGATGCGCTGCGCAACCAGGCCGACGCGGCGACTCTCAAGGGCCTGCCCACCCTGGCAGATGCCGATGCCGCGCGGGTGATGGCATTGCTGCGGCAAGATAGGCCACCCGAGGCGGCACCCGCAGCGCCAGAAACCGACCCCGGCACCCTCCCCGCCCACTTCCGCCCGCGCATCACCTTGCTCACCCTGGGCCGGGGCGACGGGCTGCTGGGGCTCAAACCCCAGGGCAAGCTGGGGCCGCGCGGCGACAGCGTAACGCTGACGCGCATCGACTGGACCTATCGCACCGACGGCGGCCATCGCTGGAGCACGCCCGCCCCCACCTCCATCCTGAACAACCGCCCCGCCGCGGTGCAGGAGCTGTTCGACACCGGCGGCCCGGTGGTGCAGATACAGCGCGACCTGGCGGCCGAGGCCGATGCCATCGATTTGGTGTGGGAGATGGGCCTGGTGCCGGTGGCCGCGCACAGCTTCCAGTGGCGTAGCCGAGATGACCGGCCCGACCTGGGCCCCGTGTGGACGCTGGCGCAAGAGGCCTTCTTTGGCGACTTCTGGGCCGACCAGGTGCCGCGCCTGCAGGCAAAAGGCTGGGCGGTGGCCGTGCAACCCGGCTTTGCGCATGAAAGTGTGCCGGTGCAGCGCTGGAAGCTGGTGGTCCACCCCGACACTGGCGAGATCGCGTCCAAGGAACTGGCCGAGCCGCTGGTACCCCCCGCGCGCGGCGTACAAAAGCTGCGCCTGCCCGAGCGCGAAGGCGCGTGGCTGCTGAGCTTAGGCATCGAGATCGACGGCGAAACCCTGGACCTGGCCCCCATGCTGGCCAACCTGCTGCAGCGCGACAGCCGCTGGCTGCATGCCGACCAGATTGCCGCCATCGACGACCATGCGGTGATCAGCCTGCGCGCACCCGGTGGCCGCCGCATCGACGCACCGGCGGCCCCGCTGAAGGCCATCGTCGGCGCGATGGTCGATCTGCTCACCGACCCGCTACGCCACCAAAACAACGGCCTGCTGCGCCTGGGCGCGTGGGAGGCACGGCGGCTGGAAGCCCTGCGCGCCGGGCTGCTGGACGCGCACCGCGTGGGCCCGCAGAACGCCTGGCAGCTCGAAGGCGACCTGGGATTGGCCAGCCTGGCCAAGCGCCTCAAAGCCCTGGGCGCGCCCCGGCCGGTAGCCGCACCCGACGGCCTGCAGGTGCAGTTGCGCCCCTACCAGTTGGAGGGCCTGGCCTGGCTGCAGTACCTGTGCGCCCACAGCCTGGGCGGCATTCTGGCCGACGACATGGGCCTGGGCAAAACCGCGCAGGCACTGGCCCATGTGCTGGTGGAAAAGCAGGCCGGTCGGCTGGACCTGCCCGCGCTGGTGGTGCTGCCCACCTCGCTGATCTTCAACTGGCAGGCCGAAGCCCGCCGCATGGCCCCCGGCCTGCGCCTGCTGACGCTGCAGGGCCCGGACCGCGCGACCTTGTTTGGCCAGATGGCGGCGCACGACCTGGTGCTGACCACCTACCCGCTGCTGTGGCGCGACATGGATGCGCTGGCGGCGCAGCACTTCCACCTGGTGGTTCTGGACGAGGCCCAGATGGTCAAAAACGCAGGCAGCCGCAGCGCCCGCGCCCTGCGCCGCCTGCAAACCCGCCACAGCCTGTGCCTGACCGGCACGCCGCTGGAGAACCACCTGGGCGAGCTGTGGGCGCAGTTCGACTGGCTGATGCCCGGCTTTCTGGGCGATGCGCGCCAGTTTGCTGCCCGCTGGCGCAAGCCCATCGAAGAAAACGGCGAAACCCTGCGTGCCGCCCTGCTGGCCCAGCGGGTGCGCCCCTTCATCCTGCGCCGCCGCAAGCAAGACGTGGCCAGCGAACTGCCCCCGCGCACCGAAGTCATCCAACGCGTACAGCTGCAAGGCCAACAGCGCGAACTGTACGAAGGCGTGCGCGCCGCCGCCGATCTGCAGGTGCGCCGCGTGCTGGAGCGCCAAAGCTTCAACGGCGCGCAGGTCACCATCCTCGATGCCTTGCTCAAGCTGCGCCAGGTCTGCTGCGACCCGCATCTTCTCAAGGGAAAGAAGCCCGCCAAAACCATGGAGCGTGCCAAGCTGGCGCTGCTGGCCGACATGCTGCCCGAGATGGTGGCCGAGGGGCGGCGGGTGCTGGTGTTTTCGCAGTTCACCGAGCTGCTGGCGCTGGTGGCCGAGCAGTTGGAGATATTGGAACTGCCGTTTCTGAGCCTCACCGGCAAGACCCCGCCCAAAGAGCGCGGCAGCGTGGTGCAGCGCTTCCAGGCGCAAGAGGTGCCCGTGCTGCTGCTGAGTTTGAAAGCCGGGGGCGTGGGCCTGAACCTTACCGCCGCCGACACCGTCATCCATATGGACCCCTGGTGGAACCCCGCCGTGGAAGAGCAGGCCACCGCCCGCGCCCACCGCATCGGCCAGGACCAGCCCGTGTTCGTCTACAAGCTGGTGGTGGAAGGCAGCATCGAAGAGCGCATGCTGGAGCTGCAGGCCCGCAAACTGGCGCTGGCCAACAGCGTGCTGGGCGTTGATGCGGCGGGCGGGCTGAAGTTTGACGCGGCCGACCTGGATGCGCTGCTGGCCCCGTTGGGCAGCCCGACCACCGCCCCATCCCCCGAGGAAGCCGCCCGGCGCTGGGGGCGCACCGGCAGCCGGATGTAAGCAATGCTATCAAAAAAGTAGCTACTCTCGCCCTATCCATCAGCACGGGAGCCATATTTTTTATAAATTCTGGTTTACTTGGTGCGCCAGAGTTGGATGTTGGAATCGACCATCTTCTTCATCACGCCCTGCCTGGCCAGGCTGTACATGGCCTTGGCCAGGGCGGCGCGCACTTCGGTGGTGTTGCAGGGGGACTTGTGCGAGAGCGTCAGGTACAGGCTTTCGTTGCTCACCGGCACGCTCGCGGACACCAACCCGGCCATGGCGAATTTGGCGATGTAGGCCAGGCCCGGGTCTTCCTCGTACACCAGGTAGTCCACCCGGCCCAGTTGCAGGATCTTGAAGGCCTGCTCCAGGCTGGGCACGGTGTTGATCTTGAGGTTCTTTTTGGCGTAGCGGTCGAAATCCTCGCCAAAGCTGTTGTTGATCACCGTCATGCCCGACAGGCTCTTCAGGTCCGACCACTGCCGGTACTTCAGCGGAGCCACCTGCCGCCCCCAGACCACCGAGCGGGTGTCGCGAAACGCCGGGTACACGTAGTCCATGTAGTCCAACCGGTCCACCGTGAAAAACGCCCCGGCGATCAGGTCGATGCGGCCCAGCCGGGCCTCTTCCTGCACCCGGGCCCAGGAACCCACGTAGCGCACCTCGATGGGGATGCCGATCTCTTGGGCCACCATTTGCACCAGATCGGCATTGGCCCCCACCAGGCGGCTGCCGTCGGCCCCATCGCGCCACAGGTACGGGGGGTATTCGGGGTTGCCGGTGGCCACCAATTGCTTGCAGCCATCGGCCGCCCACGCCGTGGGAGCCAGGCACGCCAGGATGGCGGCAGGCAGCAGCTGGCGTAACAAAAAACCCCAGGGAGCAGGGATACGCATGAACGTCCTTTCAGCCCGCCGCACATGGACCAACGGACAAAACAGTGGCGGCTGCATCGCGCAGGCCCGCCGTGTAACCGACTGTATCCGCTCCGGGCCATCTGGGTGCTGCTTAAGACCCAAAAAAATGCCAAAACCCCCAGCAGGGCCCAGGCTGGACGCTCAATGCGGCATGGCCCCGCCCACCATCGCCGCCACCATGTCGGCGGTGACAGCAGACAAGGTCAAGCCCAAATGCCCGTGGCCGGTGTTGTAGAACACGCCGGGCCGCTTGCCGGGGCCCACGCGCGGCATCAGGTTGGGCATCATGGGGCGCAGTCCGGCCCAGGGCACCACGCTTTCGGTGCGCACGCCGGGGAAGCACTGCTGCACCCATTCCACCAGCGGGCGGATGCGGTCGGCCCGGATGTCGCGGTTGTAGCCGTTGAACTCGGCCGTGCCCGCCACCCGAAAGCGCCCCAGCCCCAGGCGGCTGCTGACCAGCTTGGTTTCGTCGTCCAGCAGGCTGACCATGGGCGCCGAGGCCTGGCTGTGCGCGTCGTCCAGGTTGACGGTGATGGAATAGCCCTTGACCGGGTAGATGTTGACCCGATCCCCCAGCTGGGCGGCAATGTCGCGGCTGGCCGTGCCCGCGCAAACCACCACGCCGTCGAACACGCTGGTGTGGGTGTCTGCACCGTCGTGCGCGGTGATGGTCACGGATTTGCCGTCGCTTTTAACCGTCTGGATGGCATGGCCGTAGCGGGTGTGCACGCCCAGGCGCTCGGCCGCGGCGGCGATGCCGGTGCTGAACTTGTGGATGTCGCCGGTGGTGTCGCTCTCGGTGAAGTAGCCGCCGTAGTAGTCGCCCGCCAGCGTGGGCTCAATCGCGCGCATCTCTTGCGGGGTGACAGCGCGGCGCTCCAGCCCGCCCTGGGCCAGCAGCTTGGAGACCTTGCCCGCGTGCTCGAAGTTGCCCTTGTCGCGGTAAATGTGCAGGATGCCTTCGCGCTTGTGGTCAAAGTCCAGGCCTTCTTCGGCCGCCCAGGCATCCAGGTGCTGGCGCGCGGCCATCGCCAGGCGGGTGGTTTCGATGGTGTTTTTTTCGTACTGCGGGATGGCGGCGATGAACTCGGCAAACCAGGCCATCTTGTGCCAGCTGGGCTTGGGGTTGACCAGCAGCGGCGCATCGCTGCGCAACATCCACTTCACGCCCTTGAGCACGGTGGACCAGTGGTTCCACACCTCGGCGTTGGACACCGAAAACTGCCCGCCGTTGGCAAACGAGGTTTCCATGGCCGCGTAGCGGTGTTTTTCGAACAAGGTGACGGTGTAACCGCGTTTGGCCAAGGCGTAGGCTGTGGTAACGCCCGTGATACCGCCGCCAATGACGGCCATGTTCGCTGCGAACTTTTTCATGATGAGATTTCCAAAACGTCAACAGGGGGATAGCCGCACGCGTGCGCAGCCATCGCCCCCTCTGTTTTGGACCTGAGAGATTCGCGGCTGGTCGTTCTATGGAACTGCCAGCCGCTTGCTCCTGCGGTGAGCCGGGTGACGAAACCCGACCGCTCTTCAGATGTGTGTGGTGTAGATACCGGTCCTTTTGCCTGAAAGTTTCCGGGGGCGGTTGCTCCTTCGGCGCTGATTTCCTGCACGAATGCAAGGGGAGCAGTCTCTCCCGGTATCTCTGCGGATTATCGCATTGGAACTAAAGCACCTTCACCGCACGGCCAATGAACTGGATCGGGCCGGTGGGTTTATTGAGGGGCGAGCCGTTCACCGGCTCCAGGGTCAGCTCAAACAACTGGTTGGGCTGCAGCGGTGGCAGCTTGTCCAGCGGGATGGTGATGGTCTGCCCCGGCTTGACCAGGCCCAGAGACACCGGGCCGCTCCAGCCCTCGCCCTTGGTCCAGAACTGCAGGGATTTCTCGGCGGGCACGGCCACCGGGCCCAGCGCCGTGAGGCTGAGTTGCCGGGTGTCGCTGGCCTGGATGACCCAACCCGGTGCCTTGTCTTGCGGCGCGACCAGCACCACCATGTACTGCGGCCCGGCGGGTAGTACGCCCTGGCGGGTCACCAGCACCGAAGCCAGGATGGCGGCGGTGGCAAAACCGGCACCGGCCAAGCCGCGCCACAGGCCCAGGCGGTCCCACCACGGCGGGGGGGCTGGGGCGATGGCCGTACGGCGCGGGGCCACGGCGTGGGCCACGCTGCGGTCGATCCGCTGCCATAGTTCGGCAGACGGCTCCACCGGCTCGGCCAGGGCTGCCAGCGGCAGCAACTGTTCTTGCCAGCGCTGCACGGCGGCCTGCAGGGCGGCGTCGGTGGGCAGGCGCTGCTCCACCATGCGGCGGCGGGTGGCCGAGAGCGTGCCCAGCACGTACTCGGCGGCCAACTCGTCCGGCGAAAGATTGTCTTGTTGCGGGTTCATGCCATGCACTCCCGCAGGCTGCCCATGCTGCGTTTGATCCAGGCCTTGACGGTGCCCAGGGGGGTTTGGGTGCGCTCGGCAATTTCGCCGTGCGAGCAGCCGTCCACATAGGCGTACAGGATGCAGTTGCGCCGGGCGGGCTCGAGCCGGGCCAGGCAGTCGTTGAGCTTGCCCAGGCTGACGCGCAGGTCAAACGCATCGGCGATCTGCGCATGGGCTTCCAGCGAATGCTGGGCATCCAGGGCCTCGGCGGTTTCTTCGTCCACAGATACCTCGCGCGCGCCGTTGCGCACCGCGTTGAGGGCCAGGTTGCGCACCACGCTGTAGATCCAGCCCCGCCCCGACCCGCGCCGGGCATCGAAGCTGGCGGCCTGGGTCCAGATGGCCATGAAGGCATCGTGCACCACGTCCTCGGCCTGCTGGCGCTGGCGCACGATGCGCAGGGCCACGCCCAGCAGGTGGCGGCTGTCTTGCCGGTAGATGTCTTGCAGGGCTTGGCGCTCGCCACGGGCGCAGCCTTGCAGGGCGCGCTCGTAGTCGAAATCATCAGGGGCTGTCGTCAAGGGCGGTTCCATCGAAGGGATTGAGGTCCTTCGATGGTAGTCGCCAAACTTAGGCCGCTTTCCAGAAGATGTAGTCGGCCTGGTACTTGACCACTTCCTTGGCACCCTTGCTGGCCGGGCTGCACAGCGTGGCCGGGGCCACGCCGCCGCGGGTGGCCACGCGCTGGATGTGGGTCACGCCCGCCATCGCGCCCATGCCCATGGCAGGGTTGGCCTTGACCAGCTGGTAGGGAATGTTGCCTGCGCCTGCGGGGGCCACGGCGAGCTGGGTGGCGGTGATTTTGGAGCCGTCCATCGCTTCCCAGGTGGCGGGCGGGCCGTAGTACTTGCCCACTTGCTTGCCGCTGCGGTCGTTCAGGGCGGCGTTGGGGCCCACGAACACCCACTCGGTCATACCGGGGGCGTTGGCCTTGTCACGGCATTCGTAGGTGATCTCGCCCACGCCCACGGTTTCCATGGCGACCTGGTTGCCCATCGGCACCTTGACGGCCTCGGGCAGGCTGTCCTGGCTGAACATGGGTTTTGTGGGGGCCATGGAGCCGCAGGCGCTGAGCAAGGCGGCGGCAGAGACGGCAGCCAGCAGGGAGAGGGATTTGATCGGCATGGAAGTGCTCCAAAAAATGGTTTGGCGGATAGGGACAACAGGCAGCTTTTGTGCGCTGCTACAGGTACTACACGCCAGACCCGGTTTTGGATGCAGCGGATGGACACTATTTTTTAGCCCACCCAGGATTTGCTACAGAAAAAGTAGCTACTCACGCCCATTCCATCAGCACAGGGCCTTGATTCTTCTTAAAAAATAAAAATCAAGCCGCCAGCCATGCCGGTGGCGGACGGGCGGCCCAGAGGGCCTCAAAGTCGGCCGCCGGCACCGGGCGCGAGAATAGGTAGCCCTGGCCGTAGTCGCAGCCCATGGCGGCCAGCAGATCGCGCTGCTGGGCGGTCTCCACCCCTTCGGCCACCACCTTCATGCCCAGGGCGTGGGCCATCACCACCATGGCCTTGCACAGGGCCAGGTCGGTGGAGTCGGGCACCAGGTGGCGCACAAACGACTGGTCGATCTTGATGAAGTCAATATCAAAGCGCTGCAGGTACGACAGCGCCGAATAGCCGGTACCAAAGTCGTCCAGCGACACCTGGATGCCCGCATCGGCCAGTTCCAGCAGGTGGTCGCTCACCCGGCTGCTGGTGTCGAGCAACAGGCCTTCGGTGATCTCCACCACCATGCTGGAGCCAGGCAGGCCCAGGGCCTGGAGCTGCTCGGCCCAAGGCTGCTTGCCCTCGCCTTCGTGGTGAAACTGCACCGGGGACTTGTTGACGCTGATCTGGAAGCCGGGGCACAAATGCTTGCGCCAGGCCTGCACCTGCAGCGCCGCTTGCTGGAATACCCATTCACCGATCTCCACGATCAGCCCGCTGGATTCGGCAATCGGGATGAACTGGGCCGGGCTGATCAGCCCGCGCGTCGGGTGCTGCCAGCGGATCAGCGCCTCGGCCTTGTGCACGGCCCCGGTGGCGAGTTCAACAATCGGCTGGTAGACCAGCCGGAACTGCTGCTCCTGCAGGCCGGAGCGCAGATCGTTGGCCAGACGCACCCGGGTTTGCGCGGCTTCCTGCAGGGCCGGGGTGAAAAAGCTGAAGCGGTTGCGTCCCGCGCCCTTGGCCACATACAGCGCCTGGTCGGCGTTCTTGAACAGGTCTTCGATGTCCCGGGCATCCAGCGGGTACAGGGTGATGCCGATGCTGGCGGACACGAACACCTGTTCGTTGCCCAGCTGAAACACCTGCTCCACCGCCCGCAGGATCTTTTGCAGGGTGGGCTCCAGGCGGAGGACATCGGTCACTTCGGTCAGCACCACAGTGAACTCGTCGCCTCCCATGCGGGCCACGGTATCGGCCTCGCGCACACAGGCCTGGATGCGCCGGGCCGCCTCTATCAGCAGCAAATCGCCGTTGCCGTGGCCCAGGGTGTCGTTGACTTCCTTGAAGTGGTCGAGGTCGATGAACAAAATGGCGAGCTGCTGCCCATCGCGTTTGCAGCGCTTGATCTCCTGCTCCAGCCGGTCGCGCAGCATGCGCCGGTTGGGCAGGCCCGTGAGCGTGTCAAAAAATGCCTGCTGGCGGATCAGCACCTCGGCGGCCTTGCGGTCGGTGATGTCGGTGTGCGTGCCGATCATCCGCAAGGGCTGCCCCTGCGCATCGCGGCTGATCACCATGCCCCGGCTCAGCACCCACTTCCAGCGGCCGTCTTTGCAGCGCACCCGGTGCTCGTTGGAATAACTGGGGGTCAGGCCCGCAAAGTGGGCATCGCGGTCGCGGTCCATCTGCGCCAGGTCGTCGGGGTGGGTGCGCTGGTCCAGTTCGGTCGGCAGGTCGGGGATTTCGCCTTCGGCAAAGCCGTACATTTCGACCAGGCGCTTGGACAGGTGCTCCACCCCGGTCTGGATGTGCCAGTCCCACACGCCGTCGCCGGTGCTCTCCAGCGCCAGCCGCCAGCGGTTTTCGGTTTCTTGCAGCGCCATCTGGGCCTGTTTGCGCTCGGTGATGTTTTGCAGCACCGAAGTGCGCGACAGCAGCCGCCCGCGGTCCCAGGTGGAGGTGCCCATGGCGTGCACCCAGATGGACTCGCCCCGAAAGGTGATGGCTTCCACCTCGAAATCATGGGTGCTGGAGAGCCTTTCCGACTCGCGGTATGAGGCGCGTATCTTGGCCATGGCGGACGGTGTAAGCACCCGCCGCAGCGTCTCCAAGGCGGTGGTCGGGGTGTATTCATCGGGCGTGGTCTGGAAGATGCGGTAGACCCCTTCGGTCCAGTAGACCCGGTCGCGCACACCGTCTACCTCCCATCCGCCCACCTGGGCCAGCGCCTGGGTGGTGGCCAGCAACTGGTCCAGCCGCTTGCGTGCCGCCTGCACCTGCACGTAATCGGACACATCGGCAAACGTGCGCACCATGCCGCCATCGGGTAGCGTCTGGGTTTTGACCTCCAACGTGTGACCGGCCAAGGTAACGCGCAGAAAGTGGGCAGGCACCTCGGCATGGCCGCCCGCCAGCACGTAGTGGCGGGCGGCCACGTCCACCCACTCGGCCTGGGGGCCGAAGTCGCCCCGTTCAAGCTGAAAACGGCTGATCTGCTCCAGTGTCGGGTGGGCAGCCAGAAAACTTTCGGGCAGGTCCAGTAACTCGCACACACGCCGGTTGAACGAGATCAAATGCATCCCGGCATTGAACACAAAAATACCTTGGCTGATACTGGCCATGGTGGTCTGCAGCAGGCGTGTTTGCTCCAGCAACTGGGCGTGCGATGCCTGCAACTCGGCCTCGGACTGCTTGCGCGCGCTGATGTCCGTGTGGGTACCGATCATCCGCAGAGGGGTGCCGTCGGCCGAGCGGCTGACCACCATGCCGCCCGACGCAATCCAGACCCAGTGCCCGTCCTTGTGGCGCATGCGCAAATCCATGCTGTAACCCGGTGCCGAGCCGTCCAGGTAGGCCGCTACCGCCGCCTGCATGGGGGCCAAGTCGTCAGGGTGCAAGCGGCTGGCGAAGTCTGCAAAGGCGGGCTTGACCTCATCGCTGCCGAAACCCAGCATGTCGCCCCAGTGCCGGGAATAGGTTTGGGTATTGGTGCGCAGATCCCAGTCCCACACGCCGACGCCAGAGCCCTCCAAGGCGAGCTTCCAGGGGTTGGTGGCATCGCCACGCTCCGGGGCCTGGGTCCAACCCTGCTGCGTGGGCGTGGGGAATGGATCAGGGCGTTGGTTCAAGATGGATAGGGTCGGTAGTGTGGTGATACTACCGTCAAAAACCGCCGTGCGTACAACCGCGTACACACGACATAAAACCATCCCCCACCCCCTGCAACACCCCAAAAAGGGAGCGCTTCAGCCCCACAAAGCCGGTCGCGGCGGCTGGATGACACCGTGGTCGTACTGCATGGCCGCCGCCCGGTCGTGCTGCTGCAGCAAGGGGCCGTCCAGATCCACATAGGTGCAGCCCTGCGCCAGCACAAAGGCCGGGGCCATGGCCAGCGAGGTGCCGCACATATTGCCCACCATCAGGCCCAGGCCGTGGCGGGTGGCCTCGGCGGCCAGGGCCAGGGCCTCGGTCAGCCCGCCGCATTTATCGAGCTTGATGTTGGCGAACTGGTAGCGCCCCACCAAGGCCACCAGCGAGGCCCGGTCGGTGCAGGACTCGTCTGCTGCCAAAGGAATGGGCGACTGCAGGCCGTCCAACGCGGCATCCTGGCCGCGCGCCAGCGGCTGCTCGACCAGCTCGACCCCGGCCTGGGCCAGTTGCGGCAACAGCGCGCGCAGCAGCCCGGGCGACCAGGCCTGGTTGGCATCCACCACGATGCGGGCCGCCGGGTGCTCTTCGCGCACCATGCGCACCACGTCCAGGTGCCGCTGCGCATCCACCTTGAGCTTGAGCAGCGGATAGTGCCGGGCCGCGCGGGCCTTGCGCCGGGTGGTGGCCTCGTCGCCCAGGCCGATGGTGTAGGCGGTGGTGACCGGCTGCCACTGCGCCAGCCCGGCGGCCTGCCAGACCGGCACGCCGGTCTGCTTGGCCCGCAGGTCCCACAGTGCGCAGTCCAGCGCATTGCGGGCACCGCCTGCGGGCAGCATCTGCAGCAGCTCGGCGCCAGTCAGGCCATCGTGCAGCTGCGGCAGCACGGCGGCGATCTGTGCGGCCATGCTGGCGGGGGTTTCGCCGTCGTAGTCCACCCCGGCGGCTTCGGCCTGGCCGGTGTGGCCTGCGCCGTCGGTCAGGGTCAGCAGCAGCACCGGCTGGTCGGTGATGACCTCGCGGGCAATCTCGAAGGGTTCGCGCATCGCCCACTGTTCGATGCGGGTGTGGCAGCGGATCATGCCGCCAACAGCGCCGTGGCGAGGGCCTCCACGCCGCCGCGCATCGGGTCCACTACCGGCAATTGGAGCTCCCGGGCAACCCGGTGGGCGTAGGCATCCCAGGCGGCATCCGACAGGCTGGACGAGTTGATACTGATGCCCACGCAACGCACCGCCGGGTTGGTTAAGCGGCCCGCCTCGACATAGCGGTCGATGGCGACCTGCAGGTCGGGAATGGGGAAGCCGGGGTAGCCCTCGATGCAGTCGCGTGCCGGGTCGTGGCACAGCACCAGCGCATCGGGCTGCGAGCCGTGCAGCAGGCCCAGCGTCACCCCCGCGTAGGCCGGGTGGAACAATGCGCCCTGCCCTTCGATCACATCCCAGTGCTGGGGCGCGTTGTCGGGCGAGAGTTGCTCGGCGGCGCCGGCCACAAAGTCGGAGATCACTGCATCGATGGCCACGCCCTCGCCCGCGATCATCACGCCGGTCTGGCCGGTGGCGCGGAAGGTGGCGTCCACGCCCCGGCGCTGCAACGCCTGGGCCAGGGCCAGGGCGGTGTATTTCTTGCCCAGCGCGCAGTCGGTGCCCACGGTCAGCACCCGCTGGCCGCTGCGCTTGCGGCCCGTGCCCGCCGGAAAGCTCTGGTCGGAATGCCGCACGTCGATCAGGCGCGCGCCGCTGCGCTGGGCCGCCTGCACCAGGCGCGGGAACGCGGTAAGGCGCGAGTGCTGGCCGCTGACGATGTCCAGGCCTGCGTCCAGCGCGGCTTCCAGCTCGGCCAGCCAGTGTTCGGGCAGGGCCCCGCCCACGGCGGCCACGCCCACCACCAGCGAGCCCGCGCCCTGCTGCGCCGCCTGCTGCGGCGACAGACGGGGCAGGCCCAGGCTGACGGTGGCGCTGGGCAGGCTCCATTCGCCCAGCACAGCATCGGCACACCAGTCGCGCAGGCCAAAGGCGGTTTTGGCATCGGACTTCAGCGTGACATCGCCCAGAAACAACAAATAGGGTTTACGGAGTTGGTGCATGGTTTTGATTCGGTTCAAGTGGCCTGTCATCGCATAGCCGGTCGCGTGCCAAAGGCTTTGGCGAGCCGGAGCGTAAGCCCGTTTGGCCCGGCAAAACCAGGCCCGGCGCGGGCCCTACACCCACAGGGATAGGCCGTCGGATCCTGCGGACAAGCCCGTAAAAATAGGGCTATCCCTTTGGGGGTAGAGGCCGTTCACCGCCCAAAAAATCACCGTATTCTTGCGCCGCGTTCCCTGCATCCCACGACCGATCTGCGCCGATATGGCGTTCACACTTCCAGGAATCTCCGATGAAACTGAACCATCTTCTCTCTCTGGTCTGCCTTGCGCTGGGTCTGTCGGCCCACGCGGCAGACACCAAAGACCTGCGCATCGGCACCGATGCCACCTACGAGCCCTTCGAGTACAAAGCCCCGGACGGCAAGCTGGTGGGCTTCGAGATCGACCTGGGCCATGCCATTTGCGCCGAAATGAAGCGCCGCTGCGTGTTTGTGGAGTCGCCGTGGGACGCGCTGGTGCCGTCGCTGCAGGCCCGCAAGTTCGAGATGATCATGTCGGGCATGACGGTGACCGATGACCGCCGCAAGACCGTGGCCTTCAGCGACAAGATCACCGACATCCCCTACCGCGTGATCATCAAGCACGGCAGTGGCCTGGACGGCTCGCCCGCCGCCCTCAAAGGCAAAAAGGTCGGCGTGCTCAAGGGCTCCACCGAGGCCGACTACGCAGAAAAATACTACGCCAAGGCCGGGGCCACCGTGCAGCGCTACGAGTCCACCCAGGACTCGTACCTGGACATTGCCTCGGGCCGGCTGGATGCCATCATCGGCAACCTGGTAGAGATGAAGATGGGCTTTCTGGCCAAGCCCGAGGGCAAGCCGTTTGAGTTTGCCACCTATGAACTGAAAGACCCGGCGGTGCTGGGCTACGGCACCGGGGTGGCCATGCGCAAAAAAGACACCCAGCTCAAGGCCGATTTCAACGCCGCGCTGAAAACCGTGCACGCCAACGGCACTTACAAAAAGATCGCCGACAAATACTTCGATTTCGACGTGTACGGCAAGTAATCAGCCGGTACTGGGCCCGGCCTCCAGCAGCGTCTTGCAACGGCTGGCGGCAGGCGCGCTCTGGTAGACCGCCAGCGGGTCTACCGCCCCGTCGGGTTCGGCAAACGGGATGCACTGGATGAACAGCGAGAACAGCTCCGCCTGCGAGCCAATATCGAGCTTGCGGTGGATGTTCTTGCGGTGGATCTTGATGGTGCCCTCGGTGGTTTTGAGCCGCTGGGCCGTCAGCGCCGACGAATAGCCGCTGATCATGTAGAACAGCACCTGGCGCTCGCGCTGGGTGAGCAACGAGCTGGCGAAGTTTTCCACCGTGCTCTGCACCTTGCGGTGGGTCAGCCGGTCGCTGTGGCGCTCGGCGGCAGCGGCTGTCAGGGCGTGGTGCTTGGCGGTGGCGGCAATGACGATGGGGGCCAGCGTGCGGATCGCCAGCAGGTCGGTCGCCTGGAACGGGGTGTGGCGGATGCTGCGCTCGATGAAAATGTTGAGAGCCGTGTCGTCGTTGATGCGCCACAGCAGGTCCACCGAGTCCGACAGGCCGATCTGCGAATAAAACACCCGGTAGTACTCGGAATCGTAAAAATCATCCGGCGCGATGTCGCGCAGCCAGTACACGCCGCTGGGGCAGCCCTGTAAAAACAGCTGGTAGTTCGGGTCCAGCACGTACGGGCCGGACAAAAAGGCATCTTCCGGCAGGCTGCGCTCCTGCGGGTTGAAGCGGTGCAGAATGCGGCGCGGCTGCTGGTGGCGGTGGAACAGCATGGCGCCGCCCGAATCCACGGCGCACACCGTGCCCAGCACATTGAGCACGGTATCGAACCAGTCGGGGCTGCCAATGGCCCCCACCATGGTGGCCAGCGCAGCGACCAGGTCGGTATCCAGTGGCAAACAAAGGCGGGTGGCGTGGGCATTGTCCATGGTCTGTAGTGTCGCAGACCCCAAAACCTCTGGTTTTTCAGAAATGAATATCTCTATTTAGCTGCTTTTTCAGGATGGTTGATGCCCCTAGTATCGCGGGCACATCAACTCGTTTTCGCTGGAGAACACCATGAAAAAATTACTTTCCCTGCTGGCTGTGGTCATGGCCCTGGGCATGTCCACGGTATCCATGGACGCAGAAGCCGCAAAACGCATGGGCGCAGGCAAATCCCTGGGCATGCAGCGCGACACCACACCGAACAAGGCACCGACAGCAGCTCCCACACAAGCAGCTGCGGCCAACCCGGCTGCGGCTGCCGCACCCGCCGCTGCAGCGCCCAAGCGTTCATGGATGGGCCCGCTGGCCGGACTCGCCGCCGGCCTGGGCCTGGCCGCACTGGCATCGCACTTTGGCTTCGGTGGCGAACTCGCCTCCATGCTGATGATGGGCCTGCTGGCCGCGGGCATCATGGTGGCGGTGGGCTTCTTCCTGCGCAAACGCGCCGCGGCCAAGGCGGGCGCGGTGGGTGGCATGCAGTACGCCGGAGCGGGTGCACCCACCAGCATCTCGCCTGCTGCGCCTGCCTACAAGGTGGAAATGCCCGGCAGCGCGACCGGCTCCCACATCGGCTCGGGCATTGGCTCCGGCATCGGTGGCAGCGTTCCGGTGCGCTCGGCCATCCCTGCTGACTTCGATGTGGCCGGTTTTGTGCGCAACGCCAAGGTCAACTTCATCCGCCTGCAAGCGGCCAACGATGCCGGTAACCTGGACGACATCCGCCAGTTCACCACGCCGGAAATGTTTGCCCAGCTGAAGATGGACCTGAGCGACCGCGGTACCGCTGCGCAGCAGACCGATGTAGTCAACATCGACGGCGACGTGCTGGAAGTGGCAGAAGAGAACGGCCACTACGTGGTGAGCGTGCGCTTTACCGGGCTGATCCGCGAGGAAGCCACGGCACCGTCGGAGCCGTTTGACGAGGTGTGGCATTTGACCAAGCCGCTGCAAGGCGCGGGTGGTTGGGTGCTGTCGGGTATCCAGCAGATGTAATCTGCGCTTGCCGTAGACGCAAAAGCCTCGGCACTTCGGTGCCGGGGCTTTTTTTATGGGCCGCGGTACACCAATACTTTCAGCGACCGCTCATCCGATACATCGGCAAACGACGGCGGATTCGCCAGCCGCTCCACAAACACCAGCCCGGGGGCCAGTTCGCGCATCTGGTCTTGCAAAAACGCCGTGCCCAGCTCGGGCGCATTCAGGCACAGCAGCACATGGCCACCGTGCATCAGCAGATCGGGCAGGCGGCGCATCAGGCGGGCGTAGTCCTTGGTGGCCACAAAGCTGCCCCGCTGGAAGCTGGGCGGGTCGACGATGACCAGGTCGTACGGGCCGCTGCGATTGATCTTGCCCCAGGTGGTAAAGATGTCATGCGGCAGAAAACTGGCACCTGTGACAAGGCCATTGAGCCGGTGGTTTTGCTGGCCTGTGGTGATGGCCCCCTGGCCCATGTCCACATTGACCACCTGCTTGGCCCCGGCCTGCAAGGCCACCACCGAGAACGCGCAGGTGTAGGCAAACAGGTTCAGCACCCGGAACTCGGCACGGCCCGGCACCTGGGCCAACGACTCCACATGCTGGCGCACCCAGCGCCGCCCTTCGGCCATGTCCAGAAACAGGCCGTGGTTCTGCCCCTTGAGCACGTGCAGCTTGTAGCGCGCGCCCTGCTCTGTGACCACATGCGGGTCGGGCACGGCACCGGCCACCAGCCGGGTCTCGGTGCGGCCATCGAAGCGGCACTGGTAGACCCAGTTCAGCGGCTGGTCTGGCGCCAGCTGCTGCCAGCGCGCGGCCAGGGCTGCGCCGATGGCGGCCAGTTCCTCGTCGGTTGCAGGCAGGAAACTGGTCAACACCCACACCGGTGGGAACGCATCCAGCGCCCAGTGTTCGCAGCCCGGATGCAGCCCGCCCCGTCCATGGAAAATACGCTGCGCATCGGTGGGCAGATCCATCGTGGCGATGGCATCGAGTAGGGCTTGCATCAGGGGCGTATTTGGATAGTTATGAACGAAATAGGCATCCACCGCCCAAGGAATGGGCGTGACAAGCTATTGAATTTGTAGCACTTGAATTGTAAGTCAAGCCGCTGTGCCCACCGGCTGGCTATGGCCACCGCTGACGGCCATGGGACCGAGCCACCCTTTCAAACGCTATCCACAAAATAGCTGCCTACGCCCATTCTGCGGGCTGTGGGTGCCGTTTGGATTGGCACGGGGCTCCCGTGCAGCGGACATCGGTAGCACAGCCCTTTCTGCGCTCGGCGCGCGCTAAGCGCCCTCAGATCGCATAGCTGTGGGCGTCGAAAGGGGCTAAACCACGCCAGCGGCCCTCTTGGTGCCACTGCCGCACCCAGTCGGCCAGTGCCGAAGCCGGCATGGGCCGGGCCACCCCGTAGCCTTGTACCTGGTGGCAGCCCATGCCCAGCAGTGCCGCGCCAATTTCCAGGGTCTCCACCCCTTCCGCAATCACTGCACGGTTGAAGGCACTGGCCAGGCGAATGACACTCTCCACAATGCCGCGGTCATCGGCATCCGTCAGCATGTCGCGCACAAAACTCTGGTCGATTTTCAGCGTATCGACCGGCAGCTTGCGCAGATAGGTGAGCGACGAATAGCCTGTGCCAAAGTCGTCCAGTGCGACGCGCACGCCCAGCGTCTGGCATTGGCGCAAGATGGCACCCGCCGCATTGATGTCTTCGAAAGCCGCCGTTTCCAAAACCTCGAGCTCCAGTGTCCCGGGCGGCAGTCGTGGCTGCGCCGCCAGGGCGGCCGCCAGCTTTTCGCCAAAGTCGGGCTGCACCAGGTGGGACGCAGAGATATTGACCCCCATCTCCAGTTGCAGACCTTCATCCCACCACCGTGCCGCCTGGGCCAGTGCAGTCCGGATGACCCAGTCGCCCAACACCGCATCCAGGTTGCTCCCCTGGATGTGGGGCAAAAAGGCAGAAGGTGGCAGCAAGCCCTGCTCCGGGTGTTGCCAGCGCACCAGCGCCTCTACGCCAATCAGGCGCCCATCGCGCAGGTCCACCTTGGGCTGGTAGAAAAGCACCAGCTCGTCCTGCTTGAGTGCCAACCGGACCCTGTCCACATACACCCGGTGTTGCTGGGCCTTGCGGTCGCTCTCCGGGTCAAACAGATGAAAGCCGTTCCTGCCGGCATTTTTGGCCAAATACATGGCCTGGTCGGCATGGCGCAGCACGGTGTCGGCATCGGAGCGGTCTTGCGGGTACAGACTTACGCCAATACTGGCAGACACACTCACGGCCTGGCCATCGATCTGCACCGGGGTCCGTACTGCGGCCAATACCCGCTCGAGAACAATGGAACACTCTTCGGGTGAAGCGATATCGGCCAGCAGCAGCACAAACTCATCGCCCCCCAGGCGCGCCAAGGTGTCTTCCGCACGCAGTATCTTTTTCAGATGTTCTGTCACGCCCACCAGCAGTTGGTCTCCGCCAGAGTGGCCGTAACGGTCATTGACCTGTTTGAAGCTGTCCAGGTCGAGGTAGCAGACGGCCAGCGACAGTTCGCTGCGGGAGGTACGGGCAATGGCCTGCGCCAAACGGTCGGCCAACAAACGTCGGTTCGGCACACCGGTCAGCGGGTCGTAGTGCGCAATGCGGTCCAGTTCGGCCTCGTGCGACTTGAGCCGGCTGATGTCCGAAAACACGCCGACATAGTGCTCCACCGCACCGGCGCTATCGCGCACCACCGATATCGCCAACAGTTCGGCATACACCTCGCCGCCCTTGCGGCGGTTCCATATTTCGCCCTGCCAATAGTCTTGTGTGGCAATGGCCGCCCACATGGCCCGGTAAAAATCAACCCCTTGCCGACCAGACGCCAGGATGCGGGGCGACTTGCCGATCACCTCTTCTGCGGCATACCCGGTGATCCGCACAAAGGCCGGGTTGACCTTGGTGATCAGACCATCCGCCCGCACCATCATCAAGCCTTCGTAGCTGCTTTCAAAGACGGTACTTGCCGCCCGCTGGGCCAGCTCAAAATCCTTCTGCTGGGTGACGTCGGTGTGCGACCCGGCCATGACCAGGGGCTTGCCGTCGCCATCCCATTCGACAATCCGTCCACGGGTGTGGATCCAGCGCAATTCGCCATTTTTGGCCCGGTACCGCACATCCATTTCGTGGTTACTGGTCTCGCCCGCCAAGTGCCGCTGGATCGACAGCATGGCGGCGGCCAGGTCGTCCGGCGGCACCAGGTCACCCCAACGCTCCACGCGAACGTCCACCTCGCCGGGCGCGTAGCCCAACATGGTTTCCCAGCGTGGACTGACCTGGAAGACATTGGTTTGCAGGTTCCAGTCCCAAAACCCCTGGTCGGAGCCTTCCACCACCCGCGCCAGTTGCCGCTCGCGGGCACGCAGCAGCTTTTTGGCCTTCAGACGCTCCGTCATGTCGCGCGAAACGCCAAAAATGCCAGACACTTTGCCGTCGGCATCCCGCACCGGGCCCTTGGTGACCAGGAACACCATTTCCTGCCCATCCAGCGTCTTGACGGATTCTTCATGGGTTTGTGTCTTGTTGGCCTCCATGATCGCCTGGTCCGTGGCCATGACTTGCGCAGCCGACGCGCTGTCAAATAGCGTGGTGTCGTCCTTGCCCAGAATCTCGGACAGCGGTTTTCCGATAAATTGCGCAGTGGCCTGGTTGCCCAGCAGGTAGCGGCCCGCGCGGTCTTTCACAAACACGGCATCCGAGGTGCCGGAGACCACACTGTCGAGCAGGCGGCGCTGGCTGTCGGCACGGCGCAGTGCATGCCGCAGTACCGCACTGAGCACGCTCACCGCAACACCATTCACCACCAGTGCGGCGAACTGGACCTGGTCCTGGGTGGACACCCAGATGCCAGACGCCGTAATCGCCCAAAATGCGCCGAAGGCCGCCACCAGGGTCGACAGCAGGCCTGGCCCCAGGCCCCCCATGAGCGCGCTCAGAATGATCGGCATCATGAACAAGATCAGCATCGGCCTGTCCAGCGGGCCATGCGCCATGCCGACCCGCACCCCCACCATGAGCACAGTCACCAACAGCGCGAAGAGGTACACCATCCAGCGCGGGGCTTGGAATACGCTCAAGCCCTGGTCCAGGCTGCCGACCAGACTGGTCTTGCCCGAGCTTTCTGCCGACGGGACCGCCTGCAGCGCGACAAAAAACATGCCCGCCGTACTGACCACGAAGAACAGGCCCTTGGCGGTGGACAACCAAATCATCGACGAGATGTCGGTGAAAGCGCCCAGCAGCCGATCGGACAGGAAAATCCAGACGAGTGCAAAAACCAGATAGGCGGCGGTGGCGGTGGCAATGAAACGGTTGCGAGGACTGTCTAGATTCATTTTGTTCACACAAACAAGCTACTGACCTTGTACACCAATTCGGCAACCATCTGGGCACCGGGCGCGGTATTGCGCGCTATCTGGAACATAAAACTGCGTCTTTTCGCCCCGGTTTAATGCAACGCCCGCACCGCCCAGCGCAATTTGGCGGACGTGGAGCGCGGGTTGCTGCGTTGCTCGTCATACGAGGCGCGGATCGGGTCCGGGGCCACGCTGCTGAAGGTGCCGTTGCGCTCGCCGGTTTGAAAGCACTTTTTCACGCGCCGGTCTTCCCCGGAATGGAAGCTCAGAATGGCCACGCGCCCACCCGGCTTCAGGCACGCAGGCAGGTTCAGCAGCATCGTGTCGAGCACGCCAAACTCGTCGTTCACCTCGATGCGCAGCGCCTGGAAGGTGCGCTGCAGCACCTTCTTGGTTTCGGCCAGGCGCTCTTCCGCGGGCATGCTGCGCTTGTACGCCAGCTCCATGGTGGAGCGCACCAGGTCGGCGAGCTGCACCGTGGTTTCCAGGTACTGGCCTTGCAAGGCCGCGGCCAATGGCAGGGCGAAAGGCTCGTCGGAGTTGTCGGTGAGCAGGTCGCGCAGCCGGTGCCGCGTCACGCACAGCAGCAGTTCGCTGGCCGACTGGCCGCTGGTCGGGTCCAGCCGCAAATCCAGCGGCCCATCGGCCCGGAAGCTGAAGCCCCGCGCCGGGTTGTCGATTTGCATGGACGACACGCCCAGATCGGCCAGCGCAAAGTCGAAGCCACCGCCCGCCTGGGGCAGCAAGGTGGCCAGTTCGCTGAAGTTGGCACGGTGCACCACCAGTGCCTCATCGCCAAAGCCCAGGGCGCGCAGCCGCGCGGTGGTGCGGGGCAGCTCGATCGGGTCCACATCCATGCCAAACATGCGCCCGCCCGGCTGCACCAGCGGCAGCATGGCCAATGTGTGGCCGCCAAAACCCAGGGTCAGGTCGACGCCGGTTTCGCCCGGCGTGGGCTTGAGGATGGCGAGGATTTCATCCACACAAATAGAGCGGTGCATGCCCGCAGGCGTTTGCCCGCGCAGCATGACCTTGTCCACCTCCGCCGCATGGCGCGTGGGGTCCAGCTCTTTGTACTTTTCTTCAAACTGGCGGGGATGGGTGCCCGCGTAACGTACGCGGCGCTTGTGGGGAGGGGTGGGGTCTGTCATCGGCCATTATGCGGCCCATGGCTTGGGGCGGTGGCAGAAGGCGGTCAGATCGTTATTCAAGTCGAAGATAAAAAAAGCCGCGCAGCCCTTTCGGAACCAGCGCGGCCAGCTACTGAATCAGTAGCAATTCGACAACTTACTTCTTCGCAGGCGGCAAGTCCGTGCAGCTGCCGTGCGCCACTTCCGCGGCCATGCCGATGCTTTCGCCCAGCGTGGGATGCGGGTGGATGGTTTTGCCGATGTCGACCACATCCGCGCCCATCTCGATCGCCAGCGCGATCTCGCCGATCATGTCGCCTGCATGCGTGCCGACCATGCCGCCGCCGAGGATCTTGCCGTGGCCGTGGGCTTCCGGGCTGTCGTCGAACAGGAGCTTGGTGACACCTTCGTCGCGGCCGTTGGCGATGGCGCGGCCGGAGGCGGTCCAGGGGAACAGGCCCTTCTTGACCTTGATGCCTTGGGCCTTGGCCTGGTCTTCGGTGAGGCCGACCCAGGCGACTTCGGGGTCGGTGTAGGCCACGCTGGGGATGACGCGGGCGTTGAAGGCGGCGGCGGCCAGCTCTTTGTTGCCTTGCAGTTCACCGGCAATCACTTCGGCGGCCACGTGCGCTTCGTGCACCGCCTTGTGGGCCAGCATGGGCTGGCCGACGATGTCGCCGATGGCGAAGATGTGCGGCACGTTGGTACGCATCTGGATGTCGACGTTGATGAAGCCGCGGTCGGTCACAGCCACACCGGCTTTGTCAGCGGCGATCTTCTTGCCGTTGGGGGTGCGGCCCACGGCTTGCAGCACCAGGTCGTAGACCTGGGGCGCGGGGGCGGTGCCGCCCTCTTCTGCGGCTGCAAAGGTAACCTCGATGCCTTCGGGCAAGGCGCGTGCGGAGACGGTCTTGGTCTTGATCATGATGTTGTCAAAGCGTGGCGCGTTCATCTTTTGCCAGATCTTGACCAGGTCGCGGTCGGCGCCCTGCATCAGGCCGTCGAGCATTTCCACCACGTCCAGGCGTGCGCCCAGGGTGCTGTAGACGGTGCCCATCTCCAAACCGATGATGCCGCCGCCCAGGATCAGCATGCGCTTGGGCACTTCCTTCAGCGCCAGCGCGCCGGTGCTGTCCACCACGCGGGAGTCGTTGGGCATGAAGGGCAGGCGCACGGCCTGGCTGCCTGCGGCAATGATGGCGCGCTTGAACGCGATGGTCTGGGTTTTGCCGGTCTTTTCCTGGCCTTGGGCGCCGGTGGTTTCTTCTACCTGCAGGTGGTTGGCACCGACGAACGAGCCCACGCCGCGCACGGTGGTGACCTTGCGCATCTTGGCCATGGCGGCCAGGCCACCGGTCAGCTTGGCGATGACCTTTTCCTTGTGCCCGCGCAGCTTGTCGATGCTGACTTCGGGCTTGCCGAATTCGATACCTAGCGCACCCAGGTGGCTGACTTCGTCCATCACCGCGGCCACGTGCAGCAGGGCTTTGGAGGGGATGCAACCCACGTTCAGGCACACGCCGCCCAGGGTGGCGTAGCGCTCAACGATGACGACTTTGAGGCCCAGATCGGCTGCGCGGAAGGCAGCCGAATAGCCACCAGGGCCACCGCCAAGGACCAGCACGTCGCATTCCAGGTCGGCCGTACCGGCGAAGCTGGAGGCCACAGGCGCGGGCGCCTGCGCTACAACATTAGGAGCTGCTTGCGCCGATGCGGCGGGCGCTGGGGCCGGTTTTGGTTCAGAAGCTGGGGCTGCTGCAGCACCCGCGACTTCCAGCGTCAGAACGACGGAACCCATCTTGACCTTGTCGCCCAGCTTGACGTTCAGCGCGGTGACCACGCCGCCATCGCTGGACGGGATTTCCATGGAGGCTTTGTCGCTTTCCACGGTGATCAGGGACTGGTCGGGTTTGACGGTGTCGCCCACTTTGACCATCAGCTCGATGACGGTGACTTCGTCGAAATCGCCGATGTCGGGGACTTTGATTTCCAGGGATGCCATTTGTTTGATCTCCACTTATTTTTTCAATTTGACGGTAAAAACCTCAACGGGTCCGGCAGAGTTCTTGTCGAATTCACAGGCGGCTTGCACGCCCAGCACGGCCAGATCGCGGGCCGACTTGGCACTGCCCCAGCTGGCGTGCAGGGCACCCAGCGCGAAGCTGCGGCCAGAGCCAATGCCCCAGAATTCCTTGAACTCGAACACTTCGCGGTAGCTGTACAGGCCGTAGATGCCGGTGGCGTTGGCCACCACCACGCTGAACTGGCTGGACTCGTAGGGGTCGTTGTCGTCTTCTTTGGTTTGCAGAAAGAAGGCTTCTTTCAGCACCGGGTGCAGCTTGGTGAAGGTGGTGAACACCTCGTCTTTGCTGCCCAGCAAAAGCTGCTCGGGCGGCAGCCCGGCCATGGCCAGGCGCAGCGCGGGGAAGTGCGCCACGGTGCCCGCCATGCCGACAAAGCTGGGGCCCACCGGGGTGTCGATCTTGAAGATTTTGCTGTTGTCTTCGAAACGTTGGCCCAGGCGGGTGTCGCCGAAGGTCACCAGCGTGTCGGCAGCAATCGCCACCTGACCCGCCTTTTTGACCACGACGACTGTTGTCATTACAACAAGACCCGGCGGAAGTCGGTGAGGACCTGGCCAAAATACGCGTTGAAGCGGGCAGCAGCCGCGCCGTCAATCACGCGGTGATCCCAGCTCAGCGACAACGGCAGCATCAGCTTGGGCACAAACGCCTTGCCGTCCCACTTGGGTTCGATCGCGCTCTTGCACACGCCCATGATGGCGACCTCGGGGGCGTTGATGATGGGCGTGAAGTAGCGCCCGCCAATGCCACCCAGGCTGGAAATGGTGAAGCAGGCGCCGCTCATGTCGGCGGGGCCGAGCTTGCCGTCGCGGGCCTTCTTGGCCAGGTCGCCCATTTCTTGCGAAATCTGGACCACACCCTTTTTGTCGGCATCCTTGATAACCGGAACCACCAGGCCGTTGGGCGTGTCGGCCGCAAAGCCGATGTTGAAGTACTGCTTCATCACCAGTTGGTCGCCGTCCAGCGAGCTGTTGAACTCGGGGAACTTCTTGAGCGCGGCCACGCTGGCTTTGATCATGAACGCGAGCATGGTGAGCTTGATGCCCGCCTTCTCGTTTTCCTTGTTCATCTGCACGCGGAAGGCTTCCAGCTCGGTAATGTCGCAGTCGTCGTGGTTGGTGACGTGCGGAATGATGACCCAGTTGCGGTGCAGGTTGGCGCCGCTGATCTTCTTGATGCGCGACATGTCCTTGCGCTCGACCGGGCCGAACTTGGCAAAGTCGACCTTGGGCCAGGCCAGCAAGCCCAGGCCAGCGCCGCCGTCGCCTGCGGGGGCAGACTTGGCTTGGCTTGCCGCCATGGCCGCCGTCTTGACCGCGCCGGACATGACCGAAGCGGTGAAGCTTTGCACGTCGGAGTCGGTGATGCGGCCCTTGCGGCCCGTACCCTTGACTTCTGCCAGCGGCACGCCGAGTTCGCGGGCGAACTTGCGTACCGAGGGCGAAGCGTGGGGCAGCGCGCCGGTGGGGGCCACGGTGGGGTTGTGGGCGGCGGGTGCAGCGGCAGCGGGCGCCGCGGCGGCAGGTGCAGGGCTGGCAGCGACGGCAGCAGTTGCGGCTGGAGCAGCGGGAGCGGCAGCCGGTGCAGCCGCGGCTGCAGCGGGGGCCGCCGCGCCTTCCAGAATCGCCAGCAGGTCGCCGATGTTGACCTTGTCGCCCATCTTGACCTTGAGCTCCTTGAGCACGCCGGCCGTAGAGGAAGGGATTTCCATCGAGGCTTTGTCGGACTCGACGGTGATCAGCGACTGCTCTTGCTTGATGGTGTCGCCGACCTTGACCATGACTTCGATGACGGTCACGTCCTTGAAGTCGCCAATATCGGGGATGAAGATCTCGACCGGGCCGGTGGCAGCCGGTGCGGCGGCCGGTGCTGCCGCTACAGGAGTTGTAGCTGCTTGTGCTGGTGCGGCGGGCGCTGGAGCCGCTTTTGGCGCCTCAGCGGGGGCGGGGGCAGCGTCACCGGCGACTTCCAGCATCACCACCAGCGAACCCTGCTTGACCTTGTCGCCCAGGGCAACCTTGATCTCTTTGACCACACCCGCGCTGCTGGACGGGATTTCCATCGAGGCTTTGTCGGATTCAACGGTGATCAGCGACTGGTCGGCCTTGACGGTATCGCCAGGTTTGACCATCAGCTCAATGACGGTCACCTCGTCAAAGTCCCCAATGTCGGGGACATGAATTTCAATCAATGCCATGTTTGTGTCTCCAAAGTTGCGCGCAGGACCACCCGTGGTGGTCCTGCAAGGTGGGGTTTTGTTATGCGTACAGCGGATTGACCTTGTCGGCCTGGATGCCGTACTTGGCAATCGCTTCGGCCACCTTGGCCGCTGGCACGGTGCCGTCTTCGCTCAGCGCCTTGAGGGTGGCGACCACGATGTAGTGGCGGTTGATCTCGAAGTGCTCGCGCAGCTTGCTGCGGAAGTCGCTGCGGCCAAAACCGTCGGTGCCCAGCACTTTGTAGGTGCGGCCCTTGGGGATGAACGGGCGGATCTGCTCGGCGTAGGCCTTCATGTAGTCGGTGGACGCGATGACCGGGCCGGTGGAACCCGCCAGTTGGTCGGCCACAAAGCAGCTACGCGGCGTTTCCAGCGGGTGCAGCAGGTTGAAACGCTCGGCGTCCTGGCCGTCGCGGGTCAACTCGTTGAAGCTCGGGCAGCTCCAGACGTTGGCGGCAATGCCCCAGTCGGCAGCCAGCAGCTCTTGTGCAGCCAGGGACTCGCGCAGGATGGTGCCGGAGCCCAACAGTTGCACGGTGCCCTTGCCGTTGGCGGCAGGCTGGCACATGTACATGCCCTTGATGATCTGTTCCTCGGTGCCCGCGGTGAGGCCGGGCATGGGGTAGTTTTCGTTCAGCAGGGTCAGGTAGTAGTAGACGTTGTCCTGCTTTTCCACCATGCGCTTCAAGCCATGGTGCAGGATGACGCCGACTTCGTGGGCAAACGTGGGGTCGTAGCTGACGCAGTTGGGGATGGTATTGGCCAGAATGTGGCTGTGGCCATCTTCGTGCTGCAGGCCTTCGCCGTTGAGCGTGGTACGGCCCGAGGTGCCGCCCAGCAGGAAGCCGCGGGCTTGCATGTCGCCAGCAGCCCAGGCCAGGTCGCCGATGCGCTGGAAGCCAAACATCGAGTAGTACACGTAGAACGGCACCATGATGCGGTTGCTGGTGCTGTAGCTGGTGGCCGCAGCGATCCAGCTGGCCATGCCACCGGCTTCGTTGATACCTTCTTGCAGGATCTGACCGGCCTTGTCTTCGCGGTAGTACATCACCTGGTCTTTGTCGACCGGGGTGTAGTTCTGGCCCGCGGGGTTGTAGATACCGATCTGGCGGAACAGGCCTTCCATACCGAAGGTACGGGCTTCGTCCACCAGGATGGGCACCACGCGGGGGCCCAGGGCCTGGTCGCGCAAGAGCGTGGTCAAAAAGCGCACGTAGGCTTGGGTGGTGGAGATCTCACGGCCTTCGGGAGTGGGTTCCATCACGGTCTTGAAGGTTTCCAGCGACGGCACGGTGAACTGCTCATCGGCCTTGACGCGGCGGTGTGGCAGGTAGCCGCCCAGGGCCTTGCGGCGCTCGTGCAGGTACTGCATTTCGGGCGTGTCGTCGGCCGGCTTGAAGAACGGGATCTCGGCCAGCTGGCTGTCAGGGATCGGGATATTGAAGCGGTCGCGGAAGATCTTGATGTCTTCGTCGGTGAGCTTCTTGGTCTGGTGGACGTTGTTTTTGCCTTCGCCGCTCTTGCCCATGCCAAAGCCCTTGACGGTCTTGATCAGCAGTACGGTGGGCTCGTCCTTGTGGTTGACGGCCTGGTGGTAGGCCGCGTAGACCTTCTTGGGGTCGTGGCCGCCCCGCTTGAGGGACCAGATTTCGTCGTCGGTCATGTGGGCGACCATTTCCAGGGTGCGCGGGTCGCGGCCGAAGAAATGCTTGCGCACGTAGGCACCGTCGTTGGCCTTGAAGGCCTGGTAGTCGCCGTCCAGGGTGTCCATCATCAGCTTCTTGAGCGCGCCGTCCTTGTCCCGGGCCAGCAGAGGGTCCCACTCGCTGCCCCACAGCAGCTTGATGACGTTCCAGCCGGAGCCACGGAACTCGCCTTCGAGCTCCTGGATGATCTTGCCATTGCCGCGCACCGGGCCGTCCAGGCGCTGCAGGTTGCAGTTGACCACGAAGATCAGGTTGTCGAGCTTTTCACGCGCGGCCAGGCCGATAGCGCCCAGGGATTCGACTTCGTCCATTTCGCCGTCGCCGCAGAACACCCAGACCTTGCGGTTGGAGGTATCGGCAATGCCGCGGGCGTGCAGGTATTTCAAGAAGCGGGCCTGGTAGATGGCCATCAGCGGGCCCAGGCCCATGGAGACGGTGGGGAACTGCCAGAAATTGGGCATCAGCTTGGGATGCGGGTAGCTCGACAAGCCCTTTCCGTCCACCTCTTGGCGGAAGTTGAGCAACTGCTCTTCGGTCAGGCGGCCTTCCAGGTAGGCGCGGGCGTACACGCCGGGCGACACGTGGCCCTGGATGTAGAGGCAGTCGCCACCATGGCTTTCGTTCTCGGCATGCCAGAAATGGTTAAAGCCGGCACCAAACATATGGGCCAGCGAAGCGAACGAACCGATGTGGCCACCCAGGTCACCACCGTCTACGGGGTGGTGGCGGTTCGCCTTGACGACCATGGCCATGGCGTTCCAGCGCATGTAGGCGCGCAGGCGCTCTTCGATCTCGATGTTGCCGGGGCAACGCACTTCCTGGTTGGCTTCAATGGTGTTGACGTAGCCGGTGTTGGCCGAGAAAGGCATGTCAATGCTTTTTTGTCGCGCATGTTCCAGCAACTGCTCTAAAAGAAAGTGGGCACGCTCTGGGCCTTCACTCTCGATGACGGCGGACAGCGCGTCCATCCACTCACGGGTTTCCTGGCTGTCTGCATCGGTTTGCGCAGTTCCTGACAGGCTTTCGGGTACAGCTGACATGCTTTGTCTCCTAGGTTGGGTAACGGTATTTTGCGGGTTTGGCACGGCTTTTTAAGGCGGCAAGTCTATTTTTGCACAAAAGTTTGTAATTTTCAATATATGGATTCACGTTTCACAATGTGGTTTAAAAGCGCTTAAAACTGCGTAAAAACACGCATAGTTTTTTTGGGCTTTGGGGTCTAAGAGCGCTGTCACCTACACTTCACCCATGCCACAGCGCTCCCCCTCACCCTCTCAAATGCCCGCAGCACTGGCACCCGCACGCTGGTGGAAGCGCTGGTGGGGTCGCCAAACGCCGCACCGGCAAGACCGTTTTGCCATGTTGGCGCCGCTGATTGCGGTGCTGATGTTTCTGGCCGCCATCGGCTCGTCCTTCATGTATTTGCGGTTGGAGGAAATCGACCGCGAACAAGAGGCCGTCAAACGCGATGTGGAATACACACAACAGCAAATTCGCCTGCGCCTGCTGGAGCGCCAGGAGCAGTTGATGCGCATTGGCCGCGACATCTCCAACGAAGAGGTGGACACCGAGGAATTCATCAGCCGCGCGGAATCGCTGGTGGCGCAGCACCCTGACTTGCAGTCCGTCAGCTGGATCGACGAGCGCCGCCGCATCAAGGCCAGCTACGCCGCGCCCAGCCTGCCCACGCCCCAGGTGCGTGCGGCAGACACCCTGCTGCGGCCCGGCGGCGACACCGAAAGCACCTTCAGCCTGGCGCGCGACCTGCAGCAACCGGTGTACGCCCAGCCAGCAGGCACGCAAGACGGCGTGCCGCTGTTGCAACTGCACATCCCGCTGTCCGACCGGGGCCACTTCGCTGGCGTGTTGCTGGCCGAATACTCTAATGAGAGCCTGCTGCGCTACGGAGTACCCGCCGAGGTGCTGGCCAAATACGCGGTGGCGCTGCTCGGCGGCAACGGCCAGGTGCTGGCGGGCAATGCCGCGCCCATCCACATGGTGGGCGCACGGTTACTGCCCTGGTCCAGCCAGTCCGAGCCTTATGAAGTGCCCGTGTCGCCCGTGGGCAATGGCCTGGTGCTGCGGGCCCAGGCCTACCGCACCTCGCAAGGTGTGATTGGCAGCGGCCTCTTCTGGCTGGTAGGGGCCCTGAGCGTGCTGACCGCCTGGATGTTGATCGGCAACTGGAAGCACACCCGCCGCCGCCTGCAGGCCCAGCAAGCCCTGGTGTCCGAAACCAACTTCCGCCGCGCCATGGAAAGCTCCATGCTCACCGGCATGCGCGCCCTGGACATGCAGGGCCGCATCACCTACGTGAACACCGCGTTTTGCCGCATGACCGGTTGGAGCGAATCCGCCCTGGTGGGCCACACCGCGCCGTTTGTGCACTGGCCCGAGGAAGACCGCGACTTTCTGGTGGCGCGGCTGGAAGACGAGCTCAATGGCCGCACGCCGCCCGGCGGCTTCCAGGTACGGGTCAAGCGCCGCGACGGCAGTGTCTTTGACGGGCGCATGTATGTCTCGCCGCTGATCGACGCAGTGGGCAAGCAAACCGGCTGGATGACCTCGATGACCGACATCACCGAGCCCAACCGGGTGCGCGAGCAGTTGTCGGCCTCGTATGAGCGCTTCACCAAGGTGTTGGAAGCACTGGATGCCTCGGTTTCCGTGGCCCCCATCAACAGCCACGAACTGCTGTTTGCCAACAAGCTGTACCGGCTCTGGTTTGGCGTGCAGACCGATGGCCATGAAAAACTGGTGGCCGAAGCGGGCGTGCCCAGCATTGTGGCCAGCGACGAAGCCATGGACGACGACGTGGACGCGTTTGTCGGCCTGCCCACCGACAGCCTGACCGACACCCAGTCTGAAAGCACCGAAGTGTTTGTGCCCGAGCTGGGCAAGTGGCTGGAGGTGCGCACCCGCTACCTGAGCTGGGTCGATGCCCGCCTGGTGCAGATGGTGATTGCCACCGACATCACGCCGCGCCGCCGCGCCGAAGAGCAGTCTGCCGCCCAGGCCGAGCGCGCCCAAAGCTCCAGCCGCCTGATCACCATGGGCGAAATGGCCTCCAGCGTGGCCCACGAACTGAACCAGCCGCTGGCCGCCATCAGCAACTACTGCAACGGCATGGTGTCGCGCATCAAAGGCCCGGGCATTGCCCAGGAAGACCTGCTGGCCGCGCTGGACAAGACCGCCCGCCAGGCCCAACGCGCGGGCCAGATCATCCAGCGCATCCAGTCGTTTGTGAAACGCAGCGAGCCCAACCGCAGCCTGTCCGACGTGGAACACATGGTGTTCGAGGCCATGGAGCTGGCCGGTATCGAGCTGCGCCGACGCAACGTGCGCCTGAGCCATTACGTGGCCGCTCGCCTGCCCCAGTTGCAGGTGGACCCGATCCTGATTGAGCAGGTGCTGGTGAATCTGCTGCGCAACGCCGCCGAAGCCATCGACCTGGCGCAGCGCCCCACGGCCAACCGCAACATCGAGCTGCGGGTGGTGCCCAAGGTGGTGAACGACAAGGCCGGGATCGAGTTTTCGGTCGCCGACACCGGCAACGGCCTGGCCCCCGAAGTCAAGGAACGGCTGTTCGAAGCCTTCTTCTCCACCAAGGCAGAAGGCATGGGCATTGGCCTCAATTTGTGCCGCACCATCGTCGAGTCCCACCTGGGCCGGATGCAGGCCGAGAACCTCTACAATGGAAACGAGGGCACAGGGTGCCGTTTCTCATTCTGGATACCGCTGGCGCAATCTGCTACCGCGCAGAGCGGCCCAGCAAACACCCCCGAACTTTTACGTTAACCCCGGAGTGACTGCATGAGTTTGATCCCCAAAAAAGGTACTGTGTACGTGGTCGATGACGACGAAGCCGTCCGCGATTCGCTGCAATGGCTGCTCGAAGGCAAGGACTACCGGGTTCGCTGCTTCGATTCGGCCGAGTCCTTTTTGAGCCGCTTCGATGCCCGCGAAGTGGCCTGCCTGATTGTCGATATCCGCATGGGTGGGATGACCGGCCTGGAGCTGCAAGACCGCCTGATCGAACGCAAGTCGCCCCTGCCCATCGTCTTCATCACCGGCCACGGCGACGTGCCCATGGCGGTGGACACCATGAAAAAAGGCGCCATGGATTTCATCCAGAAGCCGTTCAAGGAAGACGAACTGGTAGGCCTGGTCGAACGCATGCTGGAGCACGCCAAAGAAGCCTTCACCGACCACCAGCAAGCCGCCAGCCGCGGCGCGCTGCTGTCCAAGTTGACCTCGCGCGAAAGCCAGGTGCTGGAGCGCATCGTCGCCGGCCGCCTGAACAAGCAAATCGCCGACGACCTGGGCATCAGCATCAAAACGGTAGAAGCGCACCGCGCCAACATCATGGAAAAGCTCAACGCCAACACCGTGGCCGACCTGCTCAAGATTGCCCTGGGACAGATTGCCCCAAAAACCTGACGCTACTGAATTTATAGCTCCTTACGCCCGTTTGATAAGCATCAGCGGGCGTTTTTACTTGATACTTTGAACCCATGACTGCTGAACTGATCGATGGCATCGCCCTCTCCCGCACCCTGCGCCTGGATGTCGCTGCACGCGCCGCCAACCTGAAGGCCCACGGCATCACCCCTGGCCTGGCCGTGATCCTGGTGGGTGAAAACCCGGCCAGCCAGGTCTACGTGCGCAACAAGGTCAAGGCCTGCGCCGACGCGGGGCTGCACTCGGTACTGGAGCAGTACCCGGCCGACCTGTCGGAAGCCGAGCTGCTCAAGCGCATCAAATTCCTCAACTCCGACCCGGCCATCCACGGCATCCTGGTGCAACTGCCGCTGCCCGCGCACATCGACGCCCAAAAAGTCATCGAGGCCATCGCCCCGCTGAAAGACGTGGACGGCTTCCACATCGCCAGCGCCGGTGCCCTGATGACCGGCAACTCGGCCTTCCTGCCCTGCACGCCCTACGGCTGCATGAAGATGCTGGAGAGCATCGGCTACGACCTGCGCGGCAAGCACGCCGTGGTGATTGGCCGCAGCAATATCGTGGGCAAACCCATGGCCTTGCTGCTGCTGCAAAAGAACGCCACCGTCACGGTGTGCCACAGCGCCACCGCCAATCTCAAAGCCATGACCCTGCAGGCCGACGTGATCGTCGCCGCCGTGGGCAAGCGCAACGTGCTCACCGCCGACATGGTCAAGCCCGGTGCCGTGGTGCTCGACGTGGGCATGAACCGCACCCCTGACGGCAAGCTGTGCGGCGACGTAGACTTTGACGGCATCAAAGAGGTGGCCAGCTTCATCACCCCGGTGCCCGGCGGGGTAGGCCCCATGACCATCACCATGCTGCTGGTCAATACGCTGGAAGCGGCGGAACGTTCTGCTGCACCTTGAATCCAACGAGCCCAACGCCATATCTTCACCATGACCAATCCACTGCTCGACTTTTCTGATCTGCCACTGTTTGACCAGATCCAACCGGAACACGTAGGCCCCGCGATGGACACCCTGCTGGCCCAGGCCAATGCCGCGCTGGAAACAGTGACCCAGCCCGACTTCCCGGCGCAGTGGTCGGCCATCTCCAAAGCCCTGGACGTCAGTGCCGAGCAGTTGGGTCGCGCCTGGGGTGCGGTAAGCCACCTCAACAGCGTGGCCGACACCCCGGCCCTGCGCGCCGCCTACAACGAGGCCCTGCCCCGCGTTACCGAATTCTGGACCCGCCTGGGTGCCGACGAGCGCCTGTACGCCAAGTACAAGGCCGTGGACACCGCCAGCCTGAACCCCGAGCAGCTCCAGGCCCACCACAACGCCATGCGCAACTTTGTGCTCAGCGGTGCCGACCTGGTGGGGGCCGCCAAAGAGCGATTCGCCCGCATCCAGGAGCGCCAGGCCGAGATCAGCCAGAAGTTCAGCGAAAACGCGCTGGATGCCACCGATGCCTTTGCCTACTACGCCACGGCGGACGAGCTCGATGGTGTGCCCGCCGATGTGCAGCAAACCGCACTGGCCGCGGCCAAGGCCGAAGGCAAAGAAGGCTACAAGCTCACTTTGAAGATGCCCTGCTACCTGCCGGTAATGCAGTTCGCCACCAGCAGCGCGCTGCGCGAGCGCCTGTACCGTGCCTACGTGACCCGCGCCTCCGACCAGGCCGAGGGCGATGCCACCCGCTTCGACAACTCGGCCATCATTGCCGAGATCCTGGCGCTGCGGCTGGAAGAAGCCCAGCTGCTGGGTTACGCCAACTTTGGCGAGGTATCCGTGGTGCCCAAGATGGCCAAGTCGCCACTCGAAGTAACCCGCTTCCTGCGCGACCTGGCAGTGCGTGCCAAACCCTACGCCCTGAAAGACGTGGCCGACCTGCGCGCCTTTGCGGCCGAGCACCTGGCCCTGGCCGACCCGCAGCCCTGGGACTGGTCCTTCATCGGCGAAAAGCTCAAGGAAGCGCGCTATGCCTTCAGCGAGCAAGAGGTCAAGCAATACTTCACTGCCCCCAAGGTGCTGGGTGGCCTGTTCAAGATCATCGAAACCCTGTTCGAGGTGGCCATCCGCAAGGACAGCGCGCCCGTGTGGCACCCCTCGGTGGAGTTCTACCGCATTGAACGCAACGGGCAACTGGTTGGCCAGTTCTACCTGGACCAGCCCGCCCGCACCGGCAAGCGCGGTGGCGCCTGGATGGACGACGTGCGCGCCCGCTGGCTGCGCCCTGATACTGGCCAACTGCAATCCCCGGTCGCCCACCTGGTGTGCAACTTTGCCGAAGGCGTGGACGGTCAACCACCGCTGCTTACCCACGACGACGTGACCACCCTGTTCCACGAATTCGGCCACGGCCTGCACCACATGCTCACGCAGGTGAACGAGCGTGACGTGTCCGGCATCAGCGGCGTGGAATGGGACGCAGTGGAGCTGCCCAGCCAGTTCATGGAAAACTTCTGCTGGGAGTGGGATGTGCTCAAGCACATGACCGCCCACGTGGTGACCGGTGAGGCCCTGCCCCGCGCCCTGTTCGACAAAATGACCGAGGCCAAGAACTTCCAGAGCGGCCTGCAAACCCTGCGCCAGATCGAGTTCTCGCTGTTCGACATGCTGCTGCACACCGAACACGACCCGGCCCAGGACTTCATGCCCCTGCTGCGCCAGGTGCGCGACGAGGTGGCGGTACTGCAGGCCCCGGCCTTCAGCCGCACCGTGCACACCTTCAGCCACATCTTCGCCGGGGGTTACGCTGCCGGGTACTACAGCTACAAATGGGCCGAGGTACTGAGCGCCGACGCCTACGCCGCGTTCGAAGAAACCGCCGGGGCCGACGGCCTGCCCAGCATCGAGACAGGCCGCAAGTACCGCGAAACGATTCTGGAAGCCGGTGGCAGCCGCCCGGCGATGGAATCGTTCAAGGCCTTCCGGGGCCGCGAACCTACACTGGACGCACTGCTGCGCCACCAAGGCATGGCCGAGGCTTGAAAAAAGGAGACCCGATGCGTACACCCCTGTTCACCACCGCCCTGGCCTGTGCCGCCATCGCCCTGGCCGCTAGCACGCACGCGCAAACGGTGTACCGCATCGTCGGCCCGGACGGCAAGGTGTCGTTCTCCGACCAGCCGCCCCCGACCACCAGCAAGGCCCGGGTGACCACGGCGGCCCCCACTGGCGGCAGTGCGGTGAACGCGTCGCTACCGTTCGAGCTCAAGGAAGTGGTGCAGCGCTACCCGGTCACGCTGTACACCAGCGCCAGTTGCAGCCCCTGCGCCAGCGCGCGCAACCTGCTGACCTCGCGCGGCGTGCCTTTCACCGAGCGCACCGTCAACACCAACGAAGACGGCGAAGCCCTGAAACGCATCAGCGGCGACACCACCCTGCCCTTTGGCACCATCGGCGGCCAGCAGCTCAAGGGGTTTTCGGACGTGGAATGGACCCAGTACCTGGATGCGGCGGCCTACCCCAAGACCTCGGTGCTGCCTGCCAGCTACAAGCCGTCCGCACCGCGCCCCTTGGTCGCCAGCAAAGCGGCCACACCGGCCGTGGCACCCGCCGCACCGGTGGCTGCTCCGGCGCAAGAGCAGCCCATCGACACCAGCAACAACCCGCGTGGCATCCAGTTTTAAGGCTTGCTAGCTATTTAGTAGCTACTCACGCCCATTCCATCGGCGTGGGCGGCCTTTTTTCCTTAAAACTCCAGCGTCTTCACGCCCTGGGCCGTACCGAGCAGGCAGACGCTGGCCTTCTGGTGCGCAAACACCCCCACGCACACCACACCCGGCCACTGGTTGACCTGTGACTCGAAGGCCAGCGGGTCGGTGATCTGCAGGCCGGTCACGTCCAGGATGTGCTGGCCGTTGTCGGTCACCAGGGGCTGGCCATCTTTCATGCGCAGGGTGGCGGTGCCGCCCATGGCAGTGAACTGGCGGGCCACGCGGTTCGTAGCCATGGGAATCACCTCCACGGGCAGCGGAAACTGGCCCAGCGCCTGTACCAGCTTGCTCTCGTCGGCAATGCAGACAAACTGGCGCGACTGGGCAGCCACGATCTTCTCGCGGGTCAGTGCCGCGCCGCCCCCCTTGACCATATGGCCCCGGTGGTCGATCTCGTCCGCGCCGTCGATGTACACCGCCAGCTCGCCCACGTCGTTGGCATCGAACACCGCAATGCCCAGTGCCAGCAGCCGCGCCGTGCTGGCCTCGGAGCTGGACACCGCGCCCTTGACCTGGTCCTTGATGGTGGCCAGTGCGTCGATGAACTTGTTGACGGTGGAGCCGGTGCCCACGCCCACAATTTCGCCGGGCACCACGTAGCGCAGCGCGGCATGGCCGACCAGGGTTTTGAGTTCGTCTTGGGTCAAAGCAGGAATGAGGTTTGTCATCTGGGAAAATCCGGGGTTGTAACTAAAAGCAGAACCCCGGAATTATCCAATGCCCCTGATCCCCTACGCCCTGGCCCGCCCCTTTTTGTTTGGCATGGACCCCGAGGCCGCCCACGACCTGACCTTGAACGCCATTGCCCGCACCCAGGGCACGCCACTGGAATGCCTGTACCGCCAAACCCGGGTTAGCGACCCCGTCACCCTGGCGGGCCTGCAGTTTCCCAACCGCGTGGGCCTGGCGGCGGGGCTGGACAAGAACGCCCGCTGCATCGACGGCCTGGGCGCCATGGGCTTCGGCTTTGTGGAGGTGGGCACGGTCACGCCGCTGGCCCAGCCCGGCAACCCCCAACCCCGCATGTTCCGCCTGCCTGCGGCGCAGGCGCTGATCAACCGGCTGGGTTTCAACAACGGTGGTTTGGCGGCTTTTGTGGCCAATGTGCAGCAGGCACAGTTCCGCCGCAAGGGCGGCCAGCCGATGCTGCTGGGCCTGAACATCGGCAAGAACGCCGCCACCCCGATTGAACGCGCCACCGACGACTACCTGCTGGCGCTGGACGGGGTGTACCCGCACGCGGACTACGTCACCGTCAACATCTCCAGCCCCAACACCAAGAACCTGCGCGCCCTGCAGAGCGACGAGGCGCTGGACGGCCTGCTGGGGGCCGTGGCCGAGCGCCGCGCCGCGCTGGCCGCGCAGCACGGCAAGCGGGTGCCGATTTTTGTGAAGATTGCGCCGGATCTGGACGAAGCCCAGGTTGCGGTGATCGCCGCCACCCTGCTGCGCCACGGCATGGACGGGGTCATTGCCACCAACACCACCCTGGCGCGCGATGCAGTCCAGGGCATGGCCCATGGTGAAGAGGCTGGCGGCCTGAGTGGCGCGCCGGTACGCGAGGGGAGCAACCGGGTGGTGCGCCAACTGCGCAGCGCCCTGGGACCGGCCTACCCCATCATCGGCGTAGGCGGCATCCTGAGCGCCGCCGACGCGGTCGCCAAGATCGAGGCTGGCGCCGACGTGGTGCAGATCTACACCGGGCTGATCTACCAGGGCCCAGCTCTGGTGCACCAGTCAGCCCTGGCCCTCAAGAACCTGGCGAAATAAGCGGCTAGCGCTTATTCCGTATAGCTTTACTGCTACTGTTTCAGGGTAGGGGCGTTTCGTACAGCACGCGTTCGCTGTAGTTGGGATCGGCCTTGATCTGCTTGTCGGTGTAGGGCAGTTTGACCCACTCGCCCGCTGCGTACTTGCGGGTCTGGTCGCTGAAGTGGCTGCTGGTCGGGTCGGACGACTGGCTGTAGGTCAAGATGCCTTCGGCCACCGGCCCGGCGCTGTCCCAGGTCACAAACTGGATGTAGCTGTTGCCGAAGGCACCGGCGTTGGTGGCGGGGTCGGCGGTGTAGATGAACTGGCCGGGTGCCACCTGGGTGCGCACGCCCGCCCAGTTGTTGTAGGTCGAGCGGCCACCCGGCACTGCCAGCACACCCTCGGCGCGCTGCAGCAACTGCACGTCCTGGGTCCGGGCACGGCGCTTGAGGGGGTCATTGAACTGCGAGCTGGCCACCAAGGTCTCCAGCTGCGCCATGGCTGCAGCCTGGTTAGCGGTACCGCGCGGGGTTTCCTGCGGGTCGGCCGGATTGAACGGCACACTCCACCATGATGCGTCGTTCAATTCGCCCAGGGCAGCGTAGAGCTCGTCAAACAGCACCACGCCCTGGCTGGAGGGGGTGTGGGCAGTGCTCCAGGCTTGCAGCACAGCGCAGGCGTCCAGCGCCGCCGGGGTGGCACCCGGGCTGGCCAGGCAACCCGATACAAAACCTGGCAGCCATTTCTCGGCCTTGAAGAAGCGGCTCTTCAAATACAGCTGTTGCAGGTTGGCCAGGGTGAAACGGTAGCCGCCCTGGCCGTCGGTACCCGCCAGGCGGTCGCGCACCATGGCGTGGCCGGTGCGGGTACGGTTGTTTTGCGCGGTCGCCTCGGCATTGGGGCCGGTGGCGATGATCTTGGCGAAGCCGCTCAGGTAGGTGTTCAGGCTGGGCCACCAGTGGCTGTCGTTGGAGTTCATCGCGTAATCTGCGCGCTTGACCCAGGGACGTCCGGCCGCGGGGATGCTGCCCGACCAGTCACAGGCTGCCGTGGTACCCGCCATGACCACCACTCCGGTGCTGGCCATCAAAGGCTGGAACGGCGGGGGCACACAGGCCGCCAGTTGTGCGTCCGGCACATTGGCTGCCACCGAGTAGTTGGCATACAAGGCATCGCCTGCCTGGTCGGCGGCTATGGTGTTGACCCACGGCATGGCGTTATAGGTGGCCAGTGCCAGGCGCAGGCTGTCCACGCTGGTGGACTTGCCGTTCAAGATGACCTGGTCGATGAGCTGGTAGTTGGTGGCATTGGCGTCCTGCAGCGCATAGCCGCTGCCGGTGGTCCAGGCAAAGCTGGTGTCCTTCAGCATGGGGCCGTACTCGGTGGTGTACAGGGTGCGCTTGATTTGCACCTGGTTGCCATCGGCCCCCAGAGCCGACACGGTCAGTGGCACGGCCTTCATGGCAATGGATTTGCCGTCCTTCAGGTAGCGCGTGGGGTTGCTGGGGTCGATGGCCAGGTAGCGCACGGTGAAGCGGTTATCGGTGGAGAAGGTATGCGTCCAGGCGACCTTGTCGTTGAATCCGATCAGGGGCAGCGGCACGCCCAGCAGGGTGGCACCCATCACGTCGTAGTTTTCTTTGGCGACCGTGATGTGCACCTGGTTCAAGCGCAGGGCGCCCCACCACGGAAAGTGCGGGTTGCCCATCAACAGGCCCTTGCCGCTCTGGGTGGCGTTGCGGCCCAGGCCCAGGCCGTTGGAGCCAATGGTGTGGTCGCGCAGGCTCTGGAAGGCCATCAGCACAGGCGACTGGGCATACTCGAACGGCGCAGCCGGCACCTTGGCTTTGGCCATGGTGGTGGTGGTAGCCGCCTTGGCCACGGCGGCGGCGGGTGCCACGGCACTGCCGATGGCACCGATGAAGCCCAGCGAACTGCCGGTCATGGCGGCCTGCGAGAAGCGCAAGAAGGCATCTTCTTCGGTCATGGGCTTGACCCAGGCTTTGCCGCGGCAGGCCACGGGCAGCTTGGCCAGGCCGGTATCGGACAGGTAGCGGTTGTAGCCGGTGGCAAAGCCGTCGGCCAGCTCGCGGGTGGCGCGGCTGGAGCCCGCCTTGAAACGGGCCGCCTGGTCGGAACTCAGCACCAGCTTGTAGAAGAAGTCGGAGTCGACATTGCCAAACACGGTGCCCAACTGGCCCAGGTAGCCACCGGCAGCGCCAAAGTATTTGGCCCGCTCGCCGTGCAGGGTGACCAGTTCTTCGGCAAACAGGCAAAAATTATCCTGGGCAAAGGCATAGCCGTACCCGTAGCCGGCCCCCGTGAAGGTGTCGGCCACGATATGCGGCACGCCATAGGACGTGGTGCGGATCGAGGCCGCATAGTCGGTGGGCAAGCAGCCCGTGAGCAGTACCGCAGCGGCGGCTGTTATCAGCCCAATTCGCGCCGCATAAATGCCGCGCATGGATGTCGTTAGTTGCATGCTCATTCCCTGATTTTGGATTTAAGACCGATAGAACGTACAGATTGTTTCGTATAACGGACTTATTCCATAGTACTTTGCAAGCCCTGTAACGCCGCCTTGGGCCCCCGCAAATGTACCTATTTTTGTGGATGAATTTGCGCACTTTCATGGTGCATTGGTATTAAAAATGGTAAGCACAACAACACACCAAAACAGCGCCAAATCCGACCGCACGAATCCATTGAAAAAAGATCCCGCCAATAAAAAAGCGCCACCGCAGGCAGGCCTGCGGTGGCGCTTTGATTCACTATCTATTTAGTAGCTGCTTGTGCAATAAGAATCGGCACAAAAGGCCATTTTCTTCCTTACTTTACAGCCATGCGCGAGGTGGTTTGGTCCAGAATCACCTCGGGGGTGTTGGCCTCTTCCCAGGTCTCGTTGTTCATGGCGGCATCCAGGCGTTTCATGTCCAGATCGCCGGTCCATTTGGCGACCACCAGGGTCGCCACACCATTGCCCACCAGGTTGGTCAGGGCGCGGGCTTCGGACATGAAGCGGTCGATGCCCAGGATCAGCGCCAAACCGGCCACCGGCACATGGCCTACCGCAGACAGGGTGGCGGCCAGCACGATGAAGCCGCTGCCCGTCACACCGGCCGCGCCCTTGGAGGTCAGTAGCAACACCAGCAGCAAGGTGATTTGCTGGCCGATGGTCATCGGGGTGTCGGTGGCCTGGGCAATGAACACCGCTGCCATGGTCAGGTAGATAGAGGTGCCGTCCAGGTTGAACGAATAGCCGGTCGGGATGACCAGGCCCACCACAGACTTCTTGGCACCGGCGTTTTCCATCTTCTCCATCATGCGGGGCAGCACCGATTCGCTGGACGAGGTGCCCAGCACGATCAGCAGTTCTTCCTTGATGTACTTGACGAACTTGACGATGCTGAAACCATGCAGCCGCGCCACGATGCCCAGGATCACAAACACGAAGATCAGGCAGGTGCCGTAGAAGGTGCCCATCAGCTTGCCCAGCGACACCAGCGAGTCCACACCGTACTTGCCGATGGTGAAGGCCATGGCACCGAAAGCACCGATCGGAGCCACCTTCATGACCATGCCCACGATGTCGAACATCACGTGCGAGAACTTCTCGATGAAGTCAAACACCTGGGTGCCACGGCCACCAAACTTGTGCAGCGCAAAGCCGAACATCACCGCAAACAGCAGCACCTGCAGGATTTCGCCCTTGGCAAACGCATCCACCACGGTGGAGGGGATCACATTGAGCAAAAAGTCGGTGGTGGTCGCCATCTTGCCGGGGCCGGTGTAGGCCGCAATGCCCTTGGTGTCCAGCGTGGAGGCATCGATGTGCATGCCCGAGCCAGGCTGGATCAGGTTGACCATGACCAGGCCGACAATCAGCGCCAGCGTGCTCATGATTTCAAAGTACAGCAGCGCCAGGCCCCCGGTTTTACCCACCTTTTTCATGTCTTCCATACCGGCGATACCCACCACCACGGTACAGAAAATGATCGGGGCGATCAGCATCTTGATCAGCTTGATGAAGCCATCGCCCAGCGGCTTCATCTGCGCGCCCAGTTCGGGTTGGAAATGCCCCAGCGCCACGCCCATGGCCACCGCGAACAGCACCTGCACGTAGAGAGATTTGTAAAACGGCTTTTTGGCCGTCGAAGTAGCAGCTTGCATGGGCATACCTTTCTGGTTGAGTAAATCGCTACCCACATAGGCAGCAGAACACTAGGCAATTTATGCCCAAAAATCCGTTACACCATTGTGGGAACTACGGTTGAAACCTGGTGCACCACAGGCACAGCCCAGAGCCATGCGCAATTTGTAACAAATCCATTGTCCCGGCTGTCGGCCCACACCCGATGGGCGGCGTTTTAGCTGTCTCTCCACAACTTTTCCGAGGCCCCTCCATGCAATTCATCCGTGCTATCGCTTTTGCTGCCATTGCAGGTACCACCATCTTGGCTGCCACCGGTTGTGCCGTGGTGCGCAAGCAGGAAACCGTGGGTGCCTACGTGGACGACGCGGCCATCACCTCCTCGGTCAAGGCCCGTTTTGTGTCCGACAAGACCGTAGACGCCGGAGCCATCAGCGTGCAAACCTTGAAGGGCACGGTCATTCTGTCGGGTTTTGCCAAGTCGGCCGCCGAAAAGGCCCAAGCCGAATCCATCACCCGTAACGTCAAGGGCGTGGCCGCGGTGCGCAACGACCTGGTGGTTCGCCCGTAAAAAGCCGCCTCACCTCCCGGCCAGGCAGCTTGCGGTACACGCCGCAAGCTGCTTTTTTTTGGCCCGCCCGGGCTGCAATTTACCGCTTTGCCACACAAAAGTGCCATGTTTTAGGACCACAATCCGCGTATGGAAAATACCGATGCACTGAACGACCGCAGCGTCGCCCTCGCCTGGGCCGAGCTGCAAGCCCACGCCAACAACGGCCAAAAGCTCGACACCGACGCCTACCGCCTGGCCTTCGCCGACCCCGAATTTCTGCTGCGCCGCGAAACCCGCGGCATCCGCTTCCAGTTGGAGATGCTCAAACCCGACCTGGCCCAGCAAGCCCAGGGCATTGAGAGCACGGTGGTGGTGTTTGGCAGCGCCCGCTTCCCGGCCCCCGAAGATGCCCTGCCCGCACTGGTGGCCGCCCAGGCCAACGGCGATGCCGAGGCCCTGAAGGTCGCCCAGCGCCGCATGCGCAACGCCCACTACTACGACCAGGCCCGCCTGTTCGCCGGGCTGGTAGCCACCCACAGCGCCCAGCTTCCCGCCGCCGACCGCCTCTATATCTGCACCGGCGGCGGCCCCGGCATCATGGAGGCGGCCAACCGTGGCGCCTTTGAGGCAGGCGCCCTGACCGTGGGCCTGAGCATCGCCCTGCCCCACGAGCAAGGTGGCAACCGCTATGTGTCGCCCAGCCTGAACTTCAAGTTCCACTACTTTGCGCTGCGCAAAATGCATTTCATGATGCGCGCCAAAGCCCTGGTGGCCTTCCCCGGCGGCTTTGGCACGCTGGACGAACTGTTCGAAGTGGTGACCCTGGTGCAAACCGGCAAAGCCAAGGCCGTGCCCATCATCCTGTTTGGTGTCGACTACTGGAAAAAGCTGTTCAACCTCGATCTGCTGATCGAAGAGGGCGCCATCTCCCCCAATGATGTGGAGCTGTTCACCTTCGTCGACACCCCCGAGGCTGCCTGGGCCGCTATCCAGGCGTTTTATAAGATTTAAGCCCCCAGGCGGTGCGCGAGCCACCGCCCACCACCGCCCCCACCACCCAGAACAGCCCGGCCACGCCCACATAGGCGGTGGCCACGCCAAACAGCAGCGGCATCACCACGCTCGACGCGTTGATGCTCATCAGCCGCAGGCCCAGGGCTTCGCCGTGGCGGTGCTCGGGGGTGATCTGGTGCAAGGTGCTCATGATCATGGGCTGCACCGACCCCAGCGCCAGGCCCAGAAACACCGAACACACGCCCATGGCCGCCGCGCTGGGCAGCAGCGGGTAAAGCGCAAACAGCGCCGCCGTCATCCACATGGCACCCACCATCACCGCCCACTCGCGCAGCCGCGCCGCCACCAGGGGCATGGCCATGCGCACCACCGCCGCCGCGATGGCAAAGCCGCCCAGGATGGTGCCGATGGTGGACGCGCTCAGGCCGCGCTCGTGGCCCAGGATGGGCACCACAAAGGTGTGCACGTCCCAGCAGGACGACAAAAACCAGTTCACCAGCAGCAGGCGGCGCAGCATCGGGTCTTGCAATAGGTCGAGTACGCGCGGCTTGGCGGCCCCGGTGGGCGCGTGGATGGCGGGCAGCTCCTGCACGCCCTGCACCAGCGCCCAGGTGGCCAGGGGCAACAGCGCCATCAGCGCAAACGCCGCCTGGAAACCCGTGAGGTCGGCGGGCACCCGGCCCGCGTGGTCAATCAGCAGCCCGGCCGCAAACGGGCCGATGAAATTCGACAGCGCAGGCCCCAGCGCCAGCCAGCTGAACACGGTTTTCAGCTGCGTCGCACCTTCGGCTGCGCGGCCCACGTGGCGCTGCAGCGCAATCACCGCAATGCCGGTGGCCCCGCCGGTCAGCAGCGCGCTGAGGCACAGCACCGGGTAAACAGGCCACACCGCCGCCAGGCCGGCCCCCAGCACTGCCATCACCACGCTGCCGGTGACTGGCTTGCGCAGACCGTGGCGGTCGGCATAGCGCCCGGCGGGCAGGGCCAGAAACACCTGGGTCAGCGCAAACAAGGCCAGCAAAAAACCCACCGCCAGCCCGCTGAAGCCTTCACGCAAGGCCAGCAACGGCGCCGCCAGGCGGATGCCGGTCATGCAGGCGTGCAGGCAGATCTGGGCGGCGATGAGGCGGGCCAATGCGGGGGTCATAGAGGTGTTGCGAGAGGGAAAGAAGCGCCAGGGAAAGCCCGCGTTCGTAGCCATGGTGCGGGCAAATGCTCCCGAGCTTACCCGCTCTGCGAACCCAAGCGCTGTGGGTGGATAGGGGCCGCCTGGTTAGGTCGCTATTTCTAGGATTTAAGCCCATTTTCAGATGCCAAAATGGCCTCTAGCGCTGATGGAATGGGCGCAACGTGCTCCTGTTTTTTACTATCAATTGGGAAGCAAACTCCATCAATTGCACGGGCAGTAGCCAATAGGGGTCGGATCCCAATTGCGCGGGGGTTGCTTGCGGCTGGAGCACGGCGTGGCCCGCATTTGGGCTCCGACCCCTATTGGCGGGTTGATGCCGACGTTTTCTGGGTGCCTGCCAGCATCCCCGGCCGGGTGATGCGCCCGGCGGCGCAGTAACTTTTCTTTTGCGCAAAAGAAAAGTCACCAAAAGAAAGGCGCCCCCACTGCCAGCGCCCCGCCGCTATCGCGTCGGGGAACCTGCGGTGCGCGCTTTGTGCGGGGTCTGGCTAAACTCGCTGGCGCTCAAACAGACGCCAGCCCTGATCCGCCCAAAGCTGTGCTCCTCGGCGCATTGCAGAGGGGGACCCCGGGGCGCGGGATCGGCCCGGCTACGCCAGGCATCGCGCCTAGGGCGCGAGTACCCCCACCCCGAGCTGTATTCACCACAAACCTACATCAAAATTTTTAAGAGAAAACCGGCTCCGACGCTTATTCCGCCAGCACAAAAAGCTACGAAAAAAAGAACATTTCACGCCCCTTCTTTTGAAGGACAAATACCCGATCAAAGGGTGCCGCAAGACTTCGGCGGGCTATAGTGGACGACACATCGAAGATGCTGGGTTTATCGAAATTTTTATACCTGTATAAAAACTGACTCAACTCATGAAAACCCAGTTTGCAAACCAATCCCAGGAGATTTCGATGGATGATTTAAACCTCAGTCGCCGATTTAAACCTCAGGTTTTACGGCACACATCTCGTTAGATTTCATATGCAAGCTGCCGAAGTCCTCGAAGCGTTACAGAAATACAAAGTTGAACTTGCGACCATTCTTGGTCGCTTTACGCGAACTCGAGAGCGCATATCAATCGACAGCCAAGACAACTATCGACTTCGAACCATCACAACTGAACTCGTCGACTTACTACGTGATCACGTTCCTGGGTCGGCACAGCACATTCGCTTGGTTACAAACTCGTACAACGACGGAATTAGCAATTTCTACAACTCGTCCTCATACGCAAGTGTGGAAGAGATTCGAGGTGTCGTTTGCGCAGTGATCACACGAATTGAGCGAAACCCAACGCTCTTCACGGTAGCAACGGGCTCGATTGAATCAGGCACTGATCAACGCAGGCTTCTCGATGCGCTCGATGAATTGGTTCTTCGCTTTCATGCCGTAGCTGTACAGCTACGTAGTCGTCATGCCGAGCGGCCTACTCTTGACGTAAATGACGAATATGACGTTCAAGACTTGATGCATGCTCTTCTGCGGCTTCACTTCAATGATGTAAGACCTGAAGAGTGGGTACCAAGCTACGCTGGAAGTGCATCACGCACAGACTTTCTACTCCCCGAAATTGACACCGTCATCGAAATCAAGAAAACGCGGTCAGGGCTTAACGCGAAGAGTGTTGGCGAGCAACTCATCATCGATATCGCAAAGTACAAGAAGCATCCGCAATGCCGTCGCCTGGTGTGCTTCGTCTATGACCCGGAGGGCAGAGTCGCCAATCCGGCAGGCATCGAATCCGACCTCAATACTGGAGACCACGGCATTGAAGTGCGCGTCTCCATCCTGCCGAAAGCCAGCGCGTGAAATCCAACCCTTCAATCGAGACGACGTGCCCCGGCAAGCCAGGTCACGCCGCTCATCTCAAACGTTACATACCCAATGCCACCAGTCCGTCACCTTCTATGCAACCGTAAAGCCGCTACTGCCGTCGTTTGGATGCTGTCGGTCCTGATGTTTTCCCTTATGTACTGGGGGGCGTGGGTAACTCGACCTGACAGCTTTATCTTGAACAGGGAATTTAATCTAACGCCCTACGACCAACTCCTGGCCAAATTATGGTCACCAAGCCCTGGCGCTATGTGGGACTCCACCGCAGCTTCGTCTGCAACATCAGCCATTGAACTAGACGAGTTCTCCAAGAGTGTCGACGAGATTGATCGTGAGGCATCTGCGGCCCAGAACCAGTTACGCGCACTGGAACGAGAACAAAAAACGATTGAGCTAGCGGCGAAGGCAGTGTATGAAGAGCACTCCGCCAAGCTTTGGTCAAACGTCGAACAATACAAGCAAAAGGCAGTTGCTGTTGAGTCCGCAGCAGTTGAACGTGCGACAACCGTGGCCGATGCGCTAGCAAGCGCCGCACAAAAATCACCTTCACCAGCCGCGGCAATCGCGGCTGCCAACGCAAAAGTTGACGTGGCAAAGGCTCAATATGTATTGGCTGTCCGTCAAGCTGACACCGGCGACTATGTGCTTCACCATCTACGGGAATTGGCCGATCCGAACACAACAGCAAAGTTCGATGCAACTGAGACAAAGCTAGCCACTCTACGCAAGGAACAGATCTCCCTCATGGGAAGATTGGCAGACCTTCGCGGAAAGGCTTTCAATCGCCTTGAGGATTGGTATTCAAAGCGTACAGCCAGACTTCAGTGGATCGACTTCTTGTACTTTAGTGTTGGAGTCTCCACTACGACAACCTTCGGCGACATCGTTCCCAACAGTCGAATGGTTCGAGTGTTCGTTTTAACTCAGTTGATCTTCAGTGTCTTGTTGGTAGGTTACCTTGTCAGTTTGCTGGGCAGTCCGCGGAGTGCGCCCTAACCCTTTCATCGAGCGGACCGCGACCGGCTGCTCATCTCAACCGTTACACATTCCCCTCCTCCAAATCTCCCCCCACAGGCAACAGCGCCTGCGCCTCCGCATCCGGCAACGCCTCCACCACCTTCAGCGCCCGCCGCATCTGCCGGGTGCGGGTATCGGCCTTATCCAGCGTATCCGAGGCCTTCTGCACTTGCTCGCGGATGCGGGCGACCCATTCGCCGTAGCGTTCGAACTCGGTTTTCACCGCGCCCAGCACCTTCCACACTTCACTGGCCTGCTGCTCCAGCGCCAGGGTGCGGAAACCCATGTGCAGGCTGTTGAGCATGGCCAGCAAGGTGGTGGGGCCTGCCAGGGTGACGCGGTAGTCGCGCTGCAGGCTGTCCATCAGGCCGGGGCGGCGCAGCACCTCGGCGTAAAGGCTCTCGATGGGCAAAAACAGGATGGCGAAATCGGTGGTGTGGGGCGGGGCCAGGTAGCTCTCGGCGATGGACTTGGCCTCGGCGCGGATGCGGGCTTCCAGGGCTTTGGCGGATGCCTCGGCGGCGACGACGTCGGCCCGCTCGTGGGCATCGAGCAGGCGCTCGTAGTCGTCGCGGGGGAACTTGGCGTCGATGGGCAGCCAGACGGGCGCGCCGTCGGCACTGCGGCCGGGGAAACGCACCGCGAAGTCCACGCGCTGGTTGCTGCGCGGCTTGGTCTCGATCTGCTTGCCGTACTGCTCAGGCGTCAGCACCTGTTCCAGCAAATTCTCTAGCTGCACTTCGCCAAACATGCCGCGGGTTTTGACGTTGGTCAGCACGCGCTGCAGGTCGCCCACGCCCTGCGCCAGCGACTGCATTTCGCCCAGGCCTTTGTGCACCTGCTCCAGCCGGTCGGCCACCTGCTTGAAGCTTTCGCCCAGGCGGGTTTCCAGCGTGGTCTGCAGCTTTTCATCCACGGTCTGGCGCATTTCATCCAGCTTGGCGGCGTTGCTTTGCTGCAGCTGCTGCAGCTGGGCCTCCAGCGTGGCGCGCACCTCGCCCATGCGCCTTGCGTTGGACTCGCCCAGGGCCAGGAGTTGGGTGCTCAGGGTGTCGCTGACCGAGCGTTGCAGCAAGGCAAGCTGCTGGGCCAGCGCGTCGATCTGGGTGTTTTGGGTGCGCGTGGCCTCGGCACTTTGCTGCACCAGGGTGCGCTGGAAGTTGGCGAAGCTGGTGCCCAGCTCTTGGCGGTCGGCCCGCGACGATTCACGCAACCCCCGCTCCAGCCGGTCCAGGGCAGCGTTATCCGCCTCGGGCGGCTTGCGCAGCAGCAGGGCCAGCAAGAGCGCAAAGTTCAGTACGGCCAGCGCCAGCAGCCCCCATTCAATCAAACTCATTAATGCTATCTATTTTCTAGCTACTTGCGCCGCATTGATGGGCGTGAGAGGCTTGTTTTGTATAAGAAATCCGACCAGGTTGTCGGCGGCCAGCTGGGCCATGGCCATGCGGGTGGCCACGGTGGCGCTGGCGATGTGCGGGGTCAGCACCACGTTGGGCACAGTCAGCAGGTCGGGGTGCACGCTGGGCTCGCCCTCGAACACGTCCAGCCCGGCGGCGGCAATGCGGCCCTCACGCAGGGCCACGGCCAGGGCCGCGTCGTCCACGATGCCGCCGCGCGCGATGTTGACCAGGGTGGCGGTGGGCTTTATTAACGCCAGCTCGGCCGCGCCGATGGTGTGGTGCGAGGCGGCGGAATACGGCACCACCAGCACCACGTGGTCGGCGGTCTTCAGCAGCTCTTCTTTGGAGACAAAACGGGCCTTGCAGTCGGCCTCGGTGGCGGCATCGAGCTGGCTGCGGTTGTGGTAGACCACCTTCATGCCAAAGCCATGGGCCCCGCGCTTGGCAATGCCCTGGCCAATGCGGCCCATGCCAATGATGCCCAGGGTGCTGCCGTGGATCTCGGCCCCGGCAAACATGTCGTAGCTCCACTTCTTCCACAGCCCGGCGCGCAGAAAATGCTCGCTCTCGCTGATGCGGCGGGCGGTGGCCATCAGCAGGGCGAAGCCGAAGTCGGCGGTGGTCTCGGTGAGCACGTCGGGGGCGTTGGTGGCCAGCACGCCCGCGGCGCTCATCGCGTCGATGTCAAAGTTGTTGTAGCCCACGGCCATGTTGGCGCAGATGCGCAATAAAGGGCAGGCGGCCAGCAGCTCGGCGTCGATGCGCTCGCTGCCGGTGGTGAAGGCCCCCACCTTGCCCTGCAGCCGGGCAATCAGCTCGGCCTTGCTCCAGGAGGCATCTTCCTGGTTGGACTCCACCTCGAAATGCTGCTCCAGCGCGGCAAGGGTGGCGGGGAAGATTTTGCGGGCGACCAGGATGGCGGGTTTGGGCATTTATTTGAACCAAATGAGGGTGATCACGAAAAACAGGGGGACCAGAATGGCACACGACCAGGCCATGTAGCCAAAAAAGCTGGGCATGGCCACACCGCGCTGCTCGGCAATGGCTTTGACCATCATATTGGGCGCGTTGCCGATGTAGCTGTTGGCCCCCATGAAGACCGAACCGGCAGACACCGCCATGAGCGTGGGGGCCAGCGTGGTCATCAGCGTAGGCGCGTCGCCACCGGCGGTGTTGAAAAACACCAGGTAGGTGGGCGCGTTGTCCAGAAACGAGCTGAGCAAGCCGCTGGCCCAGAAGTACATGGCCGGGTCGGGCGTGCCATTGGGCCGGGTGACGGCGGCCACCACCGCGCCAAACGGGCCGTGCAGGCCCTCGCGCAGCAAGGCGATCACCGGGATGATGGTCAGGAAGATGCCTGCAAACAGCTTGGCCACTTCCAGCATCGGGCCCCAGCTGAATTGGTTGTCGGCATGCACCTGGGCCGGGGTCCAGCGCAGCGACAGCAGGGTCACCAGCACCAGGCCCGCGTCGCGCACCAGCCCCGGCAAGCCCACCTCGGCCCCGGCCACGTGGAACACCACGGGCGACTTCCAGAAGCCGCTGAGCAGCACCAGCCCCACCACCGCGCCCAGCAGCGCAAAGTTCACGCCGCCGTCAAAGCCGATGCGTGGGGTGTCGGGCGTGGGGTCCACCGGCAGCACGCCCTCTTTGGCGTAGTAGTAGCGGTCGATGGCGAAGCACAACGCCAGCAGCACGCCGACCAAAAACAGCGTGGGCTGCCACAGGTGGCCTACGGTCCAGAAGAAGTCCACGCCCTGCAAAAATCCCAAAAACAGCGGCGGATCGCCCAGCGGGGTCAGCGCCCCCCCGGCGTTGGAGACGATGAAGATGAAGAACACCACCACGTGCACCTTGTGGATGCGGTTGTCGTTGGCGCGCAGCAGCGGGCGCAGCATCAGCATAGAGGCGCCGGTGGTGCCCATCACGCTGGCCAGTGCCGCACCAATGGCCAGCAGCGCCACGTTCAGGCGCGGGCTGCCGTGCAGGTTGCCGCGGATAAAAATGCCGCCGGCCACGGTGTAGAGCGCGGTCAGCAAAATGATGAACGGCAGGTATTCGGCCAGCAGCGCATGCACCAGGCTATGGGCCGCAGCATCCCACCCGAACACCCAAGCCAATGGCAGCAAAAAAGCCAGCGACCACGCTGCCGACACTTTGCCGAAATGGTGGTGCCAAAAGCCCGGTGCCCATAGCGGGCACAGCGCAATCGACAGCAAAATGCCCGCGAACGGGATGCCCCAGACCGCGGACATGCCAGCGCCGCTCATGGGGCGGTCTCGATCTCGAACACCTGGCGCAGGTAGCCCACGTACTTCTCGTCCTCGCACATGTTCTTGCCCGGTGAATCCGACAGCTTGGCCACGGGCTGGCCGTTGCAGCGGATCATCTTGATGACGATCTGCAATGGCACGTGCAGCGGCGGGTCGCCCATGTCGTTGGTCAGGTTGGTGCCAATGCCAAAGGCCAGCAGGCAGCGGCCCCGGAACTGCTGGTACAGCGCAATGGTGCGCGGCACGGTGAGGCCATCGCTGAAGATCAGCACCTTGGTCAGCGGGTCGACACGGTTCTTCTTGTAATGCGCCAGCAGGCGTTCGCCCCACTGGAACGGGTCGCCGCTGTCGTGGCGCGCGCCGTCGAAGAGCTTGCAGAAGTACATGTCGAAGTCGCGCAAGAAGGCATCCATGCCGTACACGTCGCTCAGCGCGATGCCCAAATCGCCGCGGTACTCCTTGGCCCACATCTCGAAACCGAACACCTGGCTGTCGCGCAGGCGCGGCCCCAGCGCCTGGCAGGCCTGCAGGTACTCGTGGGCCATGGTGCCCAGCGGGGTCAGGCCCAGTTGCATGGCAAACAGGACATTGCTGGTGCCCGCAAACTGCCCCTGGGAGCCAGACCCTAGCTGCGCCACCAGGGTGCGCAACACCTCTTCGTGCCAGGCCTTGCTATAGCGGCGGCGGGTGCCGTAGTCGGCAATCTTGAGCTCGGCCAGGCCGTCGCCGCGCAGTTGCACGATCTTGTCCTGCAGCCGCTGGCGGGCCTGGGTGAAGCTGGGCATGGTGCTGGCGTGGCGAAAGTACACCTCGTTGACGATGGCCAGCACCGGGATCTCGAACAGGATCACGTGCAGCCACGGGCCCTGGATGGAGATGTCGATCTCGCCATTGGGCAGCGGGGTCACGGTGATGTACTTCTCGTTGAGCCGAAACAGCCCCAGAAAGTCCACAAAATCACTCTTGATGAAGCGCATGGAGCGCAGATAACCCAGCTCGGCCTCGCTGAAACCCAGGCGGCACAGCCCGCGTATCTCGTCCTGGATCTCGGCCACGAACGGTGCCAACTGCACGCCGGGGTTGCGGCATTTGAAGCGGTACTGCACCTGCGACGCAGGGAAATGGTGTAACACCACCTGCATCATCGTGAACTTGTAGAGGTCGGTGTCGAGCAGGCTGGTGATGATCATAAAAGTGGGCCCTACAGGGCAACTACGTACAAGAATAAATGCCGAACCGCGCAAAGTGTAGGGGATGGGTCGGGCGCCACCAATTAGTTCAAAAACCTAGGGTTTCCGATAACTAAAGCAACTTGATTTAGTTAGTCCCATCGTTTTATAGTTCAGCACCAGCGTGAAAAACCTCACACTCCCGCTGGACCCTGTTCCCCAACCGAACCCTTGCGTTCACCCCTCTCTAGGAGACAACATGAAAAAATCTACCGCCACCCTGGTGCTGTCCGCTCTGGCTTTTGCCGCCACCACGGCGTGTGCTGCAGAACCCGTGATCGGCCTGATCACCAAGACCGAAACGAACCCATTTTTCGTGAAGATGAAGGAAGGTGCGCAAGCCGAAGCCAAGAAACTCGGTGCCAAGCTGCTCAGCGCCGCTGGCAAGCAAGACGGCGACAACGCCGGCCAGATCACCGCTATTGAAAACATGATTGCAGCGGGCGCCAAGACCATCATGATCACCCCCAATGACTCCAAGGCCATCATCCCCGCCATCAAGAAGGCCCAGGCCCAAGGCGTGATGTTCATCGCCCTGGACAGCCCGACCGACCCCGTGGAAGGCACCGACGCCCTGTTTGCCACCGACAACTACAAGGCCGGCATCCTGATCGGCCAGTACGCCAAGGCCGTGATGGCTGGCAAGCCCGCCAAGATCGCCACGCTCGACCTGTTCCCCGGCCACCCCGTGGGCGCGCAACGCCACAACGGCTTCATGAACGGCTTTGGCCTGGCTGCTGCCGATGCCAAGAGCAACGAACTCTCCAAGACGGCTGAAATCGTCTGCATGGCCGACAGCTTTGGCGACCAGGCCAAGGGCCAGACCGCCATGGAAAACTGCCTGCAAAAGAACCCCGACATCAACGTGCTCTACACCATCAACGAACCCGCCGCTGCCGGTGCCTACCAGGCGCTGAAGGCTGCTGGCAAGGAAAAAGGCGTGCTGATCGTGTCGGTGGACGGCGGCTGCGCCGGTGTCAAGAACGTCAAGGCCGGCATGATCGCCGCCACCTCGCAACAGTACCCGCTGAAGATGGCCAGCATGGGCGTGGCTGCTGGTGTGGCATTCGCCAAAGACGGCAAGAAGGCCACCGGCTACACCGACACCGGCGTGACCCTGATCACCGACAAGCCCCAGGCAGGCGTGGAAAGCAAGGACACCAAAGTTGGTATGGACCTGTGCTGGGGCAACAAGTAATTTCTTTGCCTGACTAGTACCCACTAGCACCCGCCGGGGCAGCCACCCACACCGGCTGCCCCGTTTTTTCAACCCATTTTTTAAGGCACACCGTGAGCACACTCAAAGAAAAACTACCGCCGATTGGCACGCTCGGGCCGTTCATTGCCCTGCTGATCGCCTGCATCGTCTTCGCCACCCAGAGCGAACGCTTTTTGTCGGCGACCAACTTCTCGCTGATCCTGCAACAGGTCACCGTGGTCGGCGTGATCGCCATTGGCCAGACCCTGATTATTTTGACGGCCGGTATCGACCTGTCGTGCGGGATGGTGATGGCCCTGGGCGGCATCGTCATGACCAAGCTCTCCAGCGATTTGGGCCTGCCACCGGCACTGGCCATCTTGTGCGGCATTGCCGCCACGGCCGCGTTCGGTCTGCTCAACGGCTTGTTGGTGACGCGCATCAAGCTGCCGCCGTTCATCGTCACCCTGGGCACATTGAACATTGCTTTCGCCATCACCCAGCTGTACTCCAATTCGCAGACCATCACCGACGTGCCTCCATTGATGACGGCCCTGGGCAACACCTTCCAGGTGGGCGGCACGGCCGTGGCCTACAGCACGCTGCTGATGCTGGCACTGTACGGCGGCATCTGGTTCTACCTGCGCGAAACCGCCGCCGGTCGCCACGTGTACGCGGTGGGTAACAACCCCGAAGCCACACGCCTCACCGGTATCCCCACCGAGCGCGTCTTGCTGGGCGTGTATGTGCTGGCCGGCATCTTGTACGGCGTGGCCTCGCTGCTGTCGGTGGCACGTACCGGTGCCGGTGACCCGAACGCCGGACAGACCGAAAATCTGGATGCCATCACCGCCGTGGTGCTGGGCGGCACCAGCCTGTTTGGTGGCCGTGGCGTGATCCTGGGCACCCTGGTGGGCGCCATCATCGTCGGCGTGCTGCGCAACGGCTTGACGCTGATGGGTGTGCAATCGGTGTACCAGGTGCTGATCACCGGCATCTTGGTGATTTTGGCGGTCGCTATCGACCAGTTGTCCCGCAAAGGAGGCCGTTAATGTCTGCTCCCCAACACAAAATCGTGATGAAGGCCACCGGCCTGATCAAGCGCTACGGCCAGGTCACGGCCCTCGACGGTGCCGACCTGGAACTGCGCGAAGGCGAGATCCTGGCCGTGATCGGCGACAACGGTGCAGGCAAGTCCTCGCTGATCAAGTGCCTGTCCGGTGCCACCATCCCCGACGAAGGCGAGATCCTGCTGGACGGCAAGCAGATCCACTTCAAGAGTCCCATGGATGCCCGCCAAGCCGGGATTGAGACGGTGTACCAGGATCTGGCCGTGGCCGCGGCCATGTCGATCTCGGAAAACCTGTTCCTGGGCCGCGAAATCCGCCGCCCCGGCTTTGCTGGCAACGTGCTGCGCATGCTGGACAAAAAGCGGATGCTGGAAGAAAGCATCTCCCGCATGAAAGACCTGAAGGTCGGCATCCGCTCCATGACGCAGGCGGTGGAAACACTGTCCGGCGGCCAGCGCCAGTGCGTGGCCGTATCGCGCGCTGCGGCCTTTGCCCAGCACGTGGTCATCATGGACGAGCCCACCGCCGCCCTGGGCGTGAAAGAAGGCAACATGGTGCTGGACCTGATCCGCCGGGTGCGCGACAAGGGTCTGTCGGTCATCTTGATCTCGCACAACATGCCCCATGTGTTTGAAATTGCCGACCGCATCCACGTGGCCCGCCTGGGCAAGCGCGGCTGCGTGCTCAATCCGCACAAGATCAGCATGGCCGACACCGTGGCAGTCATGACCGGGGCCATCCGCCCGGACGAGCTGCCCGCCGAGTCGCTGGCGCACTAAGGTCACCGACATGCTCAAAGGAATCGACCCTCTGCTCACGCCAGAGCTCTTGAAAGTGCTGGCCGAGATGGGGCACGACGACGCCGTGTTGCTGGCCGATGCCAACTTCACGGCCCTGCGCCTGGCCGCAGGCAAGCCGGTGCTGTACCTGCCGGGCGTGGGCATGCAGCGGGCCGTGCAGGCGGTGGAATCGGTGCTGCCGCTGGCGGCCGACGTGGACGCCCCGGTGGCCTTCATGCAGGTCTCTGGCACCACTGCGCCCTACCGCTCCGCCTTGCAGCGCGAGGTGCTGGACATGCTCCAGCCCAGCCTGCTGCCGGGCCAGCAGGCCGAGCCGATTGAACGCTTTGCGTTTTATGAACGCGTGGCGAATGTCTACGCCATCGTGCTGACGGGCGAGTTGCAGCCCTTCGGCAACTTCATTCTGCGCAAAGGAGTCATCGGCGAAAATCTGCGGACATGAACGCCCAACTCGCCCCTCCCCTGCTGCGCCCGCGTGGCTCCAACCACGTCGGGATGCGGCAGTTCAACGAACGGGTGGTGCTGCAGGCCATCCGCCAGCACGGCAGCCTGCCCAAGGCCGACCTGGCCCGCCTCACCCACCTCACGGCCCAGACCATCGGCCTGATCACCAACCGCCTGGAAGAAGACGACCTGCTGCTGCGCCACCAACCGGTGCGCGGACGCATTGGCCAGCCCTCGGTGCCGCTGGCGCTGAACCCCGACGGGGCCTTCTCCATCGGCATCAAGGTAGGACGCCGCAACACCGACTGGCTGCTGGTCGACTTCACCGGCAAAGTACGCCAACGCGTCACCCTGCCCTATGTGTTCCCCGACACCACGGTCCTGCTGCCCGCGCTGGCCGAGCACATGCACACCCTGCGCGACAGCCTGGGGCCGCTGCAGTCGCGGCTGGTGGGCATCGGCGTGGCCGCGCCCTTCCAGATGGGCGGCTGGCACAAGATGCTGGGCCTGTCGGACGCGCAGTCCAGCGCCTGGAACGCCCTGGACCTGGGTGCGGCGGTGCAGGCCATGACCGACCTGCCCGTGAGCTTTGCCAAAGACACCGCGGCGGCCTGCGTGGCCGAGCTGGTGGCGGGCCGGGGCCGCGATCTGAAGACTTTTTTGTACATCTTTATCGACACCTTTGTGGGCGGGGGCCTGGTAGTCAACTCGCACCTGCACGGTGGCTTGCACGGCAACGCGGGCGCGGTCGCCTCTTTGCCCATGCAACTGGCCACCACGCCCGGCAGCGCACCCGACCAGCTGGTGGCCCACGCCTCGCTGTGGGAGCTGGAGCAGCGCCTGCTGGGCAAAGGCCTGGACCCCACTGCCGCCTACGACGACCGGGCGCTCATGGCCCCGTTTGTGGCCGAGACCCAGGCCTGGGTGGCCCAGGCCGCTGCGGCGTTGGCGCACTGCGTGGTCAGTGGCACCGCGTTTCTCGACCTGGAAGCCGTGGTCATCGACGGCTCGCTGTGCCGTCCCCTGCTGGAGCTGCTGCTGGAGCGCACCCGCCTGGCGCTGGCCCACTTCAACTGGGAAGGCCTGTGGCGCACCGAGCTGGTAGCGGGCAGCATCGGCTCGGATGCCCGGGCTTTGGGCGGCGCGCTGCTGCCGCTGCATGCCAACTTTGCGCCGGACCGGGATTTGTTTTTGAAGACTTAAGGTTTACGGACCCAGAGCAAACGGCAGCGTTCAAGCCGGTTTACGCAGCAGTGGCCCTATCAGTTGGTGTGCCTGGTCCAGGCAATCGGCAAAAGAGCGTTGAAAGCCAAGCGCGTCAATCGCTTCAAACTCTGCCTTGGCCAAGCCAGCACGTTCCTGCAGCCGCTCTAAAAACGCAGCACCGTGTCTGCTGAAAAACGGAGCGGCCAGGGCTATGGCCTGCGGCTCTGCATCGGCAACAGCACACACATCAAAAAGATCACGTGCCTTGGCACGGTCGCCACGGTGCCACATTTTTTTGGCGATGATTTCTGCGCTGGTTTCGACCCGGATGTTTCTGCCCGCATACTCCATCACATCAAACGGATGTGGCGTAAGTGCAGTGCCAACCACAATATCTATTTCCCCGGCGGGTAGAAACAACTTGATGAATTCTGCGTTTTCTTCGTAGTCTGTGGTGATCTGCTCTGCAACGTCGCTCAGGCGCGGGCTGAGATAGCCCAGGTACTGCGGATCCGGCACAAAAAGGTCGATGTCTTTGCTCTGGCGGTGACCCAGGCGAAGCATCAGCACCGTGCCTCCGCCAAAGGTCCAGACAGGCTGTTGGGTTTGCCTCTCCAGGTGCGCCATCAGCACCAGCGCATGTGGGAAAAGCTGCTGCCACACCCCTGGCCGTCCCATATCGAGCGCACTCATTGCCACAGCGCCCGGGTGCTCATGAGTTGGTGGGCCAATTCGCGCATACGTTGCCACAGGCATGCGCGTTCCACGCCTTCCTCGGCATGCAATTGTTCGACCACGGATGCCAGCAAGGAAACCGGGGCTTCGTCCAGCAGGGCATGCAGATGAGGCTGTACGCTGGATATTTGCGCAGCATCCACCAAAACAGCCTTGAGCTGGGCTGCATCCATCGAGGTTCGGTAACTCACGCTGGCGGTACGTGCCGCAATCTCCAGTGCCCGGCTGGATGCAGGGCCTGAGGACCGCCCTCTGGGGCGGGGCGGTGCGATCACCAAGGATAACCCCAAAGCCTCTAGCAGCCTGGACGCCCGTGCCATGCTGAGGTCCTTGATCGTGCCGCTCTCGACCTGGTTCACGGTAGCCCGCGACAAACCGCAGAGCTTGGCCAGCATCAATTGGGTCAAGCCCATATCGGCTCGGCGAACCCTGACCGCAGCACCCATTTCAAACAGTGGAGACATGCCTGCAGACTAACTCTTGGCTTCCATAATGTCAAATATATTCGACAAATTTACCTCCACCGCTACAGGCCATTCAAGCCTGGAGCCCATCGTTCAAATGGTGCTCTTCCAGGAAATCCAGAAACCGCCGCACCGCGGGCACCATGCCCCGGCGCGACGGAAAAACCGCGTGGAACACCCCCGGGTGCGGGGCCCAGCCGGGCAGCACAGGCACCAACTGGCCGTGGCGGATTTCGTCGGCACACATGTAGGCGGGCAGCACGCTGATGCCGGTGCCGCCCAGCACCGCCAGTTTCAGGGTCAGCAAGTCGTCGGCCACATAGCGCGGCTGGTGCGACACAGTGCGGATCTCGCCGTCCGGCCCCAGCAGGTGCCACACGGCCCGTCCGTCGCTGGCCGACATGCTGACCGAATCCAGCCGCGCCAAATCCTCCACCGTGGCGGGCGGGCCCTGGCGCTCGAGCTGTTGCGGACTGGCCACCAGCAGCGAGTGGGCCATGCCAAAGCTTTTCACCACCAGGGTGCCGCTGTCGTCCAGTGTCAGCCGCACCCGCAGGGCCACGTCCACGCCCTCTTCCACCAGGTCCACCACCCGGTTGCTGACCCGCATGTCCACCTTGACCAGCGGGTAGCGCGCCAGAAACATCGGCATCACCTGGCCCAATGTGGTTTGCGCCAAGGTCACCGGGCAAGCGATGCGAATGGTGCCGCGCGGCTCGGTTTGCGCCTGGGCCACGGCATCGGCCGCCGCATCGGCCTGGTCGCGCATGGCCATGCAGTGGCGGTGGTAGACCTCGCCCACCTCGGTCAGCGACAGCTTGCGGGTGGTGCGTTGCAGCAGGCGCACGCCCAGCCGGGCCTCCAGCTCGGCCACCCGGCGCGACAGCCGGGATTTTGGCAAACCCAGCGCCCGCCCGGCGGCGGCGAATCCACCCCGCTCCACCACCTCGGCAAAGTAAGCCATGTCGTTCAGATCCTGCATGTTGGGGCTCCATCGTCCCACCAGCAGGACGATGTAGTGCATTTTCACCCACTTATCGAAGCATTGGAGTGGTGAGAAACTCTATCCATCGCCACATTTGTGGCTCCACCTCTGGTACACCTTATGAAACTCCTGCACATCGACTCCAGCATCCTGGGCGCCAACTCCGTGACCCGCACCCTCACCGCCCAGATCAGCGCGCAGTGGCAAGCCAGCAACCCCGGCACCACGGTCGAGCACCTGGACCTGGCCGTGGCCACGCCCAGCCACCTGTCCGCCGAATCACTGGGTTTCCGCATGCCCCCCACCGATGCCGCCCTGAGCCCGGCGCAGCGTGCAGAAAACGCCATCTCTGAGCAGCTGGTGCTGCAATTCCTGGCGGCCGACGTGGTCGTGATTGGCGCGCCGCTATACAACTTCACCATCCCCACCCAGCTCAAGGCCTGGATCGACCGCATCTGCCAGGCTGGCCGCACCTTCAAGTACACCGAAACCGGGCCCGTCGGCCTGGCCGGTGGCAAGACCGTGATCGTGGCTCTGGGCCGCGGTGGCGTGTACTCTGCCTCTGAAGGTGGCCGCGCCATGGAACACCAGGAAAGCTACCTCAGCGTGGTGTTCGGCTTTTTGGGCATCACCGACGTGCGCTTCGTACGCGCCGAGGGCGTAGCCATGGGCCCGGATGCCAAAGCCGCTGCGCTGGCCTCGGCCACCAAAGAAATCGAGGCGCTGGCTGCTTAAAAGTATTGCTACAAAATAAATAGCTGCTTACGCTTATCCAGTAGGCGCTAGCGACCTAGAAAGCATATAGCTACCGCCCTGGCTGCGCATAGCGCTTGGCGTACTCCAGGGCCACGGTGTAGGTGTTGATCTGCACCTGCACCGTCTCTTCAATGCGCACGCCGTAGCCCCCCGCCATGGCAAAGGCCAGCGGCACGCGGCGCTGCCAGGCCCAGTCGAAGACCCGGCGATCGCGGGCTTGCAGGCCGTCAAACGAGAGCTTCAGGCGGCCCAGCCGGTCGCCCTCGAACGGGTCGGCACCGGCCAGGTAGATCACCAGCCCGGGCGCAAAACGCTGCGCCAGGTGGTCCAGCGCTGTTTCCAGCGCTTCCATGTAGGCGTCGTCACCGCAGCCATCGGGCAAGGCCACGTCCAGGTCGCTGGCCTCCTTGCGGAACGGAAAATTCTTTTCGCCGTGCAGCGAGAGGGTGAAAACACTTGTATCGTTTTGAAAAATATGTGCCGTTCCGTTACCTTGGTGCACGTCCAAATCCACCACGGCCACCTGCAAAGGCTGGCGGTGTTGGCGGCCCCACTCGGCCTGCGCGACCCGCGCGGCCACGGCTGCATCATTGAAAACACAGAATCCGCCGCCCTTGTCGGCCGTGGCATGGTGGGTGCCACCGGCCATATTGGCGGCAATGCCGTGGCCGGCCAACGCGTCGCGGACCGCGGCCACCGTGGCCCCGGCCGACCGCCGCGAACGCTCCACCATCGCCTCACTCCACGGGAAGCCGATTTCCCGCATGGCCGCTGGGTGGAGCTGCTGGATACTGCCATCGGCAATGGCCCGGATATAGGCCGGATGGTGGGCCAGTGCCAGCTCGCCGTCGCTGGCGCGCGGAGCCGGTTGCATCTGCACACCGGGCAGTTCCACAGCCACGCGGTCGCGCAGCATTTGGTACTTGGCCATCGGAAAACGGTGGCCTTCGGGCAGGGGCAGAACAAAGTGGTCCGAGTAATATGCGCGCATGAGAAACATGTCTATTGGGTGAATTTGTCCGGCGATAGAGTCGAATCTCTAGAATGCTGCGGTGCAGCAAACGCCTATTGCAAGCCGCAATGGACGGCCTATAATTTATTCCATGCTGCACTGCAACATAACCGGTAACGGACTAAGTCAGAGCAGATAGCAACCTTTTCTTTTTTTTAAACTGGAGATATTGACATGATGACTACTGAACAAATCCTGGCTTCGCACAAGGCTACCGTTGAAACCCTGTTTGGTCTGACCACCAAGGCTTTCGAAGGCGTGGAAAAGCTGGTCGAACTGAACCTGAGCGCTTCCAAGGCTGCTTTGTCCGAAGCTTCCAGCCACTCGCAAGCCGTTCTGAGCGTGAAAGACGCACAAGAACTGTTGGCTCTGCAAGCCAGCCTGCTGCAGCCTTTGGCCGAAAAGACCGCTGCTTACAGCCGTCACCTGTATGACATCGCCCAGGGCACCAGCTCTGAGTTCAGCAAGGCTGTTGAAGGCCAATCCGCTGAAGCCCAAAAGAAGATTGCTGGCCTGATCGAGTCCGCCACCAAGAACGCACCTGCCGGTTCCGAGCCTGCCGTGGCCGTGATGAAGAGCGCCGTGACTGCTGCCAACAACGCTTTTGAATCCGTTCAAAAGGCTGTCAAGCAAGCTTCTGACGCTGCCGAAGCCAACTTCAAGGCTGTAGCTGCCCAGGCCGTGTCCGCTGCTGGCACCACCGCCGCTGCTGCCACCAAGAAGCGTTAATTACGCCGGGTCTGCCCGCAGACCCGCAAGACACTTTTGGGAACCCCGGTTCTCTCCAGTCGTCTCCTCGGGTTCCTTCGATGCCATCAGGCTCAGGAATCCTTCAAAGCCCCGTCCGCAAGACGGGGCTTTTTTTCGTCTGGAAGGCGCGTTTGTCACGCTGCGTGGGAACTGGTTGAGTACCTGGACTATTTTGATTTTGCAAGCATCGCCGCCCGCAGCGCCGGTAGCGCCTGCAGCATCGCTGCCCGCCCCGCCTCGATGGCCCGGCGGCGGCCGCCGAAGTCGGCGCTGGTCATGCCCAGCAGCACCGGGCGCACCAACACGTCGGCCTCGCGCAGCGCGAAGCTGTTGATGCTTTTGCCCATGATGGCAAAGGTCTGCAGCAGGATTTGCAGCGTGCCATCGGCCGGGTTGCCCTCAGGGGCGCTGGAGATGTCCACCGCGATCACCAGCTCGGCCCCCATCTGCCGGGCAAAGCCCACCGGCACCGGGGCGACCAGGCCGCCGTCGACGTACTCATGCCCGCCAATCTTCACCGGCTGGAACACGGCGGGCACCGCACTGGAAGCCCGCACCGCCGTGCCGGTATCGCCGCGCTGGAACAGCACGGCCTCGCCGCTGTTCAGGTCGGTGGCCACCACGCCCAGGGGCAGCGGCATGCGCTCGATCGGGCGGTTCGCCACCTGGGCGTTGACGTAGCGGGCCAGCGCGTCGCCGCGCAGCACGCCGCGGCTGAAGATGGGCAGGGTCCAGTCGGTGAACGCGGCCTCTTCCATGGTCTCGGCCACCTGCTGCATCTGCGCGCCGCTCTTGCCGCTGGCGTACAGCGATGCCACCAGGCTGCCCGCCGAGGTGCCCACCACCAGGTCCGGGCGGATGCCCGCCTCTTCCAGCACCTGCACCACGCCCACATGCGCAAAACCGCGCGCTGCACCGCCGCCCAGCGCCAGGCCGATGCGCGGCAGGCGTTTGGCAGCGGGCGGGTTGGTGGCGGGTGGCGGGTTCGGCTCGACCGGGGCCGTGCCGCAGCCCGCCAGCAAGGCCGCCAACAGGCCCACGGCCACACGGCGCCGACCGACAGTGGCCAGAGGAAAAAAGATCATAAGAAACACGCCCCGGCATTTACTACCAAAAATATAGCTAAAAGTCTTTACACACAGAGCGTAAACCGCCTATTTTATGCACATCACAAAAGCCCTGTACTCTGCGCTAAACTGCCCCAAAAATCGGAAACACCGCCATGGAAAAACGCCCACTTTCAAACGCTGCCTGGTGGAAGGATGCCGTGGTGTACCAGATCTACCCACGCTCCTTCATGGACAGCAACGGCGACGGCATAGGCGACCTGAACGGCATCCGCGCCAAGCTGGATTACCTCCAAGAACTGGGCGTGGACGTGGTGTGGCTGAGCCCGCACTTTGACAGCCCCAACGCCGACAACGGCTACGACATCCGCGACTACCGCCAGGTGATGGCCGAGTTTGGCAGCATGGCCGACTTCGACCACCTGCTGGCCGGGCTGAAGGCACGCGGCATCCAGCTCATCATCGACCTGGTGGTCAACCACAGCAGCGACGAGCACGCCTGGTTCCAGCAAAGCCGCCAATCCCGTGACAACCCCTACCGCGATTACTACATCTGGCGCGACCCGGTAGACGGCGGCCCGCCCAACAACTACCCCTCGTTCTTCGGCGGCTCTGCCTGGCAGTGGGACGCGCACACCGGCCAGTACTACCTGCACTACTTCGCCACCAAGCAGCCCGACCTGAACTGGGAAAACCCCGCCGTGCGCCACGAGGTCTACGAGGTGATGCGCTTCTGGCTCGACAAAGGCGTGGCCGGGTTCCGCATGGACGTGATCCCCTTCATCTCCAAGCAAGACGGCCTGCCCAACCTGCCGCCCGAGCACCTGGCCCACCCCGAGGCCGTCTACGCCAGCGGCCCGCGCGTGCACCAGTACCTGCAGGACATGCACCGCGAGGTGCTGGCTCCCTACGGCGCGGTGGCCGTGGGCGAGGCCTTTGGCGTGGACTTTGCCGCCGCCCCACTGTTTACCGACGCGCGCCGGGGCGAGCTGAGCATGGTGTTCCACTTCGACATCGTGCGGCTGGACCGCGACAACTGGCGCAAGATCCCCTGGACGCTGCCCCAGCTCAAGGCCGTGTACACCCGCATCGACCAGACCGGCGGCAGCCACGGCTGGAACGCCGCCTTTCTGGGCAACCACGACAACCCGCGCGCCGTGTCCCACTTCGGCGACGACCGCCCGGCCTGGCGCGCCCTGTCGGCCAAGGCCCTGGCCACCCTCACGCTGACGCAGCGCGCCACGCCGTTTTTGTACCAGGGCGACGAGCTGGGCATGGCCAACTACCCGTTCGAGCGCATCGAACAGTACGACGACGTGGAGGTCAAAGGCAACTGGCGCATGCTGGTCGAGACCGGCCAGGTGCCCGCCGCCGAGTACCTGGCCCACCTGCGTGAAACCAGCCGCGACCACGCCCGCACCCCCATGCAATGGAGCGCCGATGCCCACGCGGGCTTCACCACCGGCACCCCCTGGCTGGCCGTGAACCCCGACTACCCCGACTGGAACGCCGCGGCCCAAACCGCCGACCCGCAGTCCATCTACCACCACCACCGCCGCCTGCTGGCCCTGCGCCGCAGCACGCCCGCCCTGGTGCACGGCGCCTACCAGGACATCGACCCCGCGCACCCGCAGGTGTTTGCCTACACCCGCACGCTGGGGGAGCATGCCTACCTGGTGCTGCTCAACTTCGGCACCGAAGCCCTGCGCTACGCCCTGCCCGGCGGCCTGCGGGTGGCAGAGGCCGTGCTCGACAACGGCGCGGGCGACACCGCTGCCGCCGGGGCCAGCCAGGTGCTGCTGGCCCCCTGGCAGGCCACGGTCTACCGGCTCTGAAAGGATCGCCCCATGCAAGGCCAACTCGCATTCCACGACTCCGAAGTCCGCAGTGTGGTGCTGCGGGCCGATGCGCTCACCCTCGCCTTCTCCGCCGCCTTTGTGCAGGCCGACGGGGCCGGTGCGGGTTACGTGCAGTCGCTGGAAATCGCCTGCACCGGGGCCACCGTGGACGGCCCGCTGGCCGACAGCGTGGGCCGTTTGTCCCACGGCAAACTGTGGGTCTGCGGCCGGGTTCTGCCCGCCCTGCCCTTCCCCTACGCAGCCCCGGGCCCGGTGCGCATCGAACTGCAGTTTGCCAACGGCACGCGGCTGGTGGTCAGTGCCGCCACGCTGGCGTGCCGCTTCAAAGGCGACCCGAAGTTTGTCGAATCGTTTGCCTGTTGAATAGATAAGAAATAAGCCGCTTGCGCTGATGCAATGGGCGCGAGAAGCTACTAAAAGTATAGCTAATCATACCCACTCTGCCCAAAAGAAAAGCCGCATCGCTGCGGCTTCGGGAGGAAGGCAAAGCGCCCTTTCAGGCTGCGGCTTTGTGCCGCATCTGCACCAGGGTGGCCACGCGCTTGAGCAGTTCGCGGTCGTTCCAGGGTTTCTTGAAGATGCCGTACAAGCCCTGGCAGTCGTGCACCCGGGCCTGCATTTCGTCGTGGCCGGTGATGGCGATGATGGGCATGTCTTCGGTGTCCATATTGCCCTGCACCGCGGCAATCAGCTCGAAGCCGTTCATGTTGGGCATTTCCAGGTCGGTGACCAGCACCGAGAAGCTGCCGGTGGCCAGCACCTCCAGCGCCTGGGCACCGTCGTTGGCCACGGCCACGCTGTAGCCCGCGGCTTCCAGCAGCTTGCGCAGTTTGGCACGGGCCACGGCCGAGTCGTCCACCACCAGCAGGTCCTGGTGCGGCAGACCCGAGCGCTCGGTCAGCAGCACGGGAGGTTGCGGCACCACCGGTGTGGCCGCCAGCGCAGGGCGCGGCTGGGCCGCCACAAAACCCGAGGCCGTGCCCAGCGGCAAGTCGTCCTGCTTGCCCAGGCCGCGCAACAGCATGTACAGCCCGACCATGGCAAGTCCGATGGCAAACGGCAGCAAATAGAGTTGAAAGAGTTCTACAAAAGAGTTCATCAAAATGTGTCCGGTAAATACCCGCTGCGCCCAACCTGCCTGCGCGCGCCAGTGCGCGCCGCACCGGCAACCCTGGAGATTATGCGATTTTTGTGCCTGATCCCAGGTCACATCGCGTAACAGCACCCGACCTGCGTTACCGCGGTAACCCGGTCTGCCTGTAGCATGGACAGTCTGTTACCAAAATTTATAAAAAATAGGCTGCTTACGCTTGTCTGATCGGCGTGAGAAGCTCCTTATTCCATAGCACCATGCCCTCCACCGCCTCCCTTGCGCAGTCTGCCGCCCCCCGCGGGGTGGACTTCTGGTCCGCCCGTTTTGTCACCGAATCCGCCGAGCGCCTGGTGGTGCGCAACGACGTGGCCGAAGCCCCCAGCCGCGAGCGCGATGCCGGGGTGATGGTGTGCGTGCAGCACGGCGGCGGCCAGGGCTTTGCCGCCACCAGCGATGTGTCCGACCGCGGGCTGCGCCAGGCTTTTGCCCAGGCCCAATCCTTGGCCGCCGCCAGCGCCGCGCACAGCGTGTTCGATTATCAAAAGGCGCCCCGGCCCGCCGCCACCGGCAGCTTCACTTCCCCCAACCAGCGTCCGGTCGCCCAGACCACGCTGGCCGAGCGCTTCGACCTGCTCAAGGAGGTGTGCGCCAGCGCGAACATCGGCGTCGAGATCGTGGACCGCAGCGCCGCCCTGTGGACCACCCACACCGAGCAGCTGCTGGTCACCAGCGACGGCGGCCACATGGCGCAGAGCTGGGACTTTGTGGTGCCCAACATCACCGCGGTGGCCAGCGCGGACGGCGACACCCAAACCCGCACCTCGGCCGGCCAGTACAACGGCTTTTGCCAGCAAGGCGGCCTGGAGGTGCTGGACCGCGCAGGCTTCACCCGGGACGGCCCGCGCGTGGCCCGCGAGGCGTTGGCCCTGGTGCGTGCCGCCAACTGCCCCACCGGCGTGATGGACGTGCTGCTGATGCCCGACCAGATGATGCTGCAGATCCACGAAAGCATCGGCCACCCACTGGAGCTGGACCGCATCCTGGGCGACGAGCGCAACTTCGCGGGCACCAGCTTTGTCACGCTGGATATGTTTGGCCACCACGCCTACGGCAGCCCGTTGCTCAACGTCAGCTTCGCGCCCGACGAAGCCCACGAGTTCGCCGGTTTTGCGTTCGACGACGACGGCACTGCGGCCCAACAGGCCTGGATCATCCGCCACGGCATCCTGCAGCGGCCCCTGGGCGGTAGCCTGTCGCAGGCCCGGGTACAAGCCCTGGCACCGAGCATGGGCGGCGTGGCCACCACCCGCGCCTGCAGCTGGAACCGCGCGCCGATTGACCGCATGGGCAACCTCAACGTCGCGCCCGGCGACAGCAGCCTGGAACAGATGGTTGCCAGCATGGAGCTGGGCATCGTGCTGCGCACCAACGCCTCCTGGAGCATCGATGACTCGCGCAACAAGTTCCAGTTTGGCTGCGAATGGGGCCAGATGGTGCGCCACGGCCAGCTGGCCGAAGTCGTCAAGCGGCCCAACTACCGGGGCATCTCCGCCGGGTTCTGGCGCTCGCTGGCCATGGTGGGCGATGCCAGCACCTTCCAGGTCATGGGCACCCCTTACTGCGGCAAGGGCGAGCCCAACCAGGTGATCCGCGTAGGCCACGCCTCGCCCGCTTGCCTGTTCAAAGATGTGTCGGTATTTGGCGGAGCCGCATGATGCACAGCTACTTCCAAGACCTTGCCGCCGCCGTCTGCACGCCCGTGCCCGGGGCCGACCGCGTCACGCTCTACTTCACCGCCGAAACCTCGGACTTCATCCGCTTTAACCACGCCCAGGTGCGCCAGGCCACCCACGTGGAGCAGCGCTACGGCACCGTCAGCGTGGTGGCGGGCCACAAGCGCGCTTCCAGCAGCATCAGCCTGGGCGGCGACCTGGCCACCGACACCGCCGCGCTGCGGGCCGAGCGCACCGCCCTGCTGGAGCAGCTCCCCCTGGTGCCCGACGACGCCTACCTGCTGCTGCCCGATGCGGTGGTCCCCACCGCACGCAGCGCCACCGGCACCCTGCCCACGCCCGAGCAGCTGATCGCCGCCGTGGCCGAACATGCCGCAGGCACCGATCTGGTGGGCTTTTACGCCGGTGGCAGCGTGGTGCGCGCCTTTGCCGACAGCCGCGGCCAGCGCAACTGGCACAGCGTGGAAAGCTTCCACTTCGACTGGTGCCTGTACCGCGAAAAGGACCAGGCCGTGAAATGCAGCTACGCGGGTACCGACTGGCACACGCCAGAGTTCGCCCGCCGCGTGGCCGAGGCCCGCACCCGCCTGGCCCTGCTGGCCCTGCCCGCCAAAACCCTGGCCCCCGGTGCCTACCGCGTCTACTTCAGCCCCGTGGCCGTGGCCGAGCTGCTGGGCACCCTGGCCTGGGGCGGCTTTGGCCTGAAAGACCTGAAAACCGGCACCTCCACCCTGCTGCTGGCCCACCAGGGCAAGGCCACGCTCAGCCCCATGGTCACGCTGACGGAAGCCACCGCCGACGGCATCGCCCCGCGCTTCCAGCCCGACGGCTTCACCAAGCCCGACGCCGTGCCCCTGGTGCGCGCAGGCCAGGTAGCAGCCAGCTTGACCGCCCCGCGCAGCGCGGTGGAATACGGCCTGCCCACCAACGGCAGCGCCGACGGCGAAAGCCCCGAATCCCTGTCCATGGCCCCCGGCACCCTGCCCGAGGCCGAGGTGCTCCAAACCCTGGGCACGGGGGTCTTCATCAGCAACCTGCACTACCTCAACTACAGCGACCGCCAGGCCTGCCGCATGACCGGCATGACCCGCTTCGCCTGCTTCTGGGTGGAAGACGGAAAGATCGTCGCGCCGATCGCGGTGATGCGCTTTGACGATTCGTTTTTGCGCATGTTCGGCCCGGGGCTGGTGGCGCTGACGGACCAGGCCGAACTGGTGCCTGCGGAGGGAACGTACGGGGCGCGGCAACTGCAAAGCGTGAGCGCGCCGGGGGCGGTGGTGGAGGGGTTTGTGTTGGCGTTGTGAGGGGATGGCCCGCGGGCAATGCCATCCGTTTCGGCATCCGGCCCCTGGCGTTTTCCGCCTGGATAGAACTCCAATAGCATTCCAAAGAAGGAATGCCGTCCCGCACCCGGTACAGCGCAAAATACAACGCACGTTCCACCCCAAGCACCCCATGCTCACCTTCTTCAAAAAACTCCTCCGCACCGCGCCCGCGACCGGCACCACGCCAGCGGCGCCCCCCAGCCAGCGCATGGACCTGGAAGAGCGCAAGGCGTACCGCAAGGAGTGCCTGTACCAGTCGATCCGCGAGACCTTTTTGTCGATGGAGGTGCTGTCGCAGATGTACCGCTTCAAGGTGATGCCGGTGGACGATCGGCACCACCGGTTCATTGCCATGGTGGACGTGGCCAAGTCGTTTGTGGCGGGTGGCCAGGCCCGGAACAAGAGTTTTTTTGCCATGGAGCAAAGCATGCGCACGGCGGCCTACCAGCGCTACGGGGTGGTGATCGACGGCATTTACTGGCGGGTGCTGGAGTCCGAGGAGCCGTTTGAGCGTCCCGCCCGGGCCAGCGATCCGGCGCACCACGGGGGCACGCCGACGGCTGCCCTGCGCGCACGGGCGACCCTGGCCCAAAACAGTGCCCCGCCGACCACCCCGCTGTCGCGCCACCGCTACCCCGCCGTGTCCGCCGAAGAGCGCGCCGCCTTCATGGCCGCTCTGCAGCGCGGCAAGGCCCCGCCGCGGGTGCAGGTGGGCGAGCAGGAATACATGTCGGACCTGATGCCGCTGGAGGGCGGTGACAAGACGGGTGGCACACAGTACGGGAAGTTGTAGGCGCCCCGGGCGCCCGATTTCCGCGCCACACCGGCCAAAAAAATGGCCACTCCCCGTGCAGGGAGCAGCCATTTTTGGAACCAGGCATGAAATAAGGCTCTAGCGCTTATTCCATCAGCATGGGCAGCTACTTTTTACATAGCACCCACGCCACCACTTAGGCGCCGATCGCCTGCAACGCCGCGTTGAAGGTGGCGCTGGGGCGCATCACGGCTTCGGTCTTGGCGGGGTCGGGCAGGTAGTAGCCGCCGATGTCGGCGGGCTGGCCTTGCACGGCCTTGAGTTCAGCGACGATTTGCGCTTCGCCTGCAGCCAGGGATTTGGCCAGGGGGGCGAAGTGGGCTTGCAGCTCGGGGTCTTCGGTCTGGGCGGCCAGGGCCTGGGCCCAGTACAGGGACAGGTAGAAGTGGCTGCCGCGGTTGTCGAGCTCACCGGTGCGGCTGGACGGGCCTTTGTTGGTGTCCAGCAGCTGGCCGGTGGCGGCATCCAGGGTTTTGGCCAGCAGCTTGGCTTTGGCGTTGCCGGTCTTGATCCCCAGGTCTTCCAGCGACACAGCCAGGGCCAGGAACTCGCCCAGCGAATCCCAGCGCAGGTGGTTTTCTTCCACCAGCTGCTGCACGTGCTTGGGCGCAGAGCCGCCAGCACCGGTTTCGTACATGCCGCCACCGGCCATCAGGGGCACGATGGAGAGCATCTTGGCGCTGGTGCCGAGTTCCATGATGGGGAACAGGTCGGTCAGGTAGTCGCGCAGGATGTTGCCGGTGGCGCTGATGGTGTCCTGGCCGCGGATGACGCGTTCCAGGGTGTAGCGCATGGCACGCACCTGGCTCATGATCTGGATGTCCAGGCCGGTGGTGTCGTGCTCATGCATGTACATCTTGACCTTGGTGATCAGCTGCGCTTCGTGCGGGCGGTAGGCATCGAGCCAGAACACCACCGGCATGCCGGAATTGCGTGCGCGGGACACAGCCAGCTTGACCCAGTCGCGGATGGCGGCATCTTTCACCTGGCACATGCGCCAGATGTCACCGGCTTCGACGTTCTGGCTCAGCAGCACTTCGCCGGTGGCGAGGTCGGTGATGTTGGCCACGCCGTCTTCGGTGATCTCGAAGGTCTTGTCGTGCGAGCCATATTCTTCGGCCTGCTGCGCCATCAGGCCCACGTTGGGCACCGTGCCCATGGTCTTGGGGTCGAACGCGCCGTGCCATTTGCAGAAATTGATGATTTCCTGGTAGATGCGGGCGAAGGTGGACTCGGGCATCACGGCCTTCACGTCCTTCAGGCGGCCGTCGGCCCCCCACATCTTGCCGCCGCTGCGGATCATGGCGGGCATGGAGGCATCCACGATCACGTCGTTGGGCGAGTGGAAATTGGTGATGCCCTTGGCCGAGTCGACCATGGCCAGCTCGGGGCGGTTGGCGTGGCAGGCGTGCAGGTCTTTGAGCACTTCTTCGCGCTTGGACTGGGGCAGCGTGGCAACTTTTTCGTACAGGTTGGCCATGCCGTTGTTGACGTTGACACCCAGCTCCTCGAACAGCTTGCCGTGCTTGGCGAAAGCGTCTTTGTAGAAGATCTTCACGCAGTGGCCGAAGACGATGGGGTGCGAGACCTTCATCATGGTGGCCTTGACGTGCAGCGAGAACATCACGCCGGTCTGGTGCGCGTCTTCGATTTCTTTCTCATAGAACTCGACCAGCGCCTTCTTGCTCATGAACATGCTGTCGATGACTTCGCGGTCCAGCAGCGACACCTTGGGCTTGAGGATGATGGTCTTGCCGCTCTTGGTGACCAGCTCCATCTTCACGTCGCGGGCGCGGTCCAGGGTCATGGACTTTTCGCCGTGGTAGAAGTCACCGCGGTGCATGTGCGACACGTGCGAGCGCGACGCCTGGCTCCACGGGGCCATGCTGTGCGGGTTCTTGCGGGCGTATTCCTTGACGGCCTTGGGCGCGCGGCGGTCGGAGTTGCCTTCGCGCAGCACGGGGTTGACGGCGCTGCCGGTGCACTTGGAGTAGCGCGCGCGGATGGACTTTTCTTCTTCGGTCTTGGGATCTTCAGGAAAGTCGGGCAGGGCATAGCCCTTGGATTGCAGTTCCTTGATGCAGTTGATCAGCTGGCCCACCGAGGCGCTGATGTTGGGCAGCTTGATGATGTTGGTGTCGGGCAGCAGGGTCAGGCGGCCCAGCTCGACCAGGGTGGCGGGCACTTTTTGCGCGTCGCTCAGGAATTCAGGAAACTCGGCCAGCACGCGCGCGGCCACCGAAATGTCGGCGCTGACCACATCGATACCCGCCTGGCTGGTAAAAGCCTTGACGATGGGCAGCAGCGAATGCGTCGCCAGCATGGGCGCTTCGTCCGTGAGCGTGTAGATGATTTTGGATTTTCCGGCAGCCATGGATGAACCTCTCAAGGATTGGATAAATGGGCGTGGCAACTGCGTGTGAAAGTCAGCGCGACTGTCTGCGAGTCTACTTTATGCATTGCGCAGCTAACCCTATGCCTAAGCAGTAAGTACGCCAACGCGGCTGCAAAATATAGGTGAAATTGGCACGCTGCGCTTATAGGATAAGCACTAGCAGCTATAACTTGAATAGCAAATCGCACCATCGCCCCCTGCGGCATTTATCCCCCCTTTGATGGATGCCCACCACAGGCAAGCGGCCTAGACTGAATCGCCTTGCCCAGCCCTTTACACCAGGCTGCAAAAGGCGCACTGTTGACCTGCAACCGGGGGATCGCTATGGCACACATGCGTCAGCACACCACACCACGGTGGACCATCCAGCACGCGGCGCGCGGGGTCCTGCTGGTACTGGGTTGCCTGCTGTTGACGGGCCTGCCCGCCAGCGCCCAGGCACCGGTGGTGGGCAAGGTGCTGGACGAAGCCCTGCAGGCCGGGCGCAACGGCAGCAGCTTCACCCATGTCACCGAGGACTATTTCCACGACATGGATGGGGCTCTGGCCCTGACCCCGCAAGAGGTGGCCGGGCGCAATATGTGGCTGGTATGGAGCGGCGGCAACGACCGCATGTGGGACAAGCTGACCCGCGACACTTTTGGCGCGTTCGACCTGCTCAAAATCATCAGCTCCCACCCCCGCCAGGGCTATTCGCGGGCCAACCGCTGGGCCTACCTGGGCCTGGTCAACGAACCCTGCTTTGAGGCGGCCAAGGGCCCCGACCCCGCCCACCAAGGCCTGTGGCTGGATGCGCGCAGCGCGGGCTGCGCCCCCGATCCGTTTGAAAACGCCGTCAAATACCCCGGCGTGGCGGTGGGGTCCCGCGGCACCACCCTGCCCACCGGCTCCTTCTACGGCGAGGCCACCGGCATCCTGGGGCTGCGCCTGTTCCCCAACCCGGCCTTCGACGCCCAGGCGGCCAAAGCGTGGGATGCCGAAAAGTACTACACCGACGAAAAGTATTACAACCGCCAGGACCTGGTGCGCCCCTACCGCGTGGGCATGTCCTGCGCGTTTTGCCACGTGGGCCCCAGCCCGGTGAACCCGCCGCCCAACCCCAATGCGCCCGCGTTTGCCAACCTCAGCTCGTCGGTGGGCGCGCAGTACATGTGGGTGGACCGGCTGTTCATCCACAACGCCAACCAACCCGAGGGCCAGCGCAACTACATGTACCAGCTGGCCCACAGCTTCCGGCCCGGGGCCATGGACACCTCGCTCATCTCCACCGACAGCATCAACAACCCGCGCACCATGAACGCGGTGTACGGCTTTGCCGAGCGCATGGCCCAGGGCAAGCAGCTGTGGCACGAACCCCTGAACGGCGGCGAGCGCGACAACAAGCAGTTCAACGACTTCGTCACCAGCGGCCCGCTGACCGAGTTCTATGACCCCGCCACCCACATCGCCCGCGTGCCCCATGTGCTCAAAGACGGCTCTGACTCGGTGGGCCTGCTGGGCGCGCTGAACCGGGTGTACCTCAACATCGGCCTGTTCAGCGAAGAGTGGATGCTGCACTTCAACCCGGTGGTAGGCGGCAAAGCCATCACCCCCATCCCGATCGCCACCGCGCAAAAGAACTCTGGCTACTGGCAGGCCACGGAAGCGGGCACGCCCAACACCGCCCTGTTCTTCCTCAAGGCCGCCCAGCCCGACTACCTGCACAACGCCCCCGGCGGCGCCGCCTACCTGCAGGCCGACGGCGCCACGCTGGACCGCGGCAAGCAGGTGTTTGCCGACACCTGCGCCCGCTGCCACTCCAGCAAAGCCCCCACGCCCCCGCCCGATCTGGGCCTGGAGCCGCAAAAATGCGCAGGCGGCGGCTACCTGGGCTGCTTCAAGGCCTACTGGGGTTGGACCCAGACCGAGGGCTATAAAAAACTGATGCGCCAGATCGTGCAGGCGCCCGATTTCCTGCAGGGCAACTACCTGTCCACCGAGGCGCGCATCCCCGCCACGCTGCTGCGCACCAACGTGTGCAGCCCGCTGGCCAGCAACGCGCTGGGCGGCAATATCTGGGACAACTTCTCGTCCACCGCCTACAAGCAGCTGCCCAGCGTGGGCACGGTCACCCTGAGCGACCCGTTCACCGGGGCCAACGTGCCCTACGCCATGCCCGCAGGCGGGCGCGGCTACACCCGCGTGCCGTCCCTGGTCAGCCTGTGGTCTACCGCGCCGTATTTGCTGAACAACACCGTGGGGCCGTTCAACGGCGACCCGTCGGTGGCCGGGCGCATGGCCGTGTTTGACGCGTCCATCAACCAGATGCTGTGGCCCGAGCAGCGCGTGCGCGACAGCGTGCTGGGCAACCAGGTGCCCGGCACCATCGACCGCACCGACCAACGCAGCCAGATCATCGTGCCCGCCGGTTTTGTGCCCAGCGTGCTGCAGCCCCTGCGCAAAGTGCTGCACCGCCTGATCCCGTCACTGGGCGGCGACATCACCCTGGGGCCCATTCCCAAGGGCATGCCGGTCAGCCTGATTGCCAACCTCAAGCTGCAGCCCGAAGACGGCGACGCGCTGGCCCACAAGCGCGACCTGGCCGAGGTGCTGCTCAAGCTGCCGGTAGACCTGTTCAAGGCCCGCAACGCGCCCGACGCGGAGCTGCGCGAAAAGTTTGCCAACCTGCGGGCCCCGCTGCTGCGCCTGAGCAAATGCCCCGACTTCGTGGTCAACCGCGGCCACTATTTCGGCACGGCCGAGTTCAACCAGCAAGAAGGCCTGAGCGCCGACGAAAAAGCCTTTGGCACCGAACCCGAGCTGAGCGACGACGACAAGCGCGCGCTGATCGCCTTCCTCAAAACCTTTTAGTTCCATGCCCATTCTTGAGAGCCAACCATGGGACACCATCATCGTGGGAACGGGCGCAGGCGGTGGCACCCTGGCCGCCAGGCTGGTAGAGGCGGGCCAGCGCGTCTGTGTGCTGGAAGCGGGGGGCGACCCGCGCCTGGAAGCCGAGTCGGGCGAGCCGCGCCTGCCCGACGACTACGACGTGCCCGGCTTCCACGCCTTTGCCTGTGAGAACGAAGCCATGGCCTGGAACTTCCAAGTCCGCCACTACGCCGACGAGGCCCGGCAGGCGCGCGACCCCAAATACAGCGCCGCCCGCCAGGGCGTGCTGTACCCGCGCGCCGCCGGGCTGGGCGGCTGCACGGCGCACAACGCCATGATCTTCATGCGCCCGCACGACTCCGACTGGAACCACATCGCCGAGCTGACCGGCGACGCCAGCTGGCGTGCCAAGCACATGCAACGCTACTTTGCCCGGCTGGAAGCCTGCCAGCACCGCCCGGTGTGGCGCGCCCTGCAGCGCCTGGGCCTGGACCCCAGCGGCCACGGCTGGCACGGCTGGCTGCACACCGAGCGCTCGGTGCCACCCGAAGCCCTGGGCGACGCGCAGCTGGTCGACCTGCTGGCCCGCACCGCCCGCAACTTCACCCACGGCCTGCCCACCCCGCTGCGCAGCCTGTTGCGCTGGCTGCGCGTGCGCGGCGACCCCAACGCCCGGCCCTGGGGCGGCGGCAGCTTCGAAGGCCTGTGCTACACGCCCATCAGCACCGCGGGGCACAGCCGCGTCGGCGCGCGCGAGCGCCTGCTGCAGGTGCGCGACAAGCACCCCGACCGCCTGCACATCGAACTCCACGCCCTGGCCACCCGCGTGCTGTTCAATGCCGAGGGCGCGGCCTGCGGGATCGAGTACCGCAAAGGCCAGCGGCTGTACCACGCCCATCCCCGGCCCAACCCGGCCGCAGCCCCCATCCGCCAGGTGCAGGCCCGCCGGGAAGTCATTCTGTGCGGCGGCGCCTTCAACACCCCGCAGCTGTTGATGCTGTCCGGCATCGGCCCTGCCGCCGCCCTGCGCACCCACGGCATCCCGGTGCGGGTGGACCTGCCGGGCGTGGGCCGCAACCTGCAAGACCGCTACGAGGTTGCCCTCACCCACCGCATGCGCCAGCCCTGGCAGGGCCTGCGGGAGGCGCGGTTCACCCGGGGCGACCCGGTCTGGGAACGCTGGAAGAACGACCGCTCGGGCATGTACGCCGCCAACGGCGCAATGCTGGGCCTGATAGCCAAATCCAGCCCCTACCAGGCCGAGCCCGACATCTTCTGCATGGCCCTGCCCACCCGGTTCGAGGGCTACGCGCCGGGCTTTTCCGAGGTCATCCGGCAGCACAGCGACCGCCTCACCTGGGCCATCCTCAAGGCCCACACCCTGAACCGCGCAGGCACCGTCACGCTGCGCTCGGCCAATCCGCTGGAAGCGCCGCTGGTCAACTTCCGCTACTTTGAAGAAGGCAGCGACGCTGCAGGCACCGACCTGCAGGCCGTGGTGCAGGCCATCCGTGCCGTGCGCCGCCTTACCGCGCCGTTTTTGGCCAGCGGCCTGATCGCCGAGGAATGCCTGCCCGGCCCCGGCGTGCAAAGCGATGCCGAACTGGCCGACTACGTGCGCAACACCGCCTGGGGCCACCACGCGTCCTGCTCCTGCCCCATCGGCCCGGTGACGGGCGGCGGCGTGCTGGGCCCCGACTTCCGGGTCCACGGCACGCGTGGCCTGCGGGTGGTGGACGCATCGGTATTCCCGCGCATCCCCGGCTTCTTCATCGCCGCCGCCGTCTACATGGTGGGCGAAAAGGCGGCCGATGCCATCCTCCACCCCTGACCTTCCGAAGGAGAAAACCATGGCCTACGACGTGCACCAATTGCTGGCAATGAGCCAGACCGAGCTGGACGACCTGTTCCGCGCCAGCCCGGCGGGCGACATCCCCGATGGCGGGGCCGAGGGCACGGCCATCATCGCGCCCGGCACCAAATACACCCACAGCATCGCCTCCATCATCAACCACTTTGGCTGGCAGGGCAAAGTGTTCGATGCCCAAAAAGGCTCTCTCAAAAACAAGGTGCTGCCCTTCGGCATCGAGGCCGTGGTGGCCCGGGTCTACAAGGACGACAGCTGGTTCGATGGCAAGGAATGCATCGTGCTGGACTACTCCGACACCTCGGTGCTGGCCCACTACATCCGCGACGAAATCCGCCTGATCGGCCCCGGCTTCTACCTGGGCAAGGTGTATTGGGGCAAAGAGCGGCTGATCGACTTCTGCCTGCAGTTTTAGCCACGCTATAGATTTTGATAAAAAATTTGATAGCTGCCCGTGCTCATTGAATCAGCACGGGCAGCCAATTTGATGGTTGAAAAACGGCCTAAAAACCCACACTATGACTCCGCAGTCGCATTTCATGGTCGTTGCGCCGCTGCTGGCTGGGCGCGAGGCCGATCTGCGGGCGCTGCTGGCAACCATGAACGCCAACCCCGGCCTGGCCGATCCGCACAACGCGCTGCTGCCGTTTGGCCAGTTCCCGCAGCTGCACTTTGCGCGCTTTGTGCTGCTCGACGATGCGCTGCAAGTCGACCTCACCACCTTGGGCCTGCCGCGCCCGCGCCTGCCCACCTACCTGGCTTTCATGGGCGACTGCGACGGCCCGGCACATGCCTGCCTGGACGCGATGGCCCAGCGCGCCGGGGCCGGGCTGGGCCGCATCTTTGCCCACTGCGAAGGCTTCACCCAGGGCGACGGCCTCGCCCCCTGGATGCGGGCGCACGACCTGCCGCTGGCCGCCACCTACGTGAACTGGCGCGGCCGCAGCGTGCAGCAGATCCGTGAAGAAGCCGCCCTGCAAAAGGCCCTGTCCGAGCGGGTGCCGCGCAACATCGAAGCCGATGCGCAGCGCACCCACCAGTACCTGCGCAGCTTTGTGGATGCCGAGATCCTCGCAGGCCACCTGCACCTGACGCCACCCGCCATCCCGCCGCTGGGCTGGGAAATCGCCAACCTGGTGCACCTGCTCGGCGTGCCGCTGGTGGGCCTGGTGCTGCTGCCGGTGTTCATCGTGCTGCTGCCCTGGCTGGTCTACGCCCTGCGCCGCCGCGAAACCACCGACCCCGTGCTCTGCCCGCGTCCCGACCCGGTCGCTTTGCAGGAACTGCAGGACATCGAAGACTTTGACGTCAGCAACCAGTACACCGCGATCGGCCCGGTCAAGCCCGGCGCCTTCCGGCGCGGCCTGGTCACAGTGCTGCTGGTGCTGATCGACTACGCCTGCCGCCACGTGTTCATCCGCGGCCACCTGGCGCGGGTGCAGACCATCCACTTCGCCCGCTGGGCCTTTCTGGACGGCAAAAGCCGCGTGGTCTTCACCAGCAACTACGACGGCAGCCACCAGGGCTACATGGACGACTTCATCAACAAAGTGGCCTGGGGCCTGAACCTGGTGTTTGGCAACGGCATCGGCTGGCCACGCACCGACTGGCTGATTTTGGGCGGCGCCCGGCACGAGCAAGCGTTCAAATACTTCCAGCGCCGCCACCAGGTTCCCACCCAGGTTTGGTACAAGGCCTACCCCGGCCTGACCCTGGCCGACCTGCTGCGTAACCAGCGCATCCGCGCCGGACTGGAAAACCCCGCGCCCACCGACGCAGAGCTGCAAGATTGGCTGAGGTTGCTATGAACCCCGATGCGATGACCACCGAGTTCGACGACATCCAGGGCATCGTCCGCTTTGGTTACAAACGCCACTCCGAAGCCTGCTTCCTCCTGCTGCGGGTGCAAGACCCCATCCAGGCCCGCGCCTGGCTGGCCACGGCCCCGGTCGCCAGCGCCGCCACCGCCGACCCACCGCCCGCCACCATGCTGCAACTGGCCCTGACCAGCGAAGGCCTGCGCGCCTTGGGCGTGCCCGAGGCCACGGTGCAGGGCTTTTCCAGCGAATTCCTGGTTGGCATGGGCACCGACCCCAGCCGCGCCCGCCGCCTGGGCGATGTGGGGGCCAACGCGCCCAGCCAGTGGCAGTGGGGCACGGGCGGGCGCATTCCGCACCTGCTGCTGATGCTGTACGCCCTGCCCGGCCACCTGGCGGCGTGGCAGGCCCACATTGAAGGCAACATGGCGGCGGGCTTTGCCATCCTGGCCCGCCTGCCCTGCGCCGACCTGGGCGAGGTGGAGCCGTTTGGCTTCAAAGACGGCATCTCCCAGCCCGCGCTGGACTGGGAGCGCACCCGCCCCGCCGTGGATGCCGAGCACACCACTTACAGCAACCTCAGCTGCCTGGGCGAAACCCTGCTGGGCTACCCTAACGAGTACGGCGGCTACACCGACCGACCGCTGCTGCCGCCCCACCCCGCCTTGCCGCGCGCCGAGGATGCCCCCGACCGGGCCGACCTGGGCCGCAACGGCAGCTACCTGGTGCTGCGCCAGTTGCAGCAGGACGTGCAAGGCTTCTGGCATTGGCTGGACAGCGTGGCCCAACACCACACGGCCACCCGCGAAACCCTGGCCGCCACCCTGGTGGGGCGCAAGATGGATGGCCATCCGCTGGCCGATGCCCCACCCGGCGACCCCAACGGCTTCACCTACGCCGCCGACCCGCGCGGCACCCACTGCCCGCTGGGTGCCCACGTGCGCCGCGCCAACCCGCGCACCGCCGACCTGCCGCCCGGGGAGCCCGGCTTTATCGGCTGGCTGACCCGTACCCTGGGCTTCGATGCCCCGGCCCTGGCCCAGGACCGCGTGGCCTCCACCCGCTTCCACCGCCTGCTGCGCCGCGGGCGCGAGTACCGGACCACCGAATCCGGTCTGTACTTCATCTGCCTGGGTGCCAACATCGCCCGCCAGTTTGAATTTGTGCAGGCCGCCTGGCTCAACGCGCCCCAGTTTGCCGGGCTGCACGGCGAAACCGACCCGCTGGTGGGCATCCGCAAACCCGCGCAGGACGGCTTTTCCATGCCCCAGCCCACCGGCCCCGACCAGCACCTCACCGGCCTGCCGCAGTTCGTCACCGTGCGCGGCGGGGCCTACTTCTTTTTGCCCGGCATCCGCGCCCTGCGCTACCTAGGATCGCTATGAACTCGAACTCCAGCCGCCCGGTGCCCCGCGCCAACACCGGCTCCGCCGTACGCAATTGGCTGTCCGACACCTCGCTGGCGCTGATCCAGCTGGAGCGCCGCTTCGACCCGTTTTTGCGCCCGGCCTTCGAGGCTTTGCTGCTGGAGCCGCTGACCCGGCTGACCACGGCCCTCATCAACGCCCAGCGCCCCAATGAGGGCCTGCAACTGGCGGAGGAACGCATCCTGCCGGGTGAAGAAGCCTGCGTGGACTCCATCATCCAGAGCTTCCAGGAGCAGATGCGTGCGCTGTGGAAACCCGGTGGCTTCGAGCGCGGCGGCAACACCAAAACCCAGGGCATCGTGCGGGCCGAATTCATCGTCCACCCCGACCTGCCCGCCCAGCTGCGCCACGGCATTTACGCCACCCCGCGCAGCTACCCGGCCTGGGTGCGTTTTTCCGGCCCCGGCCCCTACGTCACGCCCGACATCGACGATGTGGGCTTCATGAGCATCAGCGTCAAGCTGATGGACGTGCCCGGCCCCAAGCTGATGGACGAGGAAAAGTTCACCCAAGACATGTTTGGGGTGTCGCCGCCCACCTTCGTCACCCCGGATGTGATCGCCAACGCCCAGCTGCAAAAAGAGAGCCTGAAGAACGCGCAGATCTTCTACTTCTTCAACCTGCACCGCCCCCACGTGCTGGACGCCATCATGCAAGGCCTGTGGACCAAAACCCAAAGCAGCCCGCTGGAGGCGCCCTACTTCAGCTGCGTGCCGTACCTGCTGGGCGAGGGCCAGGCCATGCAGTATTCGTTCTGGCCCAAGACCAAACACCGCACCCCCATCCCCCGCCTGCCACTGCGCCCGCCCGACGACTACCTGCGCAACGCCATGGTCGCGTCCTTGGCGGCAGGCGACGTGGAGCTGGATGTGCGCCTGCAGGTGCAGACCGACCCGCACCTCATGCCCATCGAGAACGCCGGGGTGCTGTGGCCCGAGCGCCTGTCGCCCCGCATCTCGGCCGCCACGCTGCGCATCCCGCAGCAAAAGTTCGACTCCCCGGCGCAAATGGAGTTTGCCAAACGCCTGTCGTACAACCCCTGGCACTGCATTCCCGAGCACCGCCCCCTGGGCAACCAGAGCCGGGCGCGCAAACGGATGTACCACACGCTTTCGAAACTGCGGCACGACATGAACGCGGTGCCGCACTTTGAGCCCAGGGGGGATGAGGTGTTTTGACGCCCCGGCTTTCCCCCGGTGTGCAGCCGCCCCAAACATCCCCAAATCTAGGGACAGACCACTGCCGCGGCGAACCCTTCTGGTCCTGCATTGGCTAAGCTGTAACGAGACGGTTTGTGATCCACCCCCTTTCTGGAGCAGGCTATGCCCATCCTGGTTACCTTCAAGCAGCTGGTCGAATTTGTCAGCGTCTTGCCGAAACTGGCCAACGCCAATGCAGAAAATCGACAGCAGATCCGGGATGCCGTTGGCACGGTGGCAGACGAGCTCATCCGGGGACTCGGTCTTGTCCAATCGCGCATCGAGGGCGCCAAGGTGATCGCCCGGTCGTCGGAGCCGGGTGCAGAAGCCTCTTTGCAGGCGTACCTGGCCGAAACCCAGGGCAAACTCTTTGAAGCATTTTCCGAGTTCAAAATTTGCCGCGGGCTTCGCGAAACCCGTGACCGCTTCACACGACCATTCGACTTGGCCAAGGCATCCGTAAGAACCGAGAACATTGAAAAGATAGACCGCCTGCTGTACGACTTGCAGCACGACGAGCGGCTGATCATCGACGACATTGGCCCGCTACTCTCCCAACTCATAGACGCCGCGCACCAGTCCAACAGCCAATTTCTCACGATGGCGAAAGTAGCCACCGAAGAGTTGGAAAAGAGGCAAAAAAAGCTTCGCAAGCTGGCCAGAGAAGCCGAAGACGCACTCTGAACGCGTGCACCTGTAGCGCCCTGAAGGCACAAAAAAGCCCGCAACACCCCCAGGCATTGCGGGCTTTTCCACGCGGGAAACTACTGTTTGATGGTGCTGAGCAGCGCCAGCAAAGAGCCGCCATTCGGGGTGCCCAGACCGGTGCTGGCGTCAAAGCCTGTGGTGGCGGTGCAGGTGAAGCAACTGCCGTTGGCACCCTTGGTCACGTCCAGAAAGGCCTGTGCATAGAAACTGGCGTTCGGCAGTACGCTCTGGTACAGGGCTTTGTGCACGCTGGTCAGCACCGGCAGCTTGACCACCGCGCGCTGGGCGCTGGCAATGGCCAGCAAGGCCGCCCATTCGGGTGCGGCAATGCTGGTGCCGCCGCCCGACATGAAGCCAAACGCGCCACCGGGCACCGTGATGCCCACGTACTGGCCGGTGTAGGGGTCTGAGTCCGAGGACACGTCGGCCACCCGGCGCTTGGTGATGGTTTTGGACAGCGCAGACTGGTACGCGGGGACGGCGGTGTAGGCGCTGGTGCCGCCACCAGTGCCCGACCACACGGTTTCGGTGCGGGTGCTGCCGTTGAAGTTCAGCGACGTACCGCCGGTGGCGAGCACCTTGCTGGATACGGCAGGCCAGTTGACGGCGGCACCCGAGTCGCCCGTGGAGGCGGTGTACTGCATGCCCTTGCCGTCGAACAGGCTGTCTACCGATGCGGTCCAGTTGCCTTCACCGGCACCAAAACTCATGCTGACCACGCCCGGGCCCATGTTGTTGGCCACCGTGATGGCGTTGGCCAGGGCGGACAGCGATGCGGAGGTGGCTTCGACCAGGATGATGCGGGCCAACGGCGCGATGGCGTGGGCCGACTCCACATCCATCGCGATTTCGGCCGCCCAGCCGGCGTTGTACGCCGGGGCCACCGAAGTGCGGCCAGACGTTGCCCCGGCGTACACCACGCTGAAGGTGCAGCCTGTATTCGGGTTGGCGGCGGCCAGGGGCAATGCCGCTGTGGCCGGGATCGCCACGTTGGTGCAGGTGGGCAGGTTCAGGCGGGCGTTGTAGTTGTTCAGGTCGGCAAAGGCGTTCGGATTGTGGTACGCATCTACCAGGTAAATGGTCTGGCCAGCACCCAGGGCCGCACGGGCGGCAGCGGTGGAGACCACACCCGCAGCCGACACGGCGGGCAACTTGTAGGCGGCACGGATCTGGGCCGGGGTGTACACGGTGACCACCGACGCGGCACGCGCACCCATTTGCGATGCGGGGGTGGAGGCCAGCAACCGCCGGGCTTCCATCGCCTCGGTCGCCACGGTCTGCGGCAGCAGGCGGGCAGTGGCCATGCCTTCCATGGCGGGCAACACCGTTTCGGTGCGCACCGCGTCGGTATCGCTGGGCACCAGCGACGGGTCGCTGATGTCCACCGGTGCCATGTGGAAGGTGGGCACGGCTTCGGTGGGCACATCGGCCAGCAGGGCCACGGCATCGACGGTGGCCACCGCTTCTGCGGAAGATGTTGCGGCCACATCCGAAGAACCGCCGCCACAAGCGCTCAGGGCCAGCAGGGCCAGTACAGACAGGCTGCCCACGGCGGTGCGTGCAGCAGAACGGGATAAGGGGGTAGGTACCAACATGTCGTCGCCATTCAATGCCAAAGATACGAAGGGCGGCAACGGACAGAAACGGGTTTGACGTGACCCTGCCCGGTAGCCCCGCTAGCATGGTGCTGCTGTGCAGCGCCGAAGCCCGGTGGCTTTGCGTCCCCGGCTTTCGCCAGGTTTGCCCTTGTCAGATTTGCTTCGAAGAAGCCGCCTCGCTGACTGCGACAGCCAGGAACATGGTTTTCCTCGGGCTGCGAACGCATTGTTTCACAAAGTGTTACATAAACAGCGGGCAAATTTCACGTTCTGGCGGCTTCTACAATCGCGCCCCCTTTGATTGCAGACTCCGCTAAAAAATGAACATCACGGTTAATGACGACTTGCTGGCCTATATCGACCCGCTCACCCCTGACGAGCACGCCGCGCTGGAGCGCAGCATCCTGGCCGAGGGCTGCCGCGACGCCTTGGTGCTGTGGGGCGATGTGCTGGTGGATGGGCACAACCGCTACGGCATTTGCAGCGCGCACAACATCCCGTTCAACACCGTGCAAAACACCGCGTTCCAGACGCTGGACGATGTGCACCTGTGGATGATCGACCAGCACCTGGGGCGGCGCAGCGTGTCGGACTTCCAGCGTGGCGTGCTGGCCTTGCGCAAGAAAGACATCCTGGCCGGGCGCGAGCAGCCCGCCAAAACCGAAGCCCCCGCCAGCGCCACCGCGCCGTGGGAGGAATCGGCAACGCCTGCGGCAGTGGCCCCCGCTGCCGAGCCCGTGCTGACCCGCGAGGCGCTGGCCAAGTCGGCACGCATCAGCAACAGCACGTTCACGCAGATCGAGAAAATCCAGAAGTCGGCTGCGCCCGAGCTGGTGGCCGCCGTGAAAGCCGGCACCATCTCCATCAGCACCGCCGCCACCGTGGCGACCCTGCCCGCCGAGGCGCAGATGGCCGCCGCCGCCGGGGGCAAGAAAGAGCTGCAGCAGGCCGCCCGCCAGGTGCGCGCCGCCAAGGCCGTGGAGCGCACCGAGCCGGACTCCCCCGAGGGCATCATTGCCCGCCTGAAGCAGACCGTGGCCGAACTGACGGCAGAGAACGCCGCGCTGCGGGCGCAGCTGGCAGAGTTGATGGCCTGAGCGGACCGCCCCCGGATTTAAGAAAAATCGGGCCCTTACGCTGACGGAATCAGCGTAAGAAGCTATCAAAACAGGAGCATAGCTGGGACCCTAGTACACCGATGCCGGATTGTCGTGGTCCCCGAACACCCGCACGCAGTCGCGCCCCTGGGCCTTGGCGGCGTACATGGCGGCATCGGCGTTGCGCAGCAAGGTGTCGGCATCCAGGCCTGCGCTGGGGTACAGGGCGACGCCGATCGACGCGCCCACCTGCAGTTGGTGCGACTCGACCTCCATGTCGCGGCCTATGCCCTCCAGCATGCGGTACGCCAGGCCCCGCGCCTGCTCGTTCTGCTCCACCCGGCACTGCAGCACCGCAAATTCATCGCCGCCCATGCGGGCCACCACATCGCCGTCGCGGGCCACGGTGCGCATGCGCTCGGCAATCAACGCCAGTACCTTGTCGCCGATGGCGTGGCCGTAGTGGTCATTGATGGGTTTGAAGCGGTCGATGTCGATGAAATGCACGGCAAACCCGACCGTGCCGGGGACTGCGGCGGCGGCCGCTGCCGCCAGGCTCTCCAGAAAGACCTCGCGGTTGGCCAGCGAGGTCAGGCCGTCGTGGCGGGCCACGTGGCGGATACGTTCTTCGGCACGGCGCCGCTCGGTGATGTCGGTGTAGGTGCGCAGCACGCCGCCGCCCGCCATCGGAATATTGTGGATTTCCACCACCCGGCCGTCGCGGCAGGTGCGGTCGTAGGCATAGGGCCGGTCAAAGATATCGCCGGTGCGCACGGTGGCCAGCACCTCGTCCGGCACCTGGACCAGCTCGCCCGAGGCCAGTTGGTAGTCGGCCAGCGCGTCCAGCGTAGGGCGGCTGTCGACCAGGCTTTGGGGCAGGTTGAGCAGCTCCCGGGCGCGCCGGTTGCAGACCACCACCACGCGCTCGGCGTTGACCATCATCACGCCCTGCTCCATGGTCGCCAATGTGGCCTCCAGCAGGGCCGACTTCTCTTGCAGGATGGCCTCGCTCTCGCGGGCGCGGCGCTCGGCCTCCAGCAGTTGCTGCTGCTGGCCTTTGAGCACGGTAATGTCGACGTGCGCCCAGAAGCCCTTGCCGTCCGGGCTGCGCTGCCCGATCACCCGGCTCCAGCGGGCACCCGGCAGGGGCAGCTCAAACGGTGACCCGGTGAAGTGGGTGTGCTCCGCCAGGGTCAGCAAGCCCGCGTCAAACAGAGCCGGGCTCTGCGGCTCCTGACCCTGCCAGGCGGTGCGGTACACCCATTCCAGGTGCGCGCCGGTGGCGGCCGTGCGGCTGGGCAGGCCGTACAGCTGCACAAACGGTGCGTTGGCCCAGAGGATGCGGTCATCGGCCCCGGTGACCATCACACCGTCGGCCACGTAATCAAACAGGGCTGCGCCGTCAATGGCGGTGGTGGCCAGAATGGTCGGGCCCTGCGGGTCGGTCGCCGAGGTGTGTGCCTGCCAGATGCGGATGCGGCCCACGCCGGGCAGGGGCAGCGAGGCCACCCAGAGGCGCACGCCCAGGTGCTCAAAGGCAAAGGGGCGCTGCTGGGTGCGGTGGCGGGCGATCCCGCTGTCGATGTACTTGTCGATCTTCGCCAATTCGTCCGCCGCCAGCCGGCCCTGGTAGAAGCGGCGCAGGTTGGCGCGGTAGGGCTCCCCGGCGTGGACCTGCCCGGCATGCTCGGGGAAGAACTTGAGGAAGCTGCCATTCCACAGCAGGGTGTGGTCGGTATCGTCAAACACGCACACGGCAACGCCCAAACTGTCCAGGGTGTCGGCTACCGCGCGCAACAGTGGCAGGCTGGGCGCGGTGGCAATGGTCTGTTCACTAGAAATGGTCGCTTGCTGCGTCATCGCACGGGGTCTCGCTTCGCATCCATCGGTGAAATCCATTCGGCGGCAGGGGCACGCCGTTGTACGGCAAGACTTTAACCGAGCATGGGTGCTTTTTGGGCACCGAAGCAGCCCGGACGGGTCTATTTCACCGCACCCGGCACCAGATCCACCCCGTTCAACCGGCCCACCAGCTCTGGCAGCATGGGTACAAACAGGTCTTCGCCGCCATTTGCCAGCGCCAGGCCAAAGCTGTTTTTGACGGCATTGCCCAGGCTGTTGGCGATACCCGCCGCGTCGGCCATGGAGCCGAGGTAGCGCAGGTCCTTGTAGGCGTTTTTCAGGGTGAACTTGTGCGCCTCCCGGTTGCCATTCAGGGTGTAGTCCATGAAGGTTTGGTAGAAGCCGCAATCCATGCGGCCACCGCGGACCACGGCGTCGAAGCGCTCGGGGGCGATGCCCACGGCCTGGGCCACGGTGAGGGCCTCGGCGTACAGCGCGGCGTAGCCCAGCGAGATGAAGTTGTTCACCAGCTTCATGCGGTGGCCGTCGCCCAGCGCGCCGATGTGCACGATGCGCCCGGCCCAGGTGGCCAAAATCGGCTGGATGCGCGCAAAGGTGGCGGCGTCGGCCCCGACCATGGTGTCCAGCGTGCCGGCCCAGGCCTCTTTGGGCGTGCGGCTCAGGGGCGCGTCCACCAGCGTCACGCCGATGGCGGCCAACTCGACGGCCAGGGCCACGGTGGAGGTGGGGTCGGCGGTGGAGCAGTCGACCAGCACCGACCCCGGGCGCAGGCCGCTGGCCAGGCCGTTCGGCCCACGAATGAGCGCCTCCACGTCCTGGGAGCCGGTCACGCACAAGAACACCACCGTGGCCTGTGCGGCCAGTGCCTGGGGCGAGTCGGCCCGGGCGGCACCGCGCTGCAGCAGGTCGGTGACCGCCTCGGAATCGCTGCGGGCGTAGACCGTGAGCGCATAGCCCTTGTCCACGATGTTTTTAGCCATGCCGTGGCCCATCAGGCCCAGGCCGATGAAGCCGATGGTTTCGGTGGTCATATTCGCCTTACCAGCGTTGGTGCACCAGGGGCTTGGCAAAGCGCTCGTACACCGCGGCCAGGGCCTGCATGGTGCTGTCGCTCAAGGCGGGCAAGTCGGCGGCGGCCACGTTATCGGCCACCTGGGAGGCGCGCTTGCCGCCGGGGATGCTGCAGGTGACGGCCGGGTGCATCTGGATCCAGCGCAGCGCCATTTGCGCCATGGTCATGCCCTCGGGCACGAGGGGGCGCATGGCTTCCACGGCCTGCAGGCCCACGGCGTAGTCCAGGCCGGAGAAGGTTTCGCCCTTGTCGAAGGCCGCGCCCTCGCGGTTGAACAGGCGGTGGTCGTCGGCTTCGAAATGGCTGTCGGCGGTCATCTTGCCGCTGAGCAAACCGCTGGACAGCGGCAGCCGCGCCAGAATGCCCACGCCGCGCTTCTGGGTTTGCTCAAACAGCAGATCGGCCGGGCGCTGGCGAAACAGGTTGTAGATGATCTGCACGGTTTGCACGCCGGGGAAGGCGATGGCCTTCAGCGCCTCTTCCACCTTCTCCACGCTCACGCCGTAGTGGCGCAGCTTGCCGGCCTTTTGCAGGTCGTCCAGCACGCCAAACACTTCGGGCATGTAGTAGACGTCGGTGGGTGGGCAGTGCAGTTGCAGCAGGTCGAGTGCGTCGGTGTTCAGGTTCACCAGGCTGCGTTCCACAAAGGCGGTCAGGTTCTCGCGGTTGTAGCCGCCCGCCACGTGCGGGTTCAGGCGGCGGCCGGCCTTGGTGGCAATAAAGAAGGGTTCGCTGCGTTCGCGCTTGAGCTGGGCCAGCAGGCGCTCGCTGCGGCCATCGCCGTAGACGTCGGCACTGTCAAAGAAGTTCACGCCCAGGTCGAGCGCGCGGTGCAACGCGCCCATGGATTCGGCGTCGCTGACCTCGCCCCAGGTGCCACCAATGGCCCAGGCGCCGAAGCTGACGGTTGAGATGTTCCAGCCGGTGCGGCCAAGGGGGCGGTATTGCATGGTGCGTGTCTCGTTGTAGGGGGGACGGCAAGTATCGCACCGCAGGCGAATTAGTGCAGCGCATCAACAATACCAATAAAAATAGCCGCTCACGCTTATCCATTGGGCGTAAGAAGCTACGATTTAAATAGCAATAAAACGCATCTCCCTACCCAGGTTGCGGCCAAATCCGGCGATGTTTACTGGCCCGCCATTGATCTGTATCAGTACCCTGCCGCCCCTCCGCGCCCATGATGCAAACACAGGAGACCACCATGCACAACCACCTCAGTCCAGAGCAGCTCCACACGATTGGCAGCGCCTTGCAGGCGCGCCGACTTGCGCTGCAAAGCGATCTGGCGCAACACAACAACGGTCAGTCCCGGGTCGACCACGCCCAGGACGCCCTGGCACAGGGCAGCGACGACTTCCCGCAAAACGCGGGCGAACGCGAGGTCGACATGGCCTTGACCGACATGGACGTGCGCGAGCTGGCGGCCATCAACCGGGCCGAGCAACACCTGCAAGACACCCACTTTGGCACCTGCGTGGACTGCGCGCAGCCCATACCCTTTGAACGCCTGCGCGTGGAGCCCCAGTCTCTGCGTTGCGTGGCCTGTGCCTCGATTTTTGAAAGGAAACTTTGATATGCCGCTGTTCCATGCCGTCGTACTGACCGACCACCAATCCGCCCTGGTAGTGCAATTCAATGCCGAGCAGGTGCTACCGCAGCGCATCCAGGCCCACAAGCACCCCACCGGCCAGCACAACAGCGGCGTCCGCACCGTGCACGAATTCTTCGGCGAAGTCTGCGACGCGCTGGACGGCGTCCAGCAGGTGCTGGTGACCGGCTCGCACACTGCCACCGCCGATTTTCGGCATTACGCCGAAAAGCACCGCCCCCTCCTCGCCCCGCAGATCGTGGGCTATGAGGTGGTGGACCACCCGACCGAAAACCAATTGGTGGCGATGGCCCGCAAGGCGTTTGAAATGCGCAAGCTGATGGCGGGCGTACCCATCGCCCATTGACCGAATGGCCGCCGAGCGTCTGCTGCCAAGCCCGGGCGCATCCAAAGCGGCAGGGCGGCAGCCCGCTGAAATTTATGAAAAATAAGGCGCCAGCGCTTATGGTATCGGCGTAAGCAGCTACTGATTCAATAGCAACCGTCTTACCACTGGGAGACCGGTTCGGCCACCACGGGCACGCCGTGGGGAAGGCGGCCGCAGGCCAGCAGGCTGGCCAGTTCCATGGCGCGGGCAAAGTGGTAGCCCTGTCCGCAGCGGATGCCCAGCGCGTACAGGCGCTCGATCTGCATGGGCGTTTCTACGCCCTCGGCCACCAGGCTGGCGTGGTAGCGCACGGCGCTTTCCTGGGCCAGCGACACGGCGGCCTGCATGCGGGGCTGCTCCAGCCGGGCCACCATGCTTTGGTCGATCTTGATCTCGGTGAACGTGAACTTGGCCAGCATGGACAGGCCCGAGTAGCCGGTGCCGAAGTCGTCCAGCGACAGCTTCACCCCGGCGCTGGCCATGGCCGCCATGCTTTCGCCCACGGTGTCGATATCGGGCACCGGGCTGTTCTCGGTCACCTCCACGGTCAGCAAATCGCAAGGGGTGCGGGTTCGGCGCAGCAGCGACACCACCCGCAGGCCAAACCCCGGCACGGTGAGCGAAGCCGCCGACACGTTGACCGCCAGCGGCAAGGGCCGCTGGGCCGCCAGCCCAACGCCGATGGCGTGCACCACGGTCTCCACCGTGCACCACTCGAATTCAATCAGCAGCTGGTTGCGCGCCGCCACCTCCAGCACAAGCGGTGGCGAAATCGGGTGCCCGCTCGCGTCCTTGGCGCGCAGCAGGGCTTCTGCCCCCAGCACCTGGCCAGTGCGCAGATCGCACTTGGGCTGGTAGGCCAGGGGTGCCCGGCCCGCGCTGATCCAGCCGACCAGCATGGCCCGCAGCTTTTCGTCCAGCAGCGCTTTTTCTTCGAACGAGCGGTGAAAGTAGCGCAGCGGCCGGGCATCGCTTTGCAGCGCCAGGCTGAGGTTGCGCAAGATGGCATCGGCCGACTTGTGCGTGCCGTCGTTGCCCATGGCCACCCCCATGCGCAGACGGGGTGCAGCCTCGCCCGCGCGGGTGCGCAGCAGGTAGTCGGACAGCTCGGCATAAAAATGGTCGGCCATGCCGGTGTACTGCAGTTTCTCCAGCGTCACCCCGCGCAGCACGATGGACAGGGTCAGGTCGGACAGCATGAAGTAGTGCGGATCGTAGGGTTGCAGGGGGCAGGTCAGCGCATGGGCGCGCACGGCCGCCACCAGCTGGCCCCAGAACTGGTCGGACCAGCCATGTCCGTGCAGGCGCACCATCTCGCCCAGGTTGGACAGCTCCAGGGTCAGCACGCTGCTGGCCCCCTCGCCCGCGCGGGTCGCCAAGGCATCCAGGTGTTCACGCAAGGCCCGGCGGTTGGGCAAACCGGTGAGCGGGTCGGTGCGCTCCTGGGCCTGGGCCCGCTCGGCCACCTCGCGATCGCGCGCTTCGCGGCGCAGCAGCACCAGCAGGCCGCCCAGGATCGCCCAGGACAGCGCCGCCCCCAGCAGGCGCAACACCAGCAGGTTCTGGTTGGTCTTGCCGGGAATCAGCCCCAGCCCCCCAATCGCCACCACCGACCCCAGACTGAACGCCATCTTGGCCAGCCACACCACCCAGACATCGCGTAGCGACAGTTCCACCAACTTTTTACCCGCCGCCCAGCGGTGCATCAGGATGCCGCCCAGGGCCAGGACAGCCATGTCGATGGCGGCGGTAAAGCCGTTGGTGAGCCCGCCGAACAGCAGGCGGGCGCACACCATGCACGCCCAACAGATGGCACCCCCCGGCCAGCCGCCAAACAGGCCGCCCAGGAAAAGCACGTCGGTATTGAGATAAGGTTTTGAGGGCAGCGCCAGAAAGTCAAATGCCAGGCCGACCAGCAAGAACCCGGAAATGCCCAGCGCCCAGCCGTACGCCACGCCACCCGAACCCAGCAGCGGCGCGGTTTTGCGCCGCAGGCCCAGCACGGTACTCAAAACACCGACGATGGCTGCAGCCTGCAGCATCAGCACGGGGTAATTGCGAAACTGTTCTTGCAGCAAGGGCAGCCATACATCGAGCATCGTGGGGTTCAGTTTTCCGGCATTGAGGGTCTGCGAACTGGTCACAGATCATAAATTTAATAAAACAAATTGTATGCAAAAATATTATTTATTACAAAATAATACAAAAAAATCGATCTCAAACCTGGTGACGCGCAGGCGACGTTGGCCCCATCCGTGGCATAGAACCTGCTGATAATTCGGCTGGCAGACGCTGGGGTATGTACCAATCCCCGTGCCGCACGATTCGAGCACCATCGAGGTGCACGTCTGCCTTTGCGTTTTGATCTATTTGGAGCAACATGAAAAATTTGAGCAAACTGGTTCTGGCCCTGGGCCTGACCGTCGCAGCCTTGGCAACCCACGCCGCAGGCACCATGGTCTACTGTTCCGAGGCCAGCCCCGAAGGCTTTGACACTGCGCAATACACCGGCGGCCAAACCTTCGATGCCGCAGGCATGGCCCTGTTCAACCGCCTGGTCGAGTTCGAGCGCGGCACCACCAAGGTGGTCCCCGCCCTGGCCGAGTCGTTTGACACCGCGCCCGACGGCCTGACCTACACCTTCCACCTGCGCAAGGGCGTGAAGTTCCACACCACCGAGTTCTTCACCCCCAGCCGCAATTTCAATGCCGACGACGTGGTATTCACGTTCATGCGCATGTTCGACAAGGGCAACGCATTCGCCAAGGCTTACCCCGCGCAGTACCCCTACGCCGGTGACACGGGCCTGGACAGCAATGTGGCTTCAGTGCGCAAGACCGACGAAAACACGGTCGTCTTCCTGCTGAAAAAGCCCGACCCTGACCTGCTGGCCAAGATCGCCATGCCGGTGTTCTCCATCCTGTCCGCCGAGCATGCCGACAAGCTGCTGGCCGCGGGCACACCCGCGCTGATCAACCAGCAGCCCGTGGGCACCGGCCCGTACATCCTCAAGCGCTACCAGAAAGACTCGCAAATCCGCTACGCGGGCAACAAGCAGTACTGGAACCCCAAGGATGTGAAGCTGGACAACCTGATTTTTGCCATCACCACCGACGGTGCCGTGCGCGCGCAAAAGATCAAGGCCGGTGAATGCCAGGCCATGTCCTATCCCAAGCCCCAAGACCTGGCCGCCCTGAAGGCCGACCCTAAGCTGAAGGTCATCACCGCCCCCGGTTTCAACATCGGCTACCTGTCGTACAACACCGAAAAAGCCACCACTGGCAAGCTCGAAGTACGCCAGGCGCTCGACATGGCGATCAACCGCAAGGCCATCATCGACGCGGTCTACCAGGGCCAGGGCCAGGAAGCCAGCAACCCCTTCCCTTCGTCGCTGTGGTCGTATAACCCGGCGCTGAAGAACCCGCCCATGGACATCGAAAAAGCCAAGGCGCTGCTGAAAAAAGCGGGCTACCCCGACGGCTTTGAAATCACGCTGTGGAGCATGCCCGTGCAGCGCCCCTACAACCCCAATGCCAAGCTGATGGCCGAAATGATCCAGTCCGACTGGGCCAAGATCGGTGTCAAGGCCAAGATCGTCAGCTACGAGTGGGGCGAGTACTTGAAGCGCATGAAGGCCGGTGAACACGATGCCGGCCTGGTGGGTTGGAGCGGCGACTACGCCAGCCCCGACAACTTCCTGGGCGTGTTGCTGACCTGCGAAGCCGTGGGCGGCTCCAACTACTCGCGCTACTGCAGCAAGGAGTTTGACGCCCTGGTGCTGAAGGCCCGCAACAGCCTGGACCCCAAAGAGCGCACCACGCTGTACATGAAGGCGCAGGAAGTCTTCAAGCGCGACATGCCCTGGTCCACCATCGCCCACTCCACCGTCAGCCTGCCCATGGCCAAAGGCGTAGACGGCCTGAAGATCAGTCCCTTTGCAGTGTTTGACTTTGCCGGTGTGAGCAACAAGTAAGCCTTTTGTGTCGGTAAAGAAAGCAAGGTGGTGAACATGGTTTGCCACCTTGCTTTTTCGTTTTAAGCAGCCTTATGTTCTTCTACATCCTCAAACGCCTCGCCGTGCTGGTGCCGACCTTCTTCGGCATCACCCTGCTGACTTTTTCACTGATCCGCATGATCCCCGGCGACCCCATCGAAGTGATGATGGGCGAGCGCTCGATCGACCCGGTGATGCACGCTGCCGCCCTCAAGCAGCTGGGCCTGGACCAGCCGCTGCCGGTGCAGTACTTCCACTACCTGGGCCAGTTGCTGCACGGCGACCTGGGCGCCTCGCTCAAGACCCAGAACCCGGTGTGGACCGAATTCAAGATCCTGTTCCCCGCCACGCTGGAGCTGGCCGTCATGGCACTGCTGTTTGCGCTGGTGGTGGGCGTGGTGGCCGGGGTGACGGCGGCGGTCAAACGCGGCTCGTTTCTGGACCACGGCGTGATGACCCTGGCGCTGACGGGCTACTCCATGCCCATCTTCTGGTGGGGTTTGATGCTGATCATGCTGTTCTCCAGCGGCCTGGGCTGGACCCCGGTGTCGGGCCGCATTGACCTGATGTTCGACATTCCGCCCGACACCGGCTTCATGCTCATCGATGCCTGGCGCGCCCAGCGGGCCGACCCCAGCCTGAACGCCGGGGCGCTGTGGGACGCGGCCAAGCACCTGATCCTGCCGACCATCGTGCTGGGCACCATTCCGCTGGCGGTGATTGCCCGCATGACGCGCTCCAGCATGCTGGAAGTGCTGCGCGAAGACTATGTGCGCACCGCCCGCGCCAAGGGCCTGTCGCCTGCCCGCGTGGTGTTCATCCACACCCTGCGCAATGCGCTGATTCCGGTGCTGACGGTGATTGGCCTGCAGGTGGGCACGCTGATGGGCGGCGCGGTACTGACCGAGACCATCTTCTCCTGGCCCGGCATCGGCAAGTGGCTGATCGATGCCATCGGGCGGCGCGACTACCCCGTGGTGCAAAGCGGCATTTTGCTGGTGGCCACCCTGGTCATCGTGACCAACTTTGTGGTCGATATTTTGTATGGCGTGGCCAACCCGCGCATCCGGCACAACAAGTAAAACAACATGCAAACCTCTCTCCCCACCCCTTCAGTGACCGACGAACTGGAGCTCGCACCCGGCGCGCCGCCCTCCTCCTGGCAGGAGTTCTGGCGCGGCTTCACCAAGAACAAGGGCGCGGTCGTTGGCCTGGTGTTCATGGCCATCGTCGCCCTGGCCGCACTGTTTGCGCCCTGGGTGGCACCGTACAACCCGATCGAGCAGTTCCGCGACCACTTCCTTACCCCGCCCGCCTGGGTGGACGGAGGTTCGTCGCAGTTCCTGCTGGGCACCGACGAGGTGGGCCGCGACATCCTCTCGCGCCTGATCCATGGCGCGCGGCTGTCGCTGTTCGTCGGCTTTTGTTCGGTGCTGCTGGCGCTGATTCCTGGCGTGGTGCTGGGGCTGGTAGCCGCCACGTTTGGCCGTGCGCTGGACTCCGTCGTCATGCGCATCATGGACATCATGATGGCCCTGCCCGCCCTGCTGCTGGCGGTGGCGATTGTGGCCATCCTCGGCCCCGGGCTGGGCAACGCGCTGGTGGCGATTGCCGTGGTGTCGCTGCCCGCCTACGTGCGGCTCACCCGTGCCTCGGCCATGACCGAGTTGAACCGCGACTACGTCACCGCCGCCCGGCTATCCGGTGCGGGCACGCTGCGCATCATGTTTGTCACCGTGCTGCCCAACTGCATGGCCCCGCTGATCGTGCACGCCACCATGGGCTTTTCGGCGGCGATTCTGGAAATCTCGGCTCTGGGCTTTCTGGGCATGGGCGTACAACCGCCTGCGCCCGAGTGGGGCACCATGCTGGCCTCGGCCCGTGACTACATCGAGCGCGCCTGGTGGGTCGTCACCCTGCCCGGGCTGACGATTCTGTTCTCGGTACTGGCCATCAATTTGATGGGCGACGGCTTGCGCGACGCGCTCGACCCCAAGCTCAAGACCGCCGCATAAAACTACAAAGAACCACGATGGCATTGCTCACAATCAAAAATCTCTCCGTAGAGTTCGGCCCCCTAGGCCGGGCTTTCCGGGCCGTGGACGGGCTGGACCTGACGGTCTCGCAAGGCGAAATCGTCGGCATCGTCGGCGAATCCGGCTCCGGCAAATCGGTCACCATGATGGCCCTGATGGGCCTGCTCGACGGCCAGGGCCGCATCACCGCCGATACCCTGAACTTCGACGGCCAAGACCTGCTGACCATCACCCCCGCCCAGCGCCGCAAGCTGCTGGGCAAGGACATGGCGATGATCTTCCAGGACCCGATGACCTCGCTCAACCCCAGCTTCACCGTGGGCTACCAGATCATCGAAGTGCTCAAGCAGCACATGGGCCTGCGCGGAGCGGCGGCCACCGCCCGCGCGGTGGAGCTGATGGAGATGGTGGAAATCCCCGCCGCCAAAAGCCGCCTGGATGTGTACCCGCACCAGCTCTCGGGCGGCATGAGCCAGCGGGTGATGATCGCCATCGCCATCGCCTGCAAGCCGCGCCTGCTGATCGCCGACGAGCCCACCACCGCGCTGGACGTGACCATCCAGGCGCAGATCATGGACCTGCTGGTCAATCTGCAAAAAGCCCACAACATGGCCCTGGTGATGATCACCCACGACCTGGCCGTGGTGGCCGAAGTGGCCCACCGCGTGGCCGTGATGTACGCGGGCCAGGTCGTAGAAACCGGCAGCGTGGCCCATTTGTTCGACCACCCCGCCCACCCTTACACCGACGCGCTGCTGCAGGCCGTGCCCGAGCGCAGCCACGGCGCGCGCCGCCTCAGCACCCTCAAAGGCATGGTGCCCGGCCAGTACGACCGCCCCAGGGGCTGTTTGCTGTCGCCGCGCTGCCCCCGCGTGCAAGACCGCTGCACCACCGAGCGCCCCGCGCTGGCCCAACACAACGGCTTTGGCGTGCGCTGCTTCTTCCCTTTGACTGAAGAGGTGGCCGCATGAGTACGGTTGTTTTAGAAGCCCAGAACCTCACCCGCTACTACGGCGTGGCCCAGGGGGCGTTCAAGCCCAGGCTGCAGGTGAAGGCGCTCAACGGCATTTCCTTCCAGCTGCAGGCCGGTAAAACCCTGGCCGTGGTGGGCGAGTCCGGCTGCGGCAAAAGCACGCTGGCGCGCCAGTTGACGCTGATCGAAGCCCCCACTTCCGGCACGCTGGTGATGGACGGCCAGGCACTCGACAGCGCCAGCAGCGCCCAGCGCAAAGCCATGCGCAGCAAGGTGCAAATGGTGTTCCAGAACCCCTACGCCTCGCTGAACCCGCGCCAGAAGATCGCCGACCAGCTGGCCGAGCCGCTGCTGCTCAACACCAAGCTGACCGCCGCCGAGCGCACCGCCAAGGTCCATGACACCATGCGCCGCGTGGGCCTGCGCCCCGAGTTCGCGCAGCGCTACCCGCACATGTTCTCGGGCGGCCAGCGCCAGCGCATCGCGATTGCCCGCGCCATGATTCTGCAGCCCAAGATCCTGGTGGCCGACGAACCCACGTCAGCGCTCGACGTGTCCATCCAGGCCCAGGTGCTGAACCTGTTCATGGACCTGCAGGAAGAGTTCAACACCGCCTACGTGTTTGTCTCGCACAACCTGGCGGTGGTGGAGCACGTGGCCAATGACCTGATGGTGATGTACCTGGGCCGCGCGGTCGAGGTGGGTGCCAAGGGCCTGATCTTCGAGCGCCCGCTGCACCCCTACACCCAGGCCCTGCTGTCGGCCACCCCGTCCATCGACCGCAGCCAGCGCCGGGTGAAGATCAAGATTACCGGCGAGCTACCCAGCCCGCTGAACCCACCCAGCGGCTGCGCCTTCCACAAGCGTTGCCCGTACGCCACCGCACGGTGTTCGGCCGAAGAACCGTTGCTGCGTCCCCTGCTGGGGCGCGAGGTCGCCTGCCACCATGCCGAGACGATCAACGCACAATGAGTGTTCTATAAGAAAATAGCTGCCTGCGCTTATCTGACAAGCGTAAGCAGCTATTTAATATATAGCAAATCGCCCCTGACGCGCCCTATCCGACCCCAGGCGGGGAATACCATTGGTTTCAATTTCTCGGAATCGCATACATTCCTGTGGATGGGGCGTAGAGTCATAAAATCACAAGATTGGTTAAAGATTTGAAACAGATGGAGAGCAACATGACCTCGGAATCTGAACAAAAGATATTCGGAAAACTGGCAGAACTGGAAAACGACATACAGGTTCTTCGGGAGGGCTACCTGATCGTCAACAAACGCTATACGGCGGCCTTGACCTCGATGAAATCCTTGACGGCCAGCGCACTGGAGGCCGCGATGCGGGCCGCAGTGGCGGCAGAAAAATCGGCCCTGGCAAGCCAGAGTGCGAAAAAGGCCGCCAAGGAAGCCTCGATCGTTCCGATCATCGAGGCCACCGAATCTGCCGCCGAAGCCGCCATGCTTGCCGCCGTAGCCGCATCCGAGGCTGCTGCAGCGGCATCCGCAGCCGCCTCCGCCTCCGCGTCTGCGGCAGCGTTCCAGGCGGAAGAGACGGCGCTGCAGGCGTCGGCGGAAGCCGCCAGCGCCACGTCGCGGGCTACAGCCGCTGCGGCCACGGCCGCCAAAATGGCGAATGAGGCCAACTTGATCGCCAAATCGGTCAGAAAATAAGCAGGCGGATCCCCATGCGATTCCATGCAGACTCCTTGGCAAAGCCAGCGGTGCCGCATACTGGGCGGTATCTGGCCGTTGTGCTCCACCAGAGCACCTGAAGCCGCGCGGTAGTACCTATGGCCACAGTCTTCGCTTCTCCGGAAATGACAGACTCCACTGTGGCACGTCTCACCGACAGGCTGCTCGCCATGGAGCGGGAGATCAACCACCTGTTCGGACGCGTGCCATTTGGCAGCCATACGCTCGATGCCGACGGTACCTACCTGTCGATCAATGCCCTCGAACTGGCCTGGCTAGGCTACGCCAGCGAAGAAGTCATCGGCAAAAAGAAGCTGGTTGACTTTCTAACACCGGCAAGCCAGGACAAATTCCGCATGAACGCAGCGAACTCGTCCAGCGCAGACCAGGCCCTGGAGCTGGAACTGGTGCGCAGGGACGGAACCTGCATGCCGATTACCTTGAGCAGCACCGGTGAATTGGAGTGCGACTCCAAGGTCTGCCGCGCACTGATGTTCGACCTGACAGAAAACCAGGTGCTCCAGGCCAAGCAGCGGGTGTCGGCGGCAGCCTTTGAGTCGCTGTCGGGTATGTTCATCACCGATCGCTACCAGCGCATCCTGCAGGTCAACCGCGCATTCACCGAGCTCACCGGCTACTCCGCAGAGGAAGTCCAGGGGCAGACGCCCCGCATGCTGAGCTCGGGGCGCCATTCCAAGGACTTCTACCAGGCCATGTGGGCATCGCTGAACGCCCAGGGCACCTGGAGCGGCGAGATTTGGAACCGGCGCAAAAGCGGCGAGATATTTGTCGAGTGGCTGAGCGTTTCCACGGTGACAGACGCGTGCGGTGAGGTCACCCACTATGTCGGCAGCTTTATCGACATCACCGCCAGCAAACGCGCCCAGGACCAGATCGCCTACATGGCCTACCACGATGCGCTCACCCAGCTGCCCAACCGCCGGTTGCTGCTGGACCGGCTGAACCAGGCGGTGGCAACAGCCCGGCGCAGCGGCTTGCACGGCGCGGTGTTGTTCATTGACCTGGACCATTTCAAGCACATCAACGACACCTGTGGCCACGAAGCCGGGGACCAGGTGCTGGTGGAAACCGCCCGTAGATTGCGCCAGGCCGTGCGCGAAGGCGATAGCGTGGCCCGCATGGGCGGAGACGAATTTGCCATTCTGCTGGAAGACCTCGGTGCAGAACGCCTGGAAGCGGCAGCCAAGGCGGTGCACCTGGCCGAAAAAATACTGGCGCAACTGGCCCAACCCTTCGACCTGGGCGAATACCACTTCCGATGTACGGCCAGTATCGGCATCGACCTGTATGTCCAGAGCGAAACCGCCGCCGACCTGCTGCAGCATGCCGACCTGGCCATGTACCAGTCCAAAAAAGCGGGGCGCAACACCTTGCGTTTTTTTGATGCCACGATGCAGACGGCGGTGAACCGGCATGTCGCCATGGAAAACGAACTGCGCCATGCGGTCAAGCACCGCGCGCTGCACCTTTTTTTCCAGCCCCAAAGGGACCGCCAGCGCCGCATCATGGGCGTAGAAGCTTTGGTGCGCTGGCAACATCCCGACCGGGGCATGGTGTCGCCCGCGGAGTTCATCCCCTTGGCCGAAGAAACCGAGCTCATTCTCCAAATTGGCAAATGGGTGCTGGAAACCGCCTGTACCCAGCTCAAAGCCTGGGAGAAAAACCCCTTGACCCGCCATTTGTGCATGGCCGTCAACGTCAGCGCCAAACAATTCCACCAAACCGACTTCGTTGCCACGGTACGGCAGGCCTTCGCCCTGAGCGGGGCCAATCCGGCGCTGGTGAAGCTGGAAGTCACCGAAAGCGTGATGCTCGATACGTCCGAGGTCTTGACCAAGATGGAAGCGCTCCGAGCGATGGGTGTGTGCTTTGCGATGGACGACTTTGGCACCGGCTATTCATCGCTCAGCACCCTGACCCAGTTGCCGCTCACCCAGCTCAAGATCGACCAGTCTTTTGTGCATAACATCGGCATTCGGCCTAGCGACGCGGTCATCGTGCACACCATCATCGCCATGGCGCACACGCTGGAGATGGAAACCATGGCCGAAGGCGTAGAAACCGAAGAGCAGTTCGCCTTTCTGCAAAAACACGGCTGCGATTACTTCCAGGGCTACCTGTTTGGCCGCCCCGTCCCCGTGGAAGCGCTGGAGGCCCAGCTTGCGGCCCTGGAAGTCTCTACCCATTAGCCTGGTGCGCCCTGCAGATGGTCTAGCATGCGGCCTGCAACCAGCACCGCCACCAGAAAGACGCCCCCATGTCCCCCACCTACAAGATCGCCGTCATCGCCGGAGACGGCATTGGCCAGGAAGTCATGCCCGAAGGCCTGCGCGTGCTGCAGGCCGCCGCCCGGCGCTTCGACATCGCCCTGGAGTTCCACCCCTTCGACTGGGCCCACTGCGGCTACTACGCCCGCACCGGCCAGATGATGCCCGACGACTGGAAGGCCCAGCTGCAGCCCATGGACGCGATCTACTTCGGCGCCGTGGGCTGGCCCGCCACCGTGCCCGACCACATCTCGCTGTGGGGCTCGCTGCTCAAGTTTCGCCGCGAGTTCGACCAGTACATCAACCTGCGCCCGGTGCGCCTGTTCGAGGGCGTGCCCTGCCCTTTGGCCGGGCGCAAGCCGGGCGACATCGACTTCTTCGTGGTGCGCGAAAACACCGAGGGCGAGTACACCAACCTGGGCGGCACCATGTATGCGGGGACCGAGCGCGAGATCGTCATCCAGGAGTCGGTGTTTTCGCGCTTTGGCACCGACCGGGTGCTCAAATACGCCTTTGAACTGGCCCAGAGCCGCCCGCGCAAGCACCTGACCGTCGCCACCAAGAGCAACGGCATCGCCATCAGCATGCCCTGGTGGGACAGCCGCGCCGATGCCGTGGCCCAGGGCTACCCGGACGTGGCGGTGGACAAGCAGCACATCGACATCCTCAGCGCCCGCTTTGTGCTGCAGCCCAACCGCTTTGACGTGGTGGTGGCCAGCAACCTGTTTGGCGACATCCTGTCCGACCTGGGCCCGGCCTGCACCGGCACCATCGGCCTGGCGCCGTCGGCCAACCTCAACCCCGAGCGCAGTTTTCCGTCGCTGTTCGAGCCGGTGCATGGCTCGGCCCCCGACATCGCGGGCAAAAATATCGCCAACCCCGTGGCCATGGTGTGGTCGGGTGCGCTGATGCTAGACTTTCTGGGCCACCGCGCAGCCCACGACGCCATCGTCGCAGCCATCGAGAAAGTGCTGATCACCGGGCCGTGCACGCCCGACCTGGGCGGCAGCGCATCCACCGCCCAGATGGGAGCGGCGATTGCGGCACATCTGGAATAGGGACATATTGCGCGCTATCCATTCGATAGCTGCTTATGCCGTTAGCATCAGCACCAGAGCCCTATTTTTCATATAAAAGCCTGATCAGGCCTGAGCGTCGCCGTGCCCCCCACCCCCATTCGTACCCAATGCCCGCCCGGTGCCTGCAACTGCGGGCGCGACGCGCTGCTGGAAAACCCGCTGGGCGACCTGCGCGTGCTGCGCCTGACCCGCGAGGACGAGCTGCGCCTGCTGCAGCGGCTGGAGAACCTGGAAAGCCTGGCCGACCTGCGCCGCCTGGAAGCGCGGATGGAGCAGCAACTCGGCATCCGGCTGAGCATCGGCACCAGCCCCAACGAGGTCCGCAGCCTGCGCGGCATCGTCATTCTGGTGCATGAACAGCCCGGCCTGTGCCGCAAAACCCGCCAATCCATCCCCGCCGCCATCAAGCGCAGCCTGGAACAGCGCCCCGACATCGCCTACGACATTCTGGACGTCGGGGGGCTGTTCGAGGGCCTGTAAAACCGGCGCGGGGCATTCTGTGCGCTGCCGCACAGACCCCGTCGGCGGGCACGGCCACCATGGAGGAATCACTACGAAAGGCCCCGCCATGATCGAAAAAACCGCCACCGTCCATTGGGAAGGCCCCGGCAAAAAAGGCCAGGGACAGATCAGCACCGAAACCGGCGCGCTCCAGGCCTACCCTTACGGCTTTGCCAGCCGGTTTGAAGACGACCGCAAGGGCACCAACCCTGAGGAGATCCTGGGGGCCGCGCATGCCGCCTGCTTTGCCATGGCGTTTTCGTTTGCCTGCGACAAGGCCGGCTTTGCCACCGCCACGGTAGACACCCAGGCCCAAGTGCGCCTGGTGCCGCAGGGGGAAGGGTTTGGGATCGACCGGATCGCCCTGACCCTGAAAGCCAGCGTGCCCGGTCTGGATGAGGCGCAGTTCCAGGCGCTGGCACTGGCCGCCAAACACAATTGCCCCTTATCCAAAGCCTTGGCCAGCGTGCCCGAAATCACCTTGCAGGCCACGCTGCTGCCCGGCTCTGCGACGGCAAAGCCATGACCCGCGTAGGCCCCCGCGACACCCCCGAAGCGGGCCTGTCCGCCGCCGACCATGTGATGGGGCGCCTGGATGCCCGGTTCACGCTGGTGGAGTACGGCGACTACGCATGCCCGGCGTGCATCCAGGCCGAGCCGCTGGTGCGCCAGTTGGTGGACACCGAGGGCCACCGCCTGCGCTTCGTGTTCAGGCACTACCCGCTGATGGAGTTGCACCCGCAAGCCGAATTGGCCGCCGAAGCCGCTGAAGCCGCTGCGGCGCAGGGCAAGTTCTGGCCCATGCACCACCTGCTGTTTGCCCAAAAGCAGCACCTGGATGCCGAAGCCCTGGCGGGCTATGCCGAAGCCGCAGGACTGGACATGCTGCGCTACCGTGGCGAGATGAATGACCGCATCTACACCCAGCGGGTGCAAGAACACCGCCGCGCAGGCGACCGCAGCGGCGTGCACGCCACGCCGACGTTTTTTCTCAACGACACGCTGGTCGATGTGTCGCTGGGTTTGGAGAAGCTTACCGAGGCGCTGCGCGCAGCGTTCTAAGGCCGGTAAGCCCTGGTGCTTTTTTATCCCCTTAAAGGAGCAGCTATGCCGAACAAAGCCTGGAGCGCCAAACGTGAGCGCCAATACAGCCATATCAAAACCAGCCTGCTGGAACGCGGCAAGCCCGAACCCCTGGCCGAGGAGATCGCGGCGCGCGTCGTCAACAAGGAGCGGGCGCAACAGGGTGAGTCGGCGGAGGCCAGCGCCTCCTCGCTCAACGACATGTCGCCCAGCCGACGCGGCGGCCTGCGCTCGCACAAGGGCCCGGGCGGCCGTACCCTGCTGCAACTGCGCAACGAAGCCCGCCAGCGGGGCCTGAAGGGCCGCTCCAAAATGAACAAGGCAGAGCTGGAAGCGGCCTTGCAGCGGTAATGGGCCGCAAGCCCACGGGGGCGGTTTTCAGCCCTCGGCTTGCACCATCGCAATGGCGTCGAACGGGCAGCGCACCGCGCATTTGCGGCAGCCGGTACAAGCGTCGATGTCGCTGAGCACCGAAAACTTCTTCCAGCCCTGCGGCTCCAGCGACAGCAAATGCAGGTGGCAGGTGGGCACGCACCAGCCACAGCCCGTGCAGCGGCTGGTGTCGATCACGGGTTTGGGGACGGTGCGGGCGGGTGGCATGGGGCGGTACGCGCTAGTTGAGGCCATTTTATGCCTCTAGCGCTTATTTCATCAGCGTGAGTAGCTACTGAATCAATAGCATATCAATCAAGCCTTGGCTGCCAGCTTGTCGTGCGTATGCGTGTCGAAATCGCTGGCCGCATGGCGCTCGTGCAACTGCTCGGACGGCTCGCCCCAGGTGCGGTTGACCATCCGCCCGCGCTGTACGGCGGGGCGCGCAGCGATCTGCTGGGCCCAGCGCAGCACATGGGTGTATTCGTGCACGCTCAAGAACTCGGCCGCGCCGTAGAGCTGCCCCAGCACCAGCCCGCCATACCAGGGCCACACTGCCATGTCGGCGATGGTGTAGTCCTCTCCGGCCAGGTAGGTGTGGTGGGCCAGGCGGAGGTCCAGCACGTCGAGCTGGCGCTTGACTTCCATCGCGTAGCGGTTGATCGGGTACTCGAACTTGGCCGGGGCGTAGGCGTAAAAATGGCCAAACCCGCCGCCCAGAAACGGCGCACTGCCCATCTGCCAGAACAGCCACGACAGGCACTCAGCCCGCGCCGCGCCGCCCGCGGGCAAGAACGCGCCAAACTTCTCGGCCAGGTGCTGCAGGATCGCGCCCGACTCAAACACCCGCACCGGCTCGGCCCCGCTGCGGTCCATCAGGGCCGGGATCTTGGAGTTGGGGTTCACCTCCACAAAGCCGCTGCCAAACTGCTGGCCTTCGTTGATGCGGATCAGCCAGGCATCGTATTCCGCACCCGTGTGGCCCAGCGCCAGCAGCTCCTCCAGCAGGATCGTGACCTTCTGGCCATTCGGCGTGGCCAGCGAATACAGCTGCAGCGGGTGCTTGCCCACCGGCAGCGGCTTGTCATGCGTGGCACCGGCGACGGGGCGGTTGATGTTGGCGAATTGCCCGCCGTTTTCCTGGTCCCAGGTCCAGACTTTGGGGGGCGTGTAGACGGTGGTGTCGGTCATGCGATGGCTTCCTTGGCGGAGTGGGGGTCAAAAACTGAATGGACCTCAGGGTAGCCGCAGTGCGATGCCCCAGGGGCTTTAGGGTTTTGGGCGATCTCGCTATCCCCACGCCACGATCACATGGGCCTGGATTTTCCCGGCCACCGGACCTGTGCCATGGCGGCTGGCGATCGCCTGCGTTGCGCGGTCGGTGGCCAGCGGCAGCAGGCTGGCATCGCGCGCCTCGATTTCGTTGCGCAGCGGCGTGCCCTGGCAGTAGGCGGTGGCGGCGTCGCGTGCCGAGGGCGCGTGGCTCACTTTCTCGCGGGTCTGGATCTGGACGTGGTGGAACCCTGCGCGGCGCAACTCCTCGCCAATCTGCGCGGTATCGTGGTAGCCGTGCGGCGTGCGGGCCAGGAAGCGCGGCGGATCCTGCGGAAACAGCGTGGCGACGGCTTGGGTGACGGCATCGGCAAAGGCGTTCTCCTCGATACGGTCCCAGACATTGAAGACAAAACGCCCGCCCGGCCGCAGCACGCGGCGCGCCTCGGCGTAGCCCGCCACCCGGTTGGGGAAAAACATGGCACCAAACTGGCAGCACACCACGTCAAACGCGGCATCGTCGAACGGCAGTGCGAGCGCATCGGCCTGCTGCCACGCGATGCGGCCATCCACCCCCTGCCGGGCGGCGGCGTAGTCGAGCATGGGCTGGTTGAGGTCGGTCACCACATAGCGCGCATCGGCCCGGAGCAGGGGTGCCAGCGCCCGGGTGACCACCCCACTGCCCGCCGCCGTCTCCAGCACCGCGCCGGGCGAAAAGCCCGCGACCAGCTGGGCCAGGTCGGCGGCATAGGCCCCAAAGATCAGCGGAACCATCAGCGTGTCGTAAAACTTCGGGATCGAACCCGCGAACACCTTGTCGCTCTCAGCCATGGAGTCTCCTTTCCAGCATAGGCATGGTGAACGCGCATGCCGGTCCCGTCAATGGCGGGCGTGCGGGCCTCTCCACCCCGAACAGGATATTTCTGCAAGGCGTAGGCGTGCGCTTTGTGGTGGAGATGGAGGCGGGCAAGCCTACGCTGCGGCTGGAGCACATTTTGCGGGTGCTGCAGGCGCTGGAAGGTTGCCTGGCGGTGGAAGGTTTGCCATCCGCCTCGGAGGGTGCATAGCATGCCAGGCCCATTTGGCGCAGGTGAACGGGCGGCTCAACTTCCACCACACGCCCGAATGGCTGGCCCACAGCGGTGCCCGCGCGCTGTCCCCCTCGCCGCCGCTGCAACCCGCACCGATCGCCGCCCGCGCCACCCGTCCGTTCGTGGCCGGGCCACCGCCCGAAGGCGACAAACGCAAGCAGGTAGCCCAGGCACTGCAGGTATCCCGCCAGAACGACTTTGGCTTGCTCGACGGCACTTGGCGCCCATGAAATAGGCAACGGCAACATCGGCCCATACGTAAGGGAATCGGCTCAATATCGGCCCTAGGCGTGAGCCGATACGCCAATCGGCTCACCCACTCTCAAACAGCTCATACTACAAAATCCATAGCTGCTCCCGCCCATTCCATAAGCGCAGGCTGCCAAGTTAGCCCCTAACCCTCACCCCCGCCCGCTCAGCCGACATTCCGCAAACCCCGCCCCATCCCCCAGCACAAAGTCCCGAAACGCCGCCCCCAGATCCGACGGCACGGCATCGCGGCGGTGCAGCAAACACCAGTCCAGCATCTTGGGCATGTCCTGCAGGTCCAGCACCGCCAACATCCCCGCGGCCAGCTCGACCTGGAACACGTGGGCGGACAGGAAGCTGATGCCCATGCCCACCATCACGGCCTGTTTGATGGTTTCGTTGCCAGACAGCTCCATCGACACGTTCACCTGCAGCGACTGGGATTGCAGCAGGTGCTCCAGAAACTGCCGGGTGGCGGAGCCGGGTTCGCGGAAGATGAAGTCCTCGGTGCGCAAGTCCGCCCAGGTGAGCTTGCGCTGGGCGGCCAAGGGATGGTTGGGCGGGGCGACGATGCAGTGGGGGTTGCGGGCGAAGGTTTCGGCTTCTACGTCGGCCTCGCTGGGCGGGTAGCCGCCGATGGCCACGTCGAGCTGGTGGTCTTGCAGCATGGCCAGGATCTTGTCGCGCCGCTCCACCGTGAGCTTGAAGCGGATGCCGGGGTGGCGTGCCTTGAAGGCCATGAGCAGCGCGGGCGCAAAGTAGTGTGCCGTGGGTACCACGCCCAGGTGCAGCAGGCCGCCCTCGCCGCTGCGGCTGGCGGCCATGGCCTCGTCGGCAATGCGCACCTGGTCGAGGATGCGGCGGGTGTGGCGCAGCAGGGCTTCGCCGGGCGGGGTCAGCACCAGGCGTTTGCCGGTTTTACTGAACAGCGGTTGGCCCGCGTCTTCCTGCAACTGGCTGATCTGCATGGACACCGCGGGCTGCGTCAGGTGCAGTTGCTCGGCGGCCCGCGAGTAGCTCAGCGTGGTGGCCACGGCTTCAAAAATACGGAGCTGGCGCAGGGTGGTGTTTTTCATGCAGGGTTTCACCCGCAATGCGGGCTTTGGACAGTGGGCGAAATCGGCTCGGGGCCACCGGGTTGGCAGGGAGTTTCCCTAAGCTGCAACGCAGCATTTCAGGCCCTAAACGCCCATGGGGCGACCCCCTACGGTGGCGGTCCCCAAGTATAAGAAAAACTTTGTCAAATCATCAATAAGCATTGGTTGTGGATATGCACGGCTGTTTCTAGACTTGCAGCCAAGCAACACCTTCCACTCCAGAACCGCTTTCATGTCCACACCTACCACCGCCCCCTTCCCCACCTGGAACGATGCCCATGCGGCCACACTGGATGCGTCCGGCCTGCTGCTGTACCGCTCGAACCTGTTGGGCTCCGACCTGCGCATCACCAACTACGGCGGTGGCAACACCTCGGCCAAGCTGGTGCAAAAAGACCCGCTGACCGGGCAGGACGCCACCGTGCTGTGGGTCAAGGGCTCGGGCGGCGACGTGGGCTCGATGAAGCTCGACGGCTTCAGCACCCTGTACATGGACAAACTCAATGCGCTGCAAAAGCTGTACCGCGGCCCGCAGTTTGAAGACGAGATGGTGGCCTACCTGCCGCACTGCACCTTCAACCTGAACCCGCGCGCCGCCAGCATCGACACGCCCCTGCACGCCTACCTGCCCTTCGCCCATGTGGACCACATGCACCCCGACGCGGTGATTGCGATTGCCGCCATGGCCCACAGCGAAGCGCTGACCGCCAAGATTTTTGAAGGCACCGTGGGCTGGCTGCCCTGGCGCAAGCCCGGCTTCGAGCTGGGCCTGATGCTGCAGCGCTACCAGGCGGCCCACCCCGACCAGCGCGGTTTGGTGCTGGCGGGCCACGGCCTGTTTACCTGGGGCGACACGGCCAAGAGCTGCTATGAGAACACCGTGGGTGTGATCGCCCATGCGCAAAACTGGCTGGGCCGCGAGACCGCAGCCCGCAAGGCCGTGGCCTTTGGCGGCGTGGCGCGGGCATCGCTGGCCACCGCCGCGCAAGACGCCACCCTGGCCCGTGTGCTGCCGGTGCTGCGCGGCCTGGCTTCCAAGAGCGGCCACAAGCTGATGCATGTAGACCGCCAGCCTGCGGTGATGGAATTTGTGAACAGCGTGCAACTGGCCCCGCTGGCCGCCATGGGCACCTCCTGCCCCGACCATTTCTTGCGCACCAAGATCCGCCCGCTGATCCTGGAAGCCGCCGTGTACCAGCTCGAAGGCGCCGCCCTGGCCGCCGCGCTGGAAGAGAAACTGGCGGCCTACCGCGCCGACTACGCCGCCTACTACGACCGCTGCAAGCGCCCCGACAGCCCGGCCCTGCGCGATGCCAACCCGGTGATCATTTTGCTGCCCGGCATCGGCATGGTGTCGATTGCCAAGGACAAGGCCACGGCGCGCATTGCCGGTGAGTTTTACATCAACGCCATCAACGTGATGCGCGATGCCAATGCCATCGACACCTATGTGGGCCTGCCCGAGCAGGAGGCCTTCGACATCGAATACTGGCTGCTCGAAGAAGCCAAGCTGCAGCGCATGCCCAAGGCAAAGCCTCTGGTCGGCAAGGTGGCGCTGGTGACCGGCGGCGCAGGCGGCATTGGCCGCGCCATCGTCGAGCGCTTCCTGAACGAGGGTGCCTGCGTGGCCCTGCTGGACATCGACGTGGAAGCGCTGGAAAGCACCCGCGCCGCGCTGGCCCAGCGCTACGGCAAAGACGTGGTGCGCAGCATGGTGTGCGACGTCACGTCCGAAGACTCGGTGATTGCCGCCTACGTGCAGGCCACGCTGGAGTTTGGCGGGGTAGACATTCTGGTGTCCAACGCCGGTATTGCCTCCGCCGCACCCATCGAAGACACCAGCCTGGCGCTGTGGATGCGTAACCAGAACATCCTGGCCACCGGCTACTTCCTGGTGGGCCGCGAATGTTTCCGTCTGATGAAGGCCCAGGCCATCGGCGGTGCCATGGTGTATATCGCCAGCAAAAACGGCATGGTGGCCAGCGCCCAGGCCAGCGCCTACTGCGCGGCCAAGGCGGCCGAGATCCAGCTCTCGCGCAGCTTTGCGTTGGAAGGCGCACCGCTGGGCATCCGCTCCAATGTGGTCAACCCCGACGCGGTGATCCGCGGCAGCAAGATCTGGACGGGTGCCTGGAGCCAGGAGCGCGCCGCCGCCAACAAGATCAGCGAGGAAGAACTCGAAGCCTTCTACCGCGACCGCTCCATGCTCAAACGCAGCGTGTTCCCCGAAGACATTGCCGAAGCCACCTACTTCCTGGCCAGCGACCTGGCCGCCAAATCGACCGGCAACATCATCAACGTGGATGCGGGTAATCTTGCGGCCTTCCCGCGTTAATTCGGCGATCAAACAAAACCAAAGAGACGACCATGACCACCACCAAAATTGCTCCCGAATTAATAGCTACTCACGCTCATGAATCAAGCGCCAGAGTGCATTTAGACTATGAAAACCTGGGCGAACAGCTGGCCCGCCGGGGTGTAGATATCGACGTGCTGAAAGCCGCCGTGGCGCAGTTCGCCGTGGCCGTGCCCAGCTGGGGCGTGGGCACGGGCGGTACGCGCTTCGCCCGCTTCCCTGGCCAGGGCGAGCCGCGCAACGTGTTCGACAAGCTGCAAGACTGCGGCGTGATCCACCAGCTGGTGCGCTGCACGCCCACCGTGTCGCCGCACTTCCCCTGGGACAAGGTGAACGACTACAAAGAGCTGCGCCAGCACGCCGAATCCTTCGGCCTGGGGTTTGATGCGGTCAACTCCAACACCTTCTCCGACCAGAAGAACCAGCCGCTGTCGTACAAGTTCGGCAGCCTGACGCATGCCGACGCCGGCGTGCGCGCCCAGGCCGTGGCGCACAACATCGAGTGCATCGAGATCGGCAAGCAGATCGGCAGCAAGGCGCTGACGGTGTGGATTGGCGACGGCTCCAACTTCCCCGGCCAAAGCCACTTCCGCCGCCAGTTCGACCGCTACCTGGACAGCAACCGCCAGATCTACGCCGCCCTGCCCGACGGCTGGCAGATGTTTTTAGAGCACAAGATGTTCGAACCCGCCTTCTACGCCACCGTGATCCAGGACTGGGGCTCCAGCCTGCTGGCCGCCCAAACCCTGGGCGAGAAAGCCCGCTGCCTGGTAGACCTGGGCCACCACGCGCCCAACACCAACATCGAGATGATCGTGGCCCGCCTGGTGCATGCGCAAAAGCTGGCCGGGTTCCACTTCAACGACAGCAAATACGGCGACGACGATCTGGACAGCGGCAGCATCAACCCGTTCCAGCTGTTCCTGGTGTTCAACGAGCTGGTGGACGCAGCGCAAAGCAAAGCCCCCAACTTCGACCCCGCCTACATGCTGGACCAGTCGCACAACGTGACCGACCCCATCGAGAGCCTGATGACCAGTGCCATCACCGTGCAGCGCTGCTACGCCCAGGCCCTGCTGGTGGACCGCGTGGCCTTAACCAATTACCAGGACAGCAACGACGTGCTGATGGCCGCGCAGACCTTGAAGGCCGCCTTCCACACCGACGTGACCCCGCTGCTGCAAAAAATCCGCCTGGAAGCCGGTGGCGCAGTGGACCCGGTGGCCACCTACCGCGCCAGCGGCTACCGCACGGACATGGCGGCCATCCGCCCCGCCAGCGGCCCCAGCAGCGGCATTGTTTAAGCGGATTTGCACCGGCAAAGCGCACCCCATCGACACTGGCGGCAAATCCAAGCTGCCGCCGGTAGCGACTCCGGCCTTCAAGGCAATTTTTGATACCAACAACGACATCCAGGAGACAACATGAAGAAACAACTCGCAACCCTGATCACCGTGGCACTGAGCGCAGCCCTGGCCAGCCCGGCCTTTGCCGCCGACAAGATCGCCCTGGTGGTGAAGAGCCTGGGCAACGGCTTCTTTGATGCCGCCAACCAGGGCGCGCAAGAGGCCGCCAAAGAGCTCAAGAACATCGACATCATCTACACCGGCCCGGCCAAGGCCACGGCCGAAGGCCAGATCGAAATCGTCAACGCGCTGATCGCCCAGAAGGTGTCGGCCATCGTCATTTCCGCCAACGACCCCGACGCGCTGGCCCCCGTGCTCAAGCGCGCCATGGACCGTGGCATCAAGGTCATCTCGTTCGACTCGGGCGTGCGCAAAGACGGCCGCATGATGCACCTCAACCCCTCCAGCAACCCGCTGATCGGCGAAAAACTGGTGAAGATGACGGCAGACGCGATTGGCTCCACCGGTGAAGTCGCGGTGCTGTCGGCCACGGCCCAGGCCACCAACCAGAACATCTGGATCGAAGAAGCCAAGAAAGTGCTGGCCCAGCCCGCCTACCAGGGCCTGAAGCTGGTCAGCGTGGTCTACGGTGACGACCAGACCGACAAGAGCTACCGCGAAGCCCAAGGCCTGTTCAAGAGCTACCCCAACCTGAAGGCCATCATTGCCCCCACCACCGTGGGCGTGGCGGCTGCGGCCAAGGCCGTACAGGATGAAAAGAAGGTCGGTACCATCTTCGTGACCGGCCTGGGTTTGCCGTCTGAAATGGCCGGCCACGTGAAGAGCGGCGCAGTCAAGTCCTTCGCCATCTGGAACCCGATCGACCTGGGCTACTCGTCCATCTACGCGGCCAGCCAATTCATCTCGGGCAAGGTCACCGGCAAGGCGGGCGACAAGGTGTCGCTGGGCCGTGTGGGCACCGTCACGCTGGACGCAAATGGCGAAGCGGCCATGTCCGAGCCCTTCACCTATGACGCGACCAACGTCGAGAAATTCGCCAAGTTCTTCTAAGCGAGCCCGCTGGCACCTGCGGGCGCTGGCTGTACAGTTTTCTGGGGCATCTCTGTCAGGGTAGGTGCCCCTTTTTTAATGCGAAGCTGGATTTTTAAATGACTGATGCTTTGTTGAGCCTGCGCGGTGTCCACAAGCGCTACGGTGCCACCCACGCGCTGCGCGGGGTGGACCTGGAGCTGCGCGCCGGGGAAGTGCTGGCCCTGGTGGGCGAGAACGGCGCGGGCAAATCCACCCTGGTCAAGATGCTGACCGGGGTGATCCCGGTGGACGAGGGCACAGTCTCGCTGCGCGGCGTAGCCCACACCTTTGCCAACGCCCAGGCCTCGCAGGCCGCGGGCATCCTGGCGGTGCACCAGGAAACGGTGATGTTCGAAGAACTCAGCGTGGCCGAAAACATCTACGTGGGCCGCCACATCATGCGCGGCCCGTTCATAAACTGGTCGGCCATGCACACGCAGGCCCAGGCCGTGCTGGAGCAGATCGGTGCGCGCTTCAACGCCACCACCATGGTCAAGGACCTGAGCCTGGCTGAACGGCATCTGGTGGAGATCGCCCGGGCCCTGTCGCAAAAAGCCGCGGTGGTAATTTTGGACGAGCCCACCGCCGCCCTGTCGCAGGCCGAAATCCGCGACTTCTACGGCATCGTGCGCCAACTGCGCGACCAGGGCGTGGGCGTGATTTTCATCACCCACAAGTTCGACGAGATTTTTGCCGTGGCCGACCGCTACCTGGTGCTGCGCGACGGCACCGCCGTGGGCAGCGGCGCGATTGCCGATGCCACCGAGCAGGAGCTGGTCAAGCTGATGGCCGGGCGCGCCATTGACCAGATCTACCCGCACATCGCCTCCACCCCGGGCGAGGTGGTGATGTCGGTGAAAGACCTGTCGCACCCCACCGAATTCCAGAACCTGTCGTTCGAGCTGCGCCGCGGCGAGATCCTGGGCTTTTACGGCCTGGTGGGCTCGGGCCGCAGCGAGGCCATGCTGGCCATCATGGGCCTGAACCCTGCCGCCACCGGCGACTTTGTGGTCAACGGCCAAAAACTCAACGCCCGCCGCCCCGGCGACGCGATTGCGGCGGGTATTGCCTACGTGCCCGAGGAGCGCCAGCGCCAGGGGGCCATCCTCAGCTTTTCGGTAGAGCACAACATCAGCCTGGCGGGCCTGGCGCGGTTCTCCCGCGGCATCTGGCTGTCCAAGCTGCGTGAATCGGCGCTGTGCCAACGCATGGTTGAGCGCCTGCGCATCAAGACGGAATCGCCCGACACCCTGCTGTCGGGCCTGTCGGGCGGCAACCAGCAAAAGGTGGTGATCGCCAAATGGCTGGGGCTGGACCCGCGCATCGTGATCCTGGACGAGCCCACCAAGGGCATCGACGTGGGGGCCAAGCAGGCCGTGTACCAGCTGATCGCCGAGATGGTGGAGCAAGGCCTGGCGGTGATTCTGGTGTCCAGCGAGCTGCCCGAGGTGATGCACCTGGCGCACCGCACCATCGTCATGCGCCGGGGCCTGCAGGTGGCCGAGTTCGCCCGCGCCGACGCCCATGCCGAGCAGATCGTGGCGGCCGCTTCAGGCCTGGGCCATGCACCCCCGCCCAGCCCGGCGGTGGCTGTTTTTGAACTAGAGGCGGTAGCCGCATGAAAAACTTCTCTTCCATCCGCCGCGAGTGGCTGCTGCTGGCCATCATCGCCGCCATCGCCCTGGCCGTGGGCGCACGCGCCCCGGTGTTTTTAACCTGGCGCAACGGCCTGGACATTGCCAACGATTCGGCCATCCTGGCGATTTTGGTGATGGGCCAGATGATGGTGCTGCTGACCCGTGGCATCGACCTGTCGGTGGCTTCCAACCTGGCGCTCACCGGCATGGTCTGCGCGCTGCTGGGCAAGGCCTGGCCGGGTGCCTCGGTGCCGGTGCTGCTGCTGGTGGCACTGGCCGTGGGGGCCTTGCTGGGCGCGGTTAACGGCTGGCTCATCACCCGCTTTGACCTGCCACCCATCGTGGTGACGCTGGGCACGCTGTCGGCCTACCGGGGCGCGATTTTTGTGGCCAGCAAGGGCGCCTGGGTGTCCGACCAGGACATCCACCCCGCCATCAAGGGCCTGCCGCGCGAAACCTGGCTGGGCTTGCCCGCGCTGGTGTGGTTTGCCCTGGTGGTGCTGGTACTGGCGGCGGTGTTCTTGAAGCTGCGCCGCGAGGGCCGCGAGATCTACGCCCTGGGCGGCAACCCGCATGCTGCGGCCTACGTGGGCATCTCGGCGCGCCAGCGGCTGATGATGGTCTACACCCTGTCGGGCATGCTGGCCGGGCTGGCCGGGCTGCTGTGGGTGGGGCGCTATTCCATCGCCTACACCGAGCTGGCGGCGGGCTACGAGCTGACGGTGGTGGCCGCCTGCGTGATTGGCGGGGTGAGCATTGGCGGCGGCGTGGGCACGGTGCTGGGCGCTGCGCTGGGCGTGCTGTTCATTGGCGTGGTCAACGGGGCACTGCCGGTGATCCAGGTGTCGCCGTTCTGGCAGCAGGCGATTGCCGGGGCCGTGATCTTGATCTCGGTAGCCGTCAATGCGCGGTCCGAACGGCGTGCGGGCCGCCAGATTCTGGAACACAAGACAAGCACATTAAAAGGAGCCACGGCATGAAGGCCTGGAACACATGGGAGCGGGTTTTGCTGGCCCTGCTGGTGCTGCTGCTGGCGGGCTTTGGCTGGGCGCAGCCGGGCTTCATGTCGGTGGACGCGCTGGCCGACAGCACTTTCAACTTCAGCGAAAAAGGCATTCTGGCGCTGGCCCTGGCCCTGCTGATCATCACCGGCGAGATCGATTTGTCGATTGCCGCCATCCTGGCCCTGTGCTCGCTGGCCATGGGCTACGCCATGCAGGCCGGGGCCGGTCCGCTGGGCATGGTGCTGGCGGCCTTTGCCACCGGCGGCGTGGCCGGTGCGGTCAACGGCGTGCTGGTCACGCACTACAAGCTGCCGTCCATCGTGGTCACCATCGGCACGCTGTCGCTGTACCGGGGCCTGGCCATGGTGGCGCTGGGTGACAAGGCCATCTCGGGCTACCCCGAGGTGTTCTCCACCCTGGGCAACAGCTATGTGGGCGAGGTAATCGGCGTGCGCTGGCTGACCCTGCCCATCGAGTTCGCCATCCTGCTGGTGGCCGCCGTGGCGGTGGGCATCACGCTGCACCGCACCGTGCTGGGCCGCAGGCTGTACGCCATTGGCGCGAATCCGGTGGCGGCGCGCTTCTCGGGCATCGAGGCCGACCGCTACCGGCTGGCGCTGTTTGTGTTTGCCGGGCTGATGGCTGCGCTGGCCGCCATTTTGCTGACCGGCCGCATCGGCAGCACCCGCCCCAACATCGCCATGGGCTGGGAGCTGGACGCCATCACCATGGTGATCCTGGGCGGCGTGGCCATCGAGGGCGGGCGCGGCAGTATCGTGGGCACCATGCTGGCGGTGCTGCTGCTGGGCCTGTTCACCTTTGCCATGGGAATGGCCAACGTGACCGGCATCGTGATGTCCATGGTGATCGGCGCGCTGCTGATCGTGTCCATGGTGTTGCCCAAGCTGTTCAAACGCAGGCGGGTATTTGCATGAGCAACGAGAAGTACGCCTTTCGCATGCTCCTGCACCCCGGCTGCGTGGCCGAGTACAAGAAGCGCCACGACGCCATCTGGCCCGAGCTGGTGGCCCTGCTGAAGTCGGCAGGTGTCAGCGACTACAGCATCTACCTGGATGAAGAACACCACACCCTCTTCGCCGTGCTGCGCCGCACGCCTGGCCACGGCATGGACAGCCTGCCCCAGCACCCGGTAATGCAGCGCTGGTGGGCGTACATGGCCGACCTGATGCGCGCGAACCCCGACGGCAGCCCGGTGGCCGAGCCCTTGCCCTGCCTGTTCCACCTGGATTGACACCGTGCACGATCTGACCCTCGTCATCGACATCGGCAAAAGCCACGCCAAACTGCTGCTGGTGGACGACCATGGCAGCGTGCTGGAGCAGCATGGCCGCAAGAACGCGCCTGTCGAATCCCCGCTGGGCTACAGCGCGCTGGACATTGGCGGCCTGACCGACTGGATCTGCAACACGCTGGCGGCCAGCGCCCTCACCCGGCGCTGCGCCCGCGTGGTCACCAGCACCCATGGCGCGGCCTTTGTAGGCATCACCGCCGACGGCCTGGCCTGGCCGCCGCTGGACTACGAGTGCGACACCTTTGCCGGGCAAACCAGCGCCCTGCACCACGCCTACCAGCGCCAGCGCGACGGCTTTGACGTCACCTATGCGCCCGACCTGCCGGTAGGCCTGAACGCCGCCCGCCAGCTCTATTGGCTGCAACACACCTATCCCGAGGCCTGGGTCCGCACCCAAACCCTGTTGCCCTACACGCAGTACTGGGCCTGGTGGCTCAGCGGCGTGGCGGCCAGCGAGGTGTCGTCCCTGGGCTGCCACACCCAGCTGTGGGCACCAGACCGGCAGGATTTCGCGCCCCTGGCCAAAGCGCAGGGCTGGGCAGCCAAGTTCGCCCCCCTGGCCCCGGCCTGGCAGGTACTGGGCTGCGTACGCCCGGCACTGGCCGATGCCCTGGGCCTGCCGCACAGTTGCGAGATCCACGTGGGCGTGCACGACAGCAACGCCTGCCTGGCCCGCTACCTGTCCAGCACGGCCGAGCTGACCGTGGTGTCCTCCGGCACCTGGACGGTGCTGATGGCCCCCGACGCGCCCACGGGCACGCTGGACGCACAGCGCGACATGCTGTGCAACGTCAACGTGCGCGGCCAGGCCACGCCCACCGCCCGCTTCATGGGCGGCCGCGAATTCGCTGCCCTGCTGGACGGTGCCCCCGCCGACCTGGGCACGCTGGAAGATGCCCAAGCCCTGCTGCGCAGCCACACCAGCGCACTGCCCAGCTTCGCCCCGCAAGGCGGCCCGTTCATGCACCGCACCGGCGAGGTACTGCGTGCAGGCCAAGCCCTCGCACTGCAGGCCCTGGCCCCCGCCGAACGCTCGGCCCTGGCCGCCCTGTACTGCGCCCAAGTCACCGCCTGGCTGGTGCAGCAACTGCGCCCCGGCGCGTCCGACACCACCGTGGTCGTCGAAGGCCCTCTCGCCCATAACCGGCTTTTCCTGGGCCTGCTGCAGGCCCTGCTGACCGGCCACACCTGCTACGCCAGCATCGACGCGATGGAGGGCACCGCCCGCGGTGCCTGGATGCTGGGCCGCTGGAGCCACCCCACGGCATCCCAGCACCTGCTGGCCGCACCGGCCTATCGGCTGGACGGGTTAGGGGAATACCACCGGCAGTGGCTGGAGAGTTGCCTGCTTTTTGCGGCATAGAAATACTATGGTTTTGATAGCTTCTTGTGCTGGTGAAATAAGCACAAGCAGCTTATTTCTTGCACCATGCCTTGACCTACCCCATGGTGGTAGATACCGCTCCACCGCCAACGAAGAAATCCCCATGGGATTAGATCGCCCATGCGCGCTGAAAAGCAGCTTCGTGCACCGCTCCCACGAACGTGCCTAGTCTTCTTGGGTGATTGCACATTCCAACAGCATGTTCCGCGCCAAAGGGTTGAGTCAGTCCCAAAAATTGCATACGAAAAATATTTTTGAAAAGTAAATTTTCACAGATTTATAGATATTTTGATCACATACAATCCGCTCGATTTTTATCTAAAAATTTACTTTTCATGCAAAAAATTTACCGAAGTACATCGTTCGCTCTTGTCGGCATAGCCTGTCTATTCTTGGTGGGTTGCGCAGGTCCGGCTCCCAGTTATGCACCGTCTATTGACAATGTGGAAGCATTGAAAAAGTCGGGTGCGGGCACGGTCACCGTGGCAGGCATCTCACCTGCAGAAAACCTGAAGGGTGCCAGTGCCATTCAACTGCGTGCAGCCAGCATGCAAACACCGGTTGGCAAAAACTATGGCGACTACATAGCAGCAGCCTTGCGCACCGAGCTTGAAATGGCCAAGTTGTATGCGCCGCAGTCCGGAACCACCATCAGCGGCGTATTGCTGAAAAACAATATTGATGCTGGCGGTCTGTCTACCAACGAAGGACAGCTTGAAGCCCGCTTCACCGTCAAGCGTGAAGGGCAGGTCCGGTTTGAAAAAACCAAGTCCATCGTCCACACATGGGAAAGCGCATTTGCAGGTGCTGTCGCCATTCCGCTGGCAGCCAACAACTATCCCATCATGGTGCAAAAGCTGATTGATGCACTGGTATCCGATTCCGACTTTATCCAATCCCTCAAAAACTAAACCGGCCTTAAACCATGAAACGCTTTTTCCAAATCTGCATGTCCACCGCTGCGTGCGTGGTCCTGTTCGGCTGCGCCCACCCGATCAGCATGACTCCTGATTCCAAAGTCATCCCTACCGCCAACGCAACAACCGTCATCCCCAAAAAAGTGGGGTTTTATATTTCTGATGCATCGAAGGCACTGGAGATTACCTCTCCTGGCGGTGGCGGCGACAAGATCCGCTACTTCCCTTACCGCGACTTGGAGACAGGGCTATACCAGGCGCTGTCTGCGGCATTCAGCGATGTCAGCAAAATCAAAGATCCCAAAGACATTGCCGCATGGAAAGCCAACGGTGTAAGCCTGCTCATCACACCTGAAATCACCACTACCTCATCGTCCCCTAGCCCGTTCACCTGGCCCCCCACGCAATTTGGTATCCAACTGACATGCGCCATTACCGACGTTGACGGCAAAACCCTCGAGACAGTGCGAGTTCAAGGCGAAGGCCGCGCCGAATACGAAGATTTCAAGAGCAATTTCTCGCTATCTGCTGTACGTGCCTCCAACGATGCCTTGGCCAAACTGGTCACTGCACTCGGTGAGTCGAAAGCCCTGCGCCAGTAAACGCCCTTCCAACAGGGTTGCGGTGGAACCACCCAGTCAAGCGGTTGGTGGAATGCGTATGGCACAACACTATGCTTTTGATAGCTGCTCACGCTGATGCAATAAGCGCCAGCCGCATATTTACCTTATAAGCACAGGTTGTAAGCCTAGCCTTACACTTGAGGCCTCTGCACGCAGCCGTGCAGAACAGCGTTCTCAGGGCGGGGTGCAATTCCCCACCGGCGGTGATGGCAGCGATGCACAAGCCCGCGAGCGCCCTTGCGTGGTTTGCCATGCAAGGGGTCAGCAGATTCCGGTGCGATTCCGGAGCCGACGATCATAGTCCGGATGCAAGAACGTGTTTACGGTTTCTTTGGGGTCGCGCAGATGCCTGTTCGGGATGCGCAGCTAGGTGCAAAACCCAGGCCAAGGCTTTCCGCCTTGGCTGGTTTTGTAACGACGCTGAGCGCCCGAAAAGGCACCGGCCCTTCGGGTTGGGGTGAAATCGGGCGATTTGTCTGCCGGAACCCTTGCATGGGCGGGGAGCCCATGCTGCGGTCTCCGACAACCAACTCATCCCGATTGCACCCCAACGCGACATCAAAGAACCCGCAAACACGTTCTTAGAGAACGCGCCATGTGCACACCCGTTTTTGGCGGTCTGTGCCTGCGCGCGTGCGTCCTGGGTTGGAACATTTTTTGCCAACACCTTTCATGACCACAACCGCCACCACCCCCGTCCGCATCGCCTTCGTCCAAGCCACCTGGCATGCCGAGATCGTCAACCAGGCCCGCGGCGGCTTTTTGGCCGAGATGGCACGCCAGGGCGTGCCGCGCGAAGCCATCGACATCCTGGAGTTGCCCGGCGCCTTTGAAATTCCGCTGCACGCCAAGAAGCTGGCCCAAAGCGGCCAGTTCGATGCCATCGTGGCCTGTGCCCTGGTGGTGGACGGCGGCATTTACCGCCATGAATTTGTGGCCAACGCCGTCGTCCAGGGGCTGATGACCGTGCAGCTGGATACGGGCGTGCCGGTGTTCAGCGCCGTGCTGACACCGCACCACTTCCACAGCCACGCCGAGCACCAGCAGTTCTTTGGCGACCACTTTGTGCACAAGGGTGCAGAAGTGGCCCAGGCCTGCCTGGCCACGGTAGCCAGCCTGCGCCGGCTGGACACCACACTGGCCCGCTAAAACCGGCTGGTCGAGGCGTAAGCGCCCGACACCACGCGGTTGCGGCCCTGGTGTTTGGCCTGGTAGAGCATGGCATCGGCCTGCTCCAACAGCAATGCCGGGTCGTGCCGACCACCAGCGCTGATGTGGACCGCACCAATGCTGATGGTGACCACGCTGGCCACGTCCGAGCCCGCATTCGGCAGGCCCAGCGCCATCACGTCGGTGCGCAGACGCTCCAGCAGGTGGTCCAGATCGGGCACGCCGGGCAGCAGCAGCACGAATTCTTCGCCACCGTAGCGGGCCGCCAGGTCGTAGGGCCGCCGGGCAAAGCTGGCCACCACCTGGGCGATGCGGCGCAGTGCGTCGTCGCCCGCCGGGTGGCCGTACAGGTCGTTGTACTGCTTGAAAAAGTCCACGTCGATCATCGACAGCCCCAGCGATTCCTTGCGCCGGGCCGCCAGTTGGCAGACCACCTGCAGCGACTCGTCGAACGAACGGCGGTTGGCAATGCCGGTCAGGCCATCGCGGCTGGCCAGGCGCTCCAGCTCCTTGCGCTGGGCAATCAGCCGCAGGTGGTTGCGGATGCGGATGCGCGCAATCGCCGGGCGGATGGGTTTGACCACGTAGTCCACCGCGCCCAGCAGCAGGCCCTGCTCTTCGCTGCGGGCATCGTTGAGGCCGCTGATAAAAATCACCGCGACATGGGCGGTGCGGGGGTTGGCGTGCAGGGCTTGCAGCACTTCGTAGCCGTCCATACCGGGCATGGCGATGTCGAGCAGCAGCAGGCATATCTCGGGTTCTTCGCGCACCCTTTGCAGGGCCGAGGGGCCGTCCTTGGCCAGCAGCACGCGGCATTCTCCGTACAACAGGTCGGCCAGCACGGTGCGGCTGGTGCGGTCGTCATCGACGATCAGCACGGTGGGCAGGGACAGCATATCCATCGTGTCAGACGGCTCCATGGTTGTCTGCCAGGGCCTCGGCCAGCGCCTCCAGGGTGCCACTGGCGGCAGACAGGTTGAGGTCTTCAAACTGGATCAGCGCGGCATCGGCCAGGCGCACCAGCGCGGTACGGGCCAGCCCCGACCGGATGCCCAGCAACAGCTCTGCGGCGGCATAGTTGCCCTGCGCCACCATGGGCCGGGCCTTGCCGATGCGCGACAACAGGGTCGCCACATCCACCGATTCGGTGGCAGCGTCGGCCAGCGCGCTGTAGCGGCTGTCGGCCAGCAAGCCGGTGGCACTGCCGATCACGGTGTCCAGATGCTGGCAGAACGCCGCCACGCCTTCGGCCAACTGCTCGGGGGTGGCGTGCGGCGCCAGTTGCTCCAGGTGTACGGCGGCGTCGGCCAGCGCATCGGCACCCAGGTAGCGGGCGGTGGACTTCAGGGTGTGGGCCTGGGCGGAGACGGTGTTGCGCGACGGTACGGGCCGGGGGGGCCGCCACTGCGCCGACAGGCTGGCGAAGTCGCGCACAAAACCGCGCAGCACGCGCTGCAGGCTGGCCTGGCGGCCCCCCAGGCGGGCCAGGGCCAAGCGCAGGTCGACGCCCGGCAAGCCGTCCGGCAGGTCGGCCGGAACTTCTGCGGGTGCTTCGGCAGCCAGGCTGGCCATGGCGCGCGGCTGGGGCAGGCATTGCAGCAGGGTCTGGTACAGCGCCATCTCGTCGATGGGTTTACCCAGATAGGCATCCATACCCGCCGCCACGGTGGCAGGGTGGCCCACCTGTGAGTCGTGCGCCGTCAGGGCAATCAGTGGCAACCGGGCCCAACGCGCCTGTTTGCGGATCTCACGGCTGGCGGTCAGGCCGTCCATCACCGGCATCTGCAGGTCCATCAGCACCATGTCGAAATGCTCCTGTTCGAGGCATTCGAGGGCCTGTGCACCGTCGGCGGCCAGCACCACTTGCATGCGCACCGCCTGCAGGAATTCGCTGGCCACTTCGCGGTTGAGGGCGTTGTCGTCCACCACCAGCACGCGCAGGCCCGCCAGCGCGGCGAGCGCGGGGTCTTTGGGCAGCCATTGCACCAGCCGCCGGGCCAGGTCCTCGGTGTCCACCGGTCCGGGCAGGCAGTCGTCCATGCCCGCGGCCCGGCAGGCCTGCGGCTCGGCAGCCGCCAGGCCAGCGACCGTGTAGAGCAACCCGATCACCGGCAAATGGGCTCCACGCGGGTCGTTGCGCAGTGCACGGGTGGCGGCCAGGCCGTCCAGGCCGGGCAGGTGGTGCGCAACCAGCACCACATCGCACGGTGCGGCCTGCAGCCGGGCCAGCGCCTGGGTACTGCTGCGGGCGGTGTCCACCTCCATACCAGCCTGGCGCAAAAAGCCGACCATGGCCTGGTGCTCCTGCGACCGCTCGGCCAGCAGCAGCACACGCCGCTGCTGCAGGCGGCCCAGGTCCAGCGGGGTGTCGCCGTCCTCGCCGGGCGGGCCGGTCCAGGTGTGGCCCAGCGCATCGGCCAGGGTGTTGAACACCAACGACTGGGTGACGGGCTTGATCAGCACCCCGGCCAGGCCCACCGCCTGGGCCTCGACGAGGAGCTCGTCGCGGGCGAAGGCGGTCACCATCAGCACCATCGGCACACCGGCCAGCGCCGCGTCGGTCTTGATCTGCCGGGCCGCCTGCAGGCCATCCATGCCGGGCATGCGCCAGTCCATCAGCACCAGCTCGAACGGGCGGCCGTTGTCGTGGGCCGCGCGCAGATGCTCCAGGGCGGCGGGGCCCGAGTCCACCACATGCACCAGCATGCCAAAACCACGCGCCAGTTGGGCCAGGATGCCGCCCGCACTGGCGTTGTCGTCCACCACCAGCAGGCGGCGCCGCTGCAGTACCGACGCATTGCGCGGCACCTCCGGTGCAGCCGCTACACCGGGGTGGCGTAAGGGCACCGTGAAGCTGAACGTGCTGCCCAGCCCGCGGGTGCTGGTGACACCAATGCACCCGCCCATGTGCTCCACCAGTTGCTTGCAGATCGACAGGCCCAGCCCCGTGCCACCGTAGTCGCGGCTGACCTGGTTGTCGGCCTGCGAAAACGGCAAGAACATGCGGGCGATCTGCGCTGCGTCCAGCCCCACGCCGGTGTCGTGCACCGAAAACCGCAACCGGTAGCCGCCAGCCGGGCTGTCCGACTCCAGCACCACCGACACCACCACTTCGCCCCGGGACGTGAACTTGACGGCATTGCCCACCAGATTGCCCAGCACCTGGTTGAGTCGCAGCGCGTCGCCTACCAGCCGTGCGGGCACGTCGGGCCCGACGGCGTAGGCGATCTCCAGGCCTTTTTCTTCGGCCTTCAGGGCGTGGGCCACCGACACCGATTCAAGCAGCGACTCCAGGGTGAATTCGGCCTCTACCAGGACCATCTTGCCAGCCTCGATTTTGGACAGGTCCAGCAGGTCGTTGACGATGCCCAGCAGCAACTGGGCCGATACGTCGATCTTGTCCAGGTAGTTGCGCTGCTTGCCCGACAACTCGGTTTGCTGCACCAGCCGGGTCATGCCCAGCACGGTGTTCATGGGAGTGCGGATTTCATGGCCCATGAAGGCCAGAAACGCGCTCTTGTCGCGTTCGGCCACCTCGGCTGCGTCTTTGGCGGCGGTCAGTGCATCGGCAGCTTCGCGGGCCGCGGTCACGTCCCATACGGTGCCGATGGCGCGCGCCAGGCGACCGTCGGCATGGCGGTGGACCCGCCCAAAGATTTGCACCGTGCGCACCGCGCCCGAGGGCTGCACGATGCGCACCTCCATATCCAGCATGGAGGTCTTGCGCAGTGCGGTGTGCCACTGCCGAACCATGGCGCGGACATCGTCGGGGTGAAAGTACGCCAGCAACTGCTGCTCGCTGCCGTCGAAGCCACCGTGCGGCACACCAAACACGGCATAGGCCTGGTCGTCCCAGAGGTAGCGGCTCTCGGCAAAGTCCAGCTCCACAATGCCGACACCGCCGGCCTGGGTGGCCAGCAGCAGGCGCTCCTTTTCCAGCGTCAGCGCCTGGCTGAGCTGGCGGTAGCGGGCCTCACTGGCGCGCAGGGCTTCGGCGCGGGCGCGCAGTACCTTGTCGGCATGCCCCAGGCTTTGGCGCAGGCCTTCAAACTCTGCCACCGGGAACAGCGCGCCAGCGTCGCCGCCACCGGGTGTGTCTGCAGCATCGGTCGCCACCCGCTCGGCGTTTTGCGCCAATGCCTGCACCGGGCGCAGCAGCATGCGGGCCATCCACAGCACCAGCAGCAGGGCTGCGCCCAACACCAGCAGGGGGCCCGCCAGCAGGGTCCACACAGGCTGGTGCCAGCGGGCATTGAAGCGCTCCAGCGGCTCCCCCGCCACCACCACCCAACCCGGGGTGTGCGCCAGGCGCTGGAAACCGATGGCCATCGGCGCGCCTTCGAGCGAACGGCCTTCAAAGACCCCCGCATCGGCCTTCAGCACCTGCAGCCGCGCCCAATCGGGCACGACGGCGCCCACAAACCGCTCGGAATCCCACGACCGGGACACCAGCCGCCCATTGCCGTCCACCACCGCCACCAGGTTGTTTGAAGGGATGCTGCGCTGCTGCAAGGTACGCACCAGCTCCAGCGGTGAGAGCATCAGCGCCAGCACCTTGCGGGCGCCACCGGGCGTGCGGTATGGCACGCTGAGGGCCACCCGGGGGCTGTCTTTGCGGGCCCCGACCATGAACACATTGGAGACGGTGCGCTCCCGGGCTGCCTGCGCCCGGGCCCATACCTCGGGTGGCAGGCCTTTGGCTTCCAGGCTTGAAATCGGGGAGGGTTTGGCATCGTTGCCGGCCTGCGCCAGGATGATGCCCTCCTCCAGGCGGCCATCGCCAGCGGCATCCAGCGGGCCACCCATGTCGGTGGCAGCCAAAGTGGCCATGGCCTCCAGCATGGTGGTGCGGGCGACGATTTCGGTTTCGACCGCCTGTGCCAGGGTGCGGGTGTTTTCCTGCAGCTGGTGGGTAGAGGCCTCGCGGTACACCTGGGCCACCTGCCACATGGCGAACGCAGCCGCCCCGGCCATGGGTAGCAACGCCACCAGGACCAAAGCCATCAGGTAAAAACGCAGGCTGCGCGGGCGCACCAGCCCTGGATTCCCACGTCGAAACATCTTGCTACCTATCCAATGCCTTAAAACCGGACTTATTACCGGTTCGGTTGCGTTTCGATGGGATCGAAATCTTCCGATTCAAAGCGTTATGGTAAGGCGATAGGCCGCGGAAATGAGGCTGTGGCGGGTACTTTCGTGGGATTTAAACGACTCGTTTGGAGCCGCTTCTCTCTGGTTGCAGGATACCCATGCAATCCATTTCCGTATTCGCGCGATTAATGCAACATCAAGGTACGCTCGCCCTTGCATTTGCCTGCGCGGGCCGGTGGGCTGCACAAACCGCACACGTATTGGCGGGGGTTTTCGTAGAGTTCGGTGACAAATTTGCCGCCACAACTGCTGCACTGGGTCATGTTGAGCATGTTGGCATCGACAAACTTCACCAGGCGCCAGGCCCGGGTAAACGACAGCAGCGGGTCCACCTCGGCGGCCACGATCTGCTCGGTGTACAGGCGGTAGGCCTTGGTCAGGATGTCGATGGAATCCATGTCCATGCTCTTGGACAGGTATTCGTAGATGTTCAGAAACAGCGAGGAGTGGATGTTTTCCTGCCAGGACAAAAACCAGTCCGTCGAGAAGGGCAGTTGGCCCTTGCTGGGCGACTTGCCCGAGACCTCTTTGTACAGGCGCAGCAGGCGCTCGTAGGACAAATCGGTTTCCGATTCCAGCACCTGCATGCGGGCGCCCATGCGGATCAACGCGGCTGCACGTTCGATCTGCTGCGAGTCTTGCAGCACGCTCTTGGAAGGCTTGGACACTTTGGTGGCGACAGCGGCAGTGGAAGCGGTGGTGGTCATGGGAGCTCCTTACAGGACTTCGGCCACGCGGCCAGCCATCAGGATGTTGGCGTGCAAGGTGTTGGTGGCGGGGTTGCCCACCTTCTTGATGTCGTGGTTGGTCAGCAGACTCCAGACCAGGCTGTCTTCCACCCGGAAGTGGCACAGCAGCATGTTGCCGGAGGCCAGTTTCAGAATCTGGGCAGCGGAGAGGGCACCCAGGATGTCGGCCGCTTCTTCGTTGATACCGAGACGGAACAGCGCTTCGGCCTTGTCCTGGCGGATCAGGCTTTGCGCCAGCATGAGGTACGTCAGATTGGCCTCGCGGATTTCGGCAATGATCTGTTCGGTGTTCATGGTGTGTCCTTTGGTCTTCCCGGTTCAGGCTGCCTTGCGTTTGTCGCAATCTGCTATTTCCCAATCCGTTGAAATGGATTGTGAATACCCCCCAATCAAAAATTAAGTCGGGGGGCACCCATACCGCAGGTCAGATTTTTACCAGGCCGTGTAAGAAGTTTCCTTACACAAAAGACACAAAGCCTTACACGAGCTCGGGCACCGGGGCCCGCCCCATCAGAGACGCAACCGCGTCAGCCGGGCGGATGCGACCGTCCAGCAAAGCCACCACGCTGTGGGTGATGGGCATGTCCACGCCCAGGCTGTGCGCCCGCTGCGCCACGGTGCGGGCGCTGTACACGCCCTCTGCTACATGGCCCAAAGAGGCCACCGCCTGGTCCAGCGACTGGCCTTGAGCCAGTAACAAACCCACCTGGCGGTTACGGCTCAAATCGCCAGTACACGTCAGCACCAGATCGCCCAGACCCGACAGGCCCATGAAGGTCTCGGCCTTGGCGCCGAGGGCTACGCCCAAGCGCGTCATTTCGGCCAAGCCACGGGTTACCAGGGCTGCCCGCGCATTCAGGCCCAAGCCCAGGCCGTCGCACAGGCCGGTGGCGATGGCCAGCACGTTCTTGACCGCGCCGCCCACCTCCACGCCCACCACATCGTCGCTGGCATAAACCCGCAACACCGGGCTGTGGAAGGCCTCCACCAGGGCATCGCGCACCTCGGCGCGGCTGCTGGCGGCCACCAGGGCCGTGGGCTGGCCACGGGCCACCTCCTGGGCGAAGCTGGGGCCACTGAGCACGCCATACAGCGATGGTGCATTTGCTACAGATTCAATAGCTGCCTGAGCGTATACCTCGTGCGCCAGCAGCCCAAAAGGCTTGGAACCGGGAGACTCAAACCCTTTGCACAACCAGGCCACAGGCGCCGCACAGCCTGCAATCTGCTGCAGCATGCTGCGCAAGGCCGACATGGGTGTGCCCAGGATGACCAGGTCGTGCCCTGCCACCAGCGCGGCCAGGGCCTCGGGCGCCACGGAGCAGACGGTGAGTGTTTCGGGAAAAGCGATGCCGGGCAGGTAGCGCTGGTTGCAGCGCTGGGCCTGCATGGCAGCGGCCTGCCCGGCATCGCGCGCCCACAGCGTGAGGCTGTGGCGCTGGCTGGCACTGATGGCCAGCGCGGTGCCCCAGGCCCCCGCGCCCAGAACCGCGATTTTCATGGGTTTATTGCAGCGTAGCGGTGGGCGCTTCGGCAGCGGCCGCTGCAGCATTGGCTTGCTGCTGTTCGTACATGGCCTGGAAGTTGATTTCGGCCAGGTGCACCTGTGGGAAACCGGCGCGCTGGACCATATCGGCGACATTGCTGCGCAGGTAAGGGTAGACGATTTGCGGGCAGGCGATGCCAATGATCGGGCCCATCTGCTCTTGGGACATGTTGCGGATTTCAAAAATGCCGGCTTGCTTGGCTTCCACCAGGAACACGGTCTTTTCGCCAATCTTGGTCTGCACAGTGGCCGTCACGGCTACTTCAAAAATGCCATCTGCCACCGGGTTGGCTTCCACACCCAGCTGGATTTCCACCGTGGGCTGGGTCGGGTCCAGCAGGATGCCGGGGGAATTGGGCTGCTCCAGCGAAGCCTCTTTCAGGTAAACGCGCTGGATTTGGAATACGGGATCTTGTTGCTCGGACATGGAATTCTTTCGGTGGACATCAAAACAAAGCCCGCCGGAGAAGCCATGGCGGGCGAAAAAAGCAAATGGATTATTGCCGATCAGGAAGGCAGATTCAGCGGTACTTCAAGCCGCATTCAGCAGCGGCAGCAAACCGCCCCGACCGTCCAGCGCCACCAGGTCATCACAGCCCCCCACATGGGTGTCACCGATGAAAATTTGCGGCACCGTGCGGCGACCGGTCAACTCCATCATGGCCGCACGGGCCTCAGGGAACTGGTCTACGCGGATCTCGTCGATCTGCTCGACGCCCTTGTTTTTCAGAATTTGCTTGGCACGGATGCAGTAGGGGCATACGGCGGTGGTGTACATCTTGACGGTTTGCATGGTCAGTATCTGGTGGTGGCTCAGGACTTTTCAAGCGGCAGGTTGGCTTCGCCCCAGGCTTTCATGCCGCCGCTGAGCACTTCGGCTTGCTCGTAACCCAGCTTTTTGGCCGTGGCCAAAGCCTTATTGGCGCGTGCACCGGTGGCGCAGACCAGGATCAAGGGCAGCGATTTGTTTTTCACCATGGAGGCCAGCTTGTCTTCCAGCTGGCCGACCGGCAGATTCTTGGCGGCGGCAATGTGGCCGACGGCGAACTCATCGGCCTCGCGCACATCCACCACCACGGCCTTTTCGCGGTTGATACGCATGACCGCGCCGTTGGCCGTCAGGGCACCCGCACCGGCGCTGTTCGAAATCACCGGCCACAACAAGCCGCCACCCGCTGCCAGCGCTATCGCAATCAGCATCCAGTTGTCTATTAAAAACTTCACTTTGCACCTTTTATTTGTGGTTGAGCGGGACTACCCCGAACCGGCGATTTTAGAATGGCGTGCTGACCCTGGCGGGAGCCCCTATTTTTAGCTCCCTTTTCATCCACCGAGACAAGCCGCCCTATGTACAAAATCGTTCTGATCCGCCACGGTGAATCCACCTGGAATCTTGAAAACCGCTTCACCGGCTGGACCGATGTGCCATTGACCGACACCGGCATTGCCCAGGCGCAAAACGCGGGCCGCCTGTTGAAAGCCGACAACTTCGAGTTCGACGTGGCCTACACCAGCGTACTCAAGCGCGCCACCCACACCCTGTGGCACTGCCTGGACCAGATGGACCGCACCTACCTGCCAGTGGTGCACAGCTGGCGCCTGAACGAGCGCCACTACGGTGCGCTGCAGGGATTGAACAAAGCCGAAACCGCCAAGCAGTATGGCGACGACCAGGTGCTGGTCTGGCGCCGCAGCTACGACACGCCGCCCCCGGCGCTGGAGGCCACCGACCCGCGTTGCGAACGCAGCGACCCGCGCTACGCCAAGCAAACCCCCGACCAGATCCCGCTGACCGAGTGCCTGAAAGACACCGTGGACCGCGTACTGCCGTTCTGGAACGAAGCCATGGCCCCCGCCATCAAGGCCGGTAAACGCATCGTGCTGGCCGCCCACGGCAACTCGATCCGCGCGTTGGTCAAGTACCTGGACAACATCTCCGACGACGACATCGTGGGCCTGAACATCCCCAACGGCATTCCGCTGGTGTACGAGCTGGACGAGAACCTGAAACCGATCCGCCACTACTACCTGGGCGATGCCGAAGCCGCCGCAGCGGCCGCAGCAGCGGTTGCCGCTCAGGGCCAGAAAAAATAAGCCGATAAAAAGGTTTACACGGAACGTATCCAAACAAGTGGATACCAACGTGTATATTGACAGAGAACTGAAAGACGCTTATGGGCCAGAAACTCAAAATTACCGGTTGGATTGCCGCCGGTGCCATTGCCGGAGCCCTCACCACGGTTTCCCTGCAAACCGTGGCCCGTGGGGCCATGGCACCGCTGCCGCTGGAAGAGCTGCAACAGCTCGCGGCGGTCTTCGGCATGGTCAAAACCGACTATGTGGAGCCGGTCGACGAGAAAAAGCTCATTAGCGACGCGATTGCGGGCATGGTGGCCAGCCTGGACCCGCACTCCCAGTACTTTGACAAAAAGTCGTTCAAGGAATTCCGCGAAGGCACCACGGGCCGCTTTGTGGGCGTGGGCATCGAGATCACCCAGGAAGACGGGCTGGTCAAGGTGGTCTCGCCCATCGAAGGCTCGCCGGCCTTCCGCGCGGGCCTCAAGCCCAACGACCTGATCACCAAGATCGACGACACCGCCGTCAAGGGCCTGGCGCTCAACGACGCGGTAAAGAAGATGCGCGGCGAACCCAACACCAAAGTCAGCCTGACGATCTTCCGCAAGGACGAGAACCGCAGCTTCCCGGTGACCATCACCCGCGAAGAAATCCGCACCCAGTCGGTCCGCGCCAAGGTCGTCGAGCCGGGCTACGCCTGGGTTCGCCTGAGCCAGTTTCAGGACCGCACGGTGGACGACTTCGCCACCAAGATCACCGACATCTACAAGCAGGAACCCAAGCTCAAGGGCCTGGTGCTGGACCTGCGTAACGACCCGGGCGGCTTGCTGGATGCCGCCGTGGCCGTGTCTGCGGCTTTCCTGCCCGAAAACGTGACCGTGGTGTCCACCAACGGCCAGCTGGCCGACAGCAAGTTCACCTACAAGGCCTCGCCCGAGTTCTACCAGCGCCGCGGAGCCGATGCCTTGGCCAAACTGCCCGCTGCCCTGAAAACGGTGCCGCTGATCGTGCTGGTCAATGAAGGCTCGGCCTCGGCCAGCGAGATCGTCGCCGGTGCCCTGCAAGACTACAAGCGCGGCACCATCATGGGCAGCCAGACCTTTGGCAAGGGCTCGGTGCAGACCGTGCGCCCGCTCGGACCCGATACCGGCTTGAAGCTGACCACCGCGCGCTACTACACACCCAGCGGCAAATCCATCCAGGCCAAAGGCATCGTGCCCGACGTGATGGTCGATGACACCGCCGACGGCAACCCCTTCGGCGCCCTGCGCATGCGCGAAGCCGACCTGGAAAAGCATCTGGCCAGTGGCCAGGGCGAAGAGAAGAAAGACGAAGCCCGCGAAAAAGCCCGCGACGAAGCCCGCAAGCTGCTGGAAGCCGAAGCGCTGAAACCGGTGGCCGACCGCAAACCACCGCCAGAATTCGGCAGCGACAAAGACTTCCAGCTGATCCAGGCGCTCAACCAGTTCAAGGGCAAGCCCGTCATCGTCAGCAAGACCCTGGTCGAGCGCAAAGAAGAAAAGAAAGAGCAGTAGACCGCCCCCCTGCCCTTAGTCCCAAGCCCCGCCCCTGCGGGGCTTTTCATTGCGACAATGCCAAGATGAACGACGACCAACTGCTGCGCTACTCGCGCCACATCCTGCTGGACGATATTGGCATCGAAGGGCAAGAACGGCTTTTGGCGGCCCACGCGCTGGTCATCGGCGCGGGCGGGCTGGGCTCGCCGGTGGCGCTGTACCTGGCCACGGCGGGCATCGGCCACATCACCCTGGTAGACCACGACACCGTGGACCTGACCAACCTGCAGCGGCAGATCGCCCACAGCCTGGAGCGCGTGGGCCAGTCCAAGGTGGAATCGGCGCGCACCGCCATGCAGGCCATCAATCCCGAGGTGCAGATCAACGCCGTCCACGCCCGGGCCGATGCCGCGCTGCTGGACACGCTGGTGGCCCAGGCCGATGTGGTGCTGGACTGCTGTGACAACTTTGCCACCCGCCATGCCGTCAATGCGGCCTGCGTGCGCCACCGCAAGCCGCTGGTGTCGGGCGCAGCCATCCGCATGGACGGGCAGATCAGCGTATTCGACGCGCGGGATGCGGCTTCGCCCTGCTACGCCTGCGTGTTCCCGCCCAGCGACGACTTCGAGGAAACCCGTTGCGCCGTGATGGGCGTGCTGGCACCGCTGGTGGGCATCATCGGGGCCATGCAGGCCGCCGAAGCCATCAAGCTGATCAGTGGCGCAGGCACCTCGCTGGCCGGACGGCTGCAGATGCTGGATGCGCGCAGCATGGCCTGGAACGACATCCGCATCCCGCGCGACCCGGCATGCGCGGTGTGTGCACCGCATCCATAACTCCTATTTTTATAGCTGCTCACGCCCATTGAATAAGCGCTAGATGCCAAAAAACCTTGTAAATCTGATTCGGTTCCAGCGCTGGTTTCCTTTTCTCAGTTGGCCGCGCCCCAGCCGCAGCACCCTGGTGGGCGAGCTCTGGGCCGGGCTGACGGTGGGCATGATGGTGATTCCGCAGGGCGTGGCTTACGCCGCGCTGGCGGGCATGCCGCTGATCACCGGCATCTACGCCTCGCTGCTGCCCGCGCTGGTGGCAGTGCTGTGGAGCTCGTCGACCCGCCTGTCGGTGGGGCCGACCGCGTTAAGCGCGCTGCTGGTGGGCAGTGCCTTTCTGGGCATGGCGGAACCCGGCAGCGCGCAGTGGGTGACGCTGGCGGTGTGGCTGGCGCTGCTGTCGGGCCTGCTGCAGATCGTGCTGGGGCTGGGGCGTTTTGGCTGGTTGCTCAATCTGGTCAGCGCGCCGGTGCTGACCGGATTTACCCAGGCGGCGGCGATCCTGATCTTGCTGTCACAACTGCCCGCACTGATCGGGCTCAAGGGGACTTTGGCCCAACTGCTACACCAGCCGCAGATCGACTGGCAGGCAGCGGCGTTCGGGTTCGGCGCACTGGCCGTGCTGGTGCTGGGCAAGCGCTGGTTTCCCAAATTTCCGGTGCTGATGGTGCTGGTGGTGGCCAGTGCGCTGCTGAGTGCCGGCTTGGGCTTTGCGGAAAACGGGGGTGCGGTGGTGGGGGCCCTGCCCGCCGGTCTGCCCGCACTGCAACTGCCGGGCGCCATCTCGCTGGCGCAGTTGGGCGAGCTGGCCATGCCGGTACTGGTGCTCACACTGATCAGCTTTCTGGAAACCGCGTCGAGTGCCAAGGTGGACAACCAGCGTGGCGGCACCCGCTGGAACGAAAACCAGGACCTGATCGGCCAGGGCATGGCCAAGGTGGCTTCGGGCCTGTGCGGGGCCTTTCCCACCAGCTCGTCGTTCTCGCGTTCGGCCATCAACCTGTATGCCGGGGCCAAGACCGGCTGGGCGACGATTTTTTCGGTGATGCTGGTGCTGTTGGTGCTGCTGTGGCTGACCCCCGCGCTGTACCACGTGCCGCAGGCGGTACTGGCGGCGGTGGTGGTGGCCGCGGTGTCCAGCCTGGTGCAACCGGCCGAACTGCGCCGTATCTGGCGCGCCGCCCCGGTGGAGGCCGTGACCTGTGCCACCACCTTTGTACTGACCCTGGCCACCGCACCCCGGCTGTACTGGGGCGTGCTGGCCGGTTTGCTGATGGCCTTGTCGCACTTCTTGTACCACCGGCTGCACCCGCGCATCATCGAGATCGGCCTGCACCCCGATGGCAGCCTGCGCGACCGGCATCTATGGAACCTGCCGCCGCTGGCCCCGCACTTGTATGCGCTGCGCATGGATGCCGAGCTGGACTTTGCCTCGGCCAGCAGCCTGGAACGGGCCGTGATGGAGCACCTGGCGCTGCATCCCGGTGTCAAGCAGGTGTGCCTGTTTGCCCAGCCCATCAACCGCATCGATGCCACCGGGGTGGACACTTTTGGCAAACTGCGCCATGCTCTGGCGCACAGCCACATCACCCTGCACCTCAGCGGCATGAAGCTGCCGGTCGAAAATGTGCTGCGCCGTGCCGGAGAGCTCCCACCGGATGGGGTACGGCTGCACCGCACCGACCATGACGCGCTGTTGGCCCTGCAGCACGGGCCAGAAGATTTTGCGATCTAAAAGCGCTTGCGCGAAAGCAACCTATTGACCCTGCAGGACAAGCCATCTCCCGGCTTGGGTCTGCACTGGATACTGTTAAACTTTCTGTAACTTTTTGCCCACAAACGTGTCCTCAACGGTAACCCACTCCTCCATGGATCTACGCAATTTGCGCCTGGAGTCGGCTTGCGCTCTGTTACAGCAAGAGATGCCCGCGATGGACATGCCCGACCCATTGGCGTATGTACAAAACGTGATCGATGGTCTGTGCGATTTATCGCTCAAGGACCCGCTCACCGGGCTGTCGAACCGCCGCCATTTCAACATGGTGCTCGAGTCCGAGGTGGACCGGGTGGCCCGCTCGGGCGAAGCGGCCCTGCTGCTGCTGATCGACATCGACCATTTCAAAACCGTCAACGACACCCACGGCCACCCGGCGGGCGACCAGGTGTTGCGCGTGGTGGCCAAGGCGCTGCAAGCATGTGTGCGCCCCATGGACACGCTGGCGCGCTATGGCGGCGAAGAATTTGTGGTGGTGTTGCCGTCTTGCCAGCCATCGTTTGGGCATGCGGTGGCCGAGCGCATTCGCCGTAGTATTGAAAATACCCGGATCACGGTGGCTCCCGGGGTTGAATTGCAGGTCACCATCAGTATCGGGGGGGCATTTGCCCTGCAGTGGATCCGCTCCACCACCGAGCTGTGGACCGACCGGGCCGACCAGCAGTTGTACCGGGCCAAGTCTACCGGGCGCAACCGCCTGTGCCTGGAACCCCAACCCGAGAGCCATGTCAGCGCCGAAGAGAAAAATTTGTTGTTTGGTCATTTGTCTGCCGCAGAACCGGCCTGGATTGATATGTCGTCCGTTGCCGCCCATGGCAGCAATGGACAAAGGTAAGCCGTGATGAACAACATTCTGAATTCCCCTTTCCCCCTCAGCGGCTCCGGTGCCAAGGTGATTGCCATCACCAGCGGCAAAGGCGGTGTCGGCAAAACCTTTGTGTCGGCCAATCTGGCTGCAGCCCTGGCCAAACGCGGCCACCGCGTCCTGGTGCTGGATGCCGATCTGGGCCTGGCCAACCTGGACGTGGTGCTGAACCTGCACCCCAAGATCACGCTGCATGACGTCTTTACCGGCAAAGCCATGCTGGACGAGGCCATCGTCAAGGCCCCCGGCGGGTTCTCGGTGCTGTTGGCCGGTTCGGGCATGGTTGAGTACTCCCGCCTGACCCCGGAGGTGCGTGACGAGTTTTTGCAGGTGGTGCGCACCCTGATGCCACGCTTTGACGTGCTGCTGCTGGATACCGGCGCAGGCATTTCGGACGTGGTGCTGTTTTCGGTGTCGTTGGCATCTGAGGTGCTGGTGGTAGCCACGCCCGAACCCACTTCGCTGACCGATGCCTATGCCGCCATCAAGGTGCTGGCCACCCAGCAAAAACGCCAGCACGTGCGCATCGTGATCAACCAGACCGCCCGCCCCGGCGATGGCCGCGCCATCACCACCCAGCTACAGCAGGTGCTGGACCGCTTTGTCACCAACGGTACCGGGCGTTCGATCCGCCTGATCCATGTAGGCGATATCCCGGCCGACCCCTCGGTGCGCGATGCCGTCATGCGCCGCCAACTGCTCATGGTCCACATCCCTGGCTGCCCTGCCGCCCTGGCCGTGTCGGAGTTGGCCCGCAAGCTCGACGAAACCGTGATTTCCCCCGCTGAGCAACGCAATTAGGCGACGCTAGGGTCCACGGACGCCAGCGGTGCGTACAGCACGACCCGGTCGCGGCCCTGCTGTTTGGATCGGTACATCGCCGCATCGGCATTTTTAGACAGCTCAATTTCATCCAGTCCGTGGTCGGGGTAGACGGCCACGCCCGTGCTGGAGGAAATGTGCACCATCTTGCCCGCCACCACCTCAAAGCTCTGGTTCAGCGCTTGGCGGATTTTCTCGGCCACCGCCAGCGCGTCGGTGCCATCGTGCACCGCAGACAACAACACCACAAACTCGTCGCCGCCAATCCGGGCCACGGTGTCCGAGGCGCGCACGCAGTCATGCATGCGTTGGGCCACCGCTTTGAGCAGCACGTCGCCCACCGCATGGCCTAGCGTGTCGTTCACCGGTTTGAAATGGTCCAGATCCACATACAGCAAGGCCAGCCGGCCCCGGTTGCGGTTGGCCTGGACAATGGCTTGCTTGAGCCGGTCGTCAAACAGCGCCCGGTTGGGCAGCCCGGTCAGGGAGTCGTGCTGGGCCATATGGGCCATGCGGTCTTCAATGGCTTTGCGGCCCGTGATGTCACGCACCACCCCGACAAAACAGGCCACGCCCTTGAAGGTGGCGGGCTGCGCCGACAAAATACCGATGATGGTCTGGCCGTTCTTGGTCACCAGGGCCACTTCCAGGTTTTCGCAATACTGGTGCTGGGCCAGCTCCTTGCGGTAGCGGCGGCGGTCTTCGGCAGACTTCCAGATGGGCAAAGCGGCTATCGAGATGCTGACCACATCGCCACGCTCATAGCCCGTCATGGCCGTAAAGCCGCGGTTGATGTCCACCACCAGGCCATCGGCCTGCTGGGTGATCACCATGCCGTCGGGGCTGCTGTCAAAGATCAGTTCAAAATGTTCTTTGCTTTCGCGCAATTCGGTGGTCATCTGGGTGGCCATGATGACGGTGCGCGCTCGGTCGCTCAGCAGCACCCAGGCCAACAAGGCCAGTACACAACTCAGCACCACGCCGTTGCGGGCAATCAGCTGCGCCTTGTGGTGGGCCGGTGATGCGACCGAATCCGCTTGCTCCACGATGGCCAGGGTCCAGGTACGGCCCGCCATCTGCAAATACTCCAAGGTGGCGGCCGAGGCCTGCGTTTTGGGTAAAGGGCTGGGATTGGAGTCAAATAGCAGCGACTGGTTGCTGATTTCAATCCCGTCAAAAATCCGCACGCCCATACCGCTGATCTCCCCACCGGGCAGGCCCGCCATCCACACATCCATGCGGCACGGCGCCACCACCCAACCCATCAGGTTGGCACGCCGTGCGTCCACCGTATCGGTAAGCGATCCGGGGCGGTAGACCGGCATGAACATGGCAAACCCTACCCGGTTGTCGGAGGCGTTTTGCAGGCTGCGGTTGAGTCGGCTGGTAATGGCGGCAGCCCCGGAGTCGCGGGCCCGCTCCATGGTTGCCCGGTACACGGCATCCATCAGCAGGTCCTGGCCCAGCGGGTGCAGATGCGGTTCCGAAGGCGGCTCCAGCTGTACCAGCGGGGCATACTGGGGACGTGCGCCCTCGGGGACCAGGGCATAGCCGCCGTCTACCAGGGAGCGCATCTCTGCCACATGCGCGGGCAGGTCCGTCTCGCTGACAAGCGGCACCCAGCCCAGCGCCACCACCCCGGACACATCGGCTCCAAGCTGCAAGACCTCTACATAACGGCTGAAGGCCTCGCGCCCCACCGGTGCGCCCACCGAAAATAGCCCCTGGGCACCCCGCATGACTTGTTCCTGGGCGCGCATGCGCTGCTCCACTCGGCTGGCAAAGGCCTGCACATTGGCATCTGCCCGGGCACGCTGGTCGAGCTCGGCGTTGTGGGTTTCAAACTGCCACAGCCACCAGGTGGTGCCCAGCGACAACGCCAGGACCAACAAGGCTCCGCTGAGGTGGTGGAGCCAGTTGTCGGGGCGTTTCAGTCTCAAAAGACCACCATCTCGCGGGCCAGCGCGGGCGGAAAGTACTTTTCGAAGATCCGCAGCACCGAGCCGTCATTGCGCAAAGACTGCACCACCGCCTGCCACTTGGTGATTTCGGCGGGCGAAATGGATTTTTTGGAAATGATGAGGCCGTGCGGCACCGGTGGATCGTTGAATTCGATGATCTGCGTGGTGTCGCTGATCCGTTTGGACTCGATATCGCCAATGTCGAAGGGCTCGATGACCATGCCCTGGATACGCCCCAGGGCCAGCACCTGGTACAGCGGATCCAGACCCGAGGCATAACTCACGCGGCCCGCCTGCGCCAGTTTGTCGACCATGCGGTTGGCCGTGGTGCTGTAACGAAAACCCCGGATGGCCCCCAGCTTCATGGCGGGCTGCTCTTCGAAGTCAGACAGCCCATGCACGTTGGCACTTTTGTTGACCAGCAGGTAGTATTTGTTCGAAAAATACCAGGCAAACGCCGCATAGGTGTTGCGCTCCTCGGTCGCAATGCCCGACAGGCTGAAGTCCAGCGCGCCGGACTCGATCAGTTGCCAGATGCGTGCCCGCGGCAATACGCTGACCTGGATGTTGCAGCCACTGCGCTGGGTCAGTGCATCGGCAAAGTCCTTGTCAATGCCCGCATCCAGATCGGCCGAATACAACACGCCATGCACATGCAGGGCCAGGGTCAATGGTCTGCCGCACTCTGGCCGGTCGTCGGCCGCCCGCACTGCATGGCACAGCAACAGTCCCAGCAGAAAGCACCCATACTTGCCAACAAAAGAATACATAAATTGTACGCAATATCTAAAACACTGAAATAAATCGTAAGTATTCGCCTACAACTATACAGCGGCGCAGGCACGCAATCGACATACTGCATTACACGGTAGCGATCCAGCCCTCCAGCGGATCGACATGGCTGGGCAGCCCGTAGCGCGGCAGACCTGCGGCGTGCTGCTGCCCGGCCCACGCGGCTTGCAGCATGCACAGCACGGCATCCAGGGCGTCTCCACTGGCATCGGCCAGCAGCAGGGCACGTTGGGCCGCCGTGATTTGCAAAGGCATGCCCAGGCGCAGCCGCCCGTGAGCGCCCTGCCCCGCTTCCAGCGCGTGGACCAGGTCGGTCCGCGCCGCCAGCCGCTGCGGGGTCTGCTTGGCCTTGTCGTCGCTTTTATAGCTACGCCGCCCGGTGCCCTGGGCCACTGGAGTCCAGCCATCCAGCACCTCACGCGCCAGCAGGCCGGGATAGGCTTCCAGGGCCACCCGCTGCGGATCACCGGCGTGCAGGCCGGGGAAATCCACCCCCGCGTCCAGCAACAGGGGCACGCCCGCGTGCAGCATGTAGGCCACTGGCGGATTCACCCATTTCATGGATGGGCTGGAGCCCGCCAAAAAATCGCAGGCGCGGTGCGCAAATTTGCCCCCCACCGGACGGGCATCGCAAAACGCGGCAAACAGGCTGCGGATCTGCGCCCGTTCCAGGCTGGCAAAGTGGCGGATGCAGGCGGCCCACTCCAGCGGCCAGCCCAGGCTCACCACCAATTCGCGCGGCAAACCAAAGGGCAGATCGAACGCCCCCACCCAGGACCGGGGCTGGGCCAGCACCGCGGCAAATGCCGCCAGCGAAGACAGCCGCTCCAGGCGCTGCAAGACCACGCGCCCCTTGGCCACCCGGCCCCAGGCCAGCACGATGTTTTTGCGGGCGGTGGGGCTGCTGGAAAAATCGCAGCCCAGGAGCTCGGTAGAAGCCATTGCTAACCCAGCGCCAGCGCCACCACACCCAGCGCAATGCAACCCGCCCCCAGCAGCCGGATGCCACGCTGCCCCTCGCCCAGCAAATGCCCGCCCAGCAGCGCGGCAAACAGCATCGACACCTCGCGCGCCGGAGCCACATGGGACAGGGGTGCGGTTTGCACGGCATACAGCACCAGCACATACGACACCGGGCTCAGGATGCCCACCACCAGCGCGTAGCGCCATTGCTGCTGCCACAGCAGCCGGGCCGCGGGCAGATCGCGCAGCACCGTGGAGCCCATCAGGCCCATGCGCAGGACATTGCTGGCGTAGTCGAACATGATGGGCGAGACCAGCAGCACCTTGACCGTATAGCCGTCGGCCACGGTGTAGCAGGCGATGCACATGCCGGTGAGCGCGCCATAGCGCAAGCCTGCACGCAAACGGGCGGCGTGCACCGGGTCACGCGGGCCGCGCCACAGGGCGGGGCCCCCGGCGATCAAAAACACGCCCAGCACGACGCCTGCCAGGCCCAGCGCCCCCCAGACGCTGAGCCGTTCGCCCAGCAGCAACACGGCCACCAGGGACGACAGCAGCGGCCCCAGGCCGCGCGCCAGCGGGTAGACCACGGTGAGGTCGGCCTTGCGGTAGCCGCGCAGCAGCACCACAAAATACAGGGCGTGCACGCAGGCGCTGAGGACCAGCATGCCCCATTGGGTGGCATTCCAGCGCGGCACTTCGTCCAGACCCAGCCAGACAGCGACCGGGGACCACGCGACCAGCCCCACCAGCCCGGAGAACACGGCAAAGCGCGCATCACCCCCGGCTTTTTTGGCGGCAATGTTCCAACTGGCGTGGATCAGTCCCGCCAACAGCACCAGACACAGGGCAAAAAGGGACATGCAAAAAAACAAAAACCCGCAAGTCGTTCAAGGCTTGCGGGTTGGATGGATCGGTGGGGACGGCTAGACGCGCCCGACGATGGAGGCCGTGGCCATCAACTCTTCCAGCAGCGCCAGCGATACCTTGCCTGACACCGCATACGGGTCCAGTTCGGGTTTTTCGGCGTATTTCAGCAAAATGGACTGGTTGAGCTTGAGGATGTTGACCTGGCCCATGGTCCAGCCGCCAAAGCGGCGCTCGGAGATTTCTTCAAAGTGCAGCAAGGCCACGTCTTTGTGCCGCGTGTCGCGCTGGATGTGGCCGTACAGCTCATTGACCGGCATGCGCCCGCCCTCAATGGCTTGCAAAAAGATGCCGCCGCCGTAGCACAGGATGCCGGTGATGCCGCAGGCCGGGTTGTACTGGCGCGACTGGGCCAGGATGGCTTCGATGGCGCCGGGACTGGTGTCCAGGGCGCGGCTGGCGTAGAGCAAACGTACAAGCATGGGATTAGCTCTTTCTGGGAATGAGGGACAAAAATTCGCGGCGCAGGTTCGGGTCCTTCAGGAAGGCCCCGCGCATCACCGAGTTGATCATCTTGCTGTCCATGTCTTTCACGCCGCGCCAGCCCATGCAGTAGTGGCTGGCCTCCATCACGATGGCCAGGCCGTCGGGCTGGGTTTTTTCTTGGATCAGGTCGGCCAGTTGCACCACGGCCTCTTCCTGGATCTGCGGGCGGCCCATGATCCATTCGGCCAGGCGCGCGTACTTGGACAGACCAATCACATTGGTGTGCTCGTTGGGCAGTACACCGATCCAGATCATGCCGATGACCGGGCACAGGTGGTGCGAACAGGCACTGCGCACGGTGATGGGGCCGACAATCATCAGCTCGTTCAGGTGCTCGGCGTTGGGGAATTCGGTGATGTTGGGCGGTGCCACGTAGCGGCCCTGGAACACCTCTTTCAGGTACATCTTGGCCACCCGGCGTGCGGTGTTGTTGGTGTTGTGGTCGCGGTCGGTGTCGATCACCATGCTGCTGAGCACGCCCTGCATTTTGTCGGTCACTTCGTCGAGCAGAAGATCGAGCTCACCGGGCTGGATGAAGTCCGATATGTTGTCGTTGGCGTTGAACCGTTTGCGCGCGGCCAGCAGACGTTCGCGGATCTTGACAGACACAGGCGTGCCTTCGCCGTCGCGGGCATCGGCCAGCGCAACAGCATTAATAGCGTCGGGTGTTTTCATTAACATCCAAGAATGGTAGCAGGGGAGGCCCAACGGCCGCACGGGGATGGTGCAAAGACCCCTGACAGGCTTTCCGCGCGCCATTTTCAAAGCGCTTGCACAGCACAGGATAATCAGCCCATCGCGGCCCTGGTGCCGTTTCGCATTCTGCCGGTCCGGCCTGTGCCGTGCCAATGGCCAACCACCTAAAAAAAAGCTATGGACAACATCAATTTACTGAACACCCGCGAAGACTGGTATGCCGCATTTTTCGCCGGTGATACCGACTTCATGGCCAGCGTGCAGGCCGACTCGTTTTGCGTGGTGCATGCCAGTGGCGTGCAATCCAAATGGGAGCAACTGCACGGCATTTCGCGTGCGGTGCAGGCCGATATGTGGTTTCCTGACACGGCCTACAAGCAGGATGCCAGCCTGTCCCTGCAATACCACGGCGAGTTCGCGGTGGTCTCGGGCCAAAGCCAGACCTTGATTGACGACACGCCGCACAGCAGCGTGTTCTTCAGCGAACTGTGGCGCAAAACGCCGGACGACTGGCAGTTGATGCACCTGCACTTCACGCCGGTGCCTGAGGCGGCCTGAGTCCCGGGCTATTGCACCGGCGCGCCGCCCTCGAACCACTGGCCGATCAATGCCCGCTCGGCCTCGGTAATGCCGGTGGCGTTGTTCATGGGCATGATTTTGGTGACCACCGCCTGCTGGTAAACCATGGGCGCATGCAGCTTCAGATCGGCGGGTGAATCCAGCCGCACGTTCTTCATCTGCACTTGCGCGCCGTGGCATTGGTAGCAGCGCTGGGCAATCACCGCCTGCACTTTTTCATAAGAAATAACCGGCTTGGCGCTTATTCCATCAGCGTGAGTAGCTACTGAAGTTGTAGCAGGCAGCGGTTTCATCCAGACGATCACGCCCACGATCACCACCAGGCCCAGCAGCGCGTAGCCCACGGGATGCCGGTTGCGGCCCAGCAGATAGCCGTGGCGCAGCACAAAAAACTGCCGTATGGCCGCGCCTGCCAGCATCATCAGCACCAGCACCAGCCAGTTCTGCGGATGCGTGTAGGTAAAGCTGTAGTGGTTGCTGAGCATGGCAAACAGCACTGGCAGAGTGAAGTAGGTGTTGTGCACGCTGCGCTGCTTGCCGCGCTGGCCGTGGATGGGGTCGATGGGGCGGCCCGCCTTGATGTCGGCCACCACGGTACGCTGGCCGGGGATGATCCAGAAGAACACGTTGGCGCTCATGGTGGTGGCCATCATCGCGCCCACCAGCAAAAAGGCCGCACGCCCGGCAAACCAGTGGCAGGCCAGCCACGAGGCCGCACACACCAGCACGGCCACCAACGCGCCCACGATGGCATCACCACCCTTGCGCTTGCCAAAGATCTGGCAAATGCCGTCGTAGGCCATCCAGAACACCACCAAAAACGCCAGCGCCACGCTTACCGCCGCGCCGCTGGACCAGTTCATCAGCGACTTGTCGACCAGATAGGTGCTGGCATTCCACAGGTAGGTGACGGTGAACAGCGAGAAGCCGGTCAGCCAGGTGGAATAGCTTTCCCAGTAAAACCAGTGCAGGTGCTTGGGCAGTTGCGGCGGCGCACCGGCGAACTTGACCGGGTGGTAGAAGCCGCCGCCGTGCACGGCCCACAGCTCGCCGCTCACGCCCTGCTTCTTGAGATCGCCATCGACCGGTGGTGTCAGGCTGCTGTCCAAAAAGACGAAGTAGAACGACGAGCCAATCCAGGCGATGGCGGTGATGACGTGGACCCAGCGCAGCAGCAGGTTGGCCCAGTCGAGGTAATAGCTTTCCATGTGTCACTCACCCTTAGGCAGCGAGGACGTGCGTCCACCCCTGCCAGTATTGCGATGCCCACCACTGCGGGCGCTGTAGGCACTCAAAAAGTCACGCACAAAAGCCCGGGGAGTTGGCTTTGCACCGCTGCGACTGCGTCATTCTAGGGAGTCAGCAACAACTGTGCCGCCACCGCAACCGCAATCACCTCGGGCTCTTTGCCGGGAATGCCGGGCACGCCGATGGGGCAAGTGACCTGCGCCAGCTCGGCATCCACAAAGCCCCGTGCGGCCAGCCGGTGGCGAAAGCTGGCCCATTTGGTCTGGCTGCCGATCAGGCCGATAAAGGGCAGATCGCCCCGGCTGCGCTGGCGCAGCAGACAGGCGGCCACGATGTCCAGGTCTTCGGCGTGGCTGAAGCTCATGATCAGCACCCGGCTGCCCGGCGCGAGGTCTTGGACCGCGCGCTGCACCGGGTCGGAATATTCGCAACGTACCGAGTCCGGCAGATCGGCAGGGAAAATGCCGTCACGGCTGTCGATCCAGGCCAGGTCAAACGGCAGGCGCGCCAACACCTGCACCAGCGCATGGCCGACATGGCCGCCGCCAAACAAGGCGACGGGCGGGTGTACCACGGCCAGCTCGGCGCGCAGGCGGTCGGCGTCGGCCACACCGACCCGCTCGAAGCGCAGATGCACCACCCCCCCGCAGCACTGCCCCAAACTGGGGCCCAGCGGGTAGCGCATGACCTCGGCACCCTGGGCACCTTGCAGTCGGGCACGCGCCTCGGCCATTGCCTGGAATTCAAGCTGTCCGCCGCCAATCGTGCCCACCAAGGTGTCGGCCAGCACCGCCATCCAGGTGCCCGGCCCGCGCGGCACCGAGCCTTGGGTAGACTGCACGGTGACCAGCACGGCAGGCGCCGTGTGCAAGTGCTGGAGCAAAACGTCTGTATTTTTCACATTCCCAGTATGCATGGGCAGCCTCCAGCCCTCCACACACCATGAAAAAACCTTCCTACGTACGCTGGACCCTGGCCAGCCTGTCCGCCGCCATCGCCACTTTGCTGGCCGGCTGTGGCTCCGCGCCCGCGCCCAGCGCCAGCCCAACGGTCGCCCCCGCCCCGCCCGCCACCGGCACCCAGCCGGTAGCCCCGGCGCCCAAACTGGCCTTGCCGCCCAAAATCTCTACGGCCAGCAACCCACGTGACTACCGCCGGGATGCCGCACGCCACCTGTACGAGCGCAATGCCGAGCGCATCTACCAGGGCAAGCTGCAGCCCAACCTGTACGCCATCGGGGTGTTAGAGGTGCACCTGGACCGCCAGGGCCTGGTGACCGGCCTGCACTGGATGCGCGCGCCCAAGCACGCGCCCGAGGTGGTCACCGAAATCGAGCGTACCGTGCGCGCTGCGGCCCCCTTCCCACCGCCCTCGCGCCTGGGCCGTGTCACCTACACCGACACCTGGCTGTGGGACAAAAGCGGGCAGTTCCAGCTCGACACCCTGACCGAGGGGCAGCTATAGGCCGGTTTGGCAAGTGCTATTAAAAACCTAGCTGCCCGTGCTCTACTGGCAAGCACGGGAGCCTCATTTCTTATAAATTCAACTGCCACGGTAGGTGGAGTAGCTCCAGGGGCTGACCAGCAGCGGCACATGGTAGTGCTGGCCGGGATCAGCAATACCAAAGTCCAGGCTCACGCGGTGTAAGAAATTGGGGGTGGGCAAAGTCACGCCGTGGGCCTTAAAGTACCCTTCTACGTCAAACGTGAGCCTGTAGGTTCCGACGTGCAGACTCGCGGTGTCGAGCAAAAGGCCCTCGCTGCGGCCATCCGCGTTGGTGACGAAACGCTTGATCAAAGTGCTTTCGCCCCCCTGGGTGGCGTAAAGTTCCACCGCCATACCAGCAGCCGGGCGGCCATGCATAGTATCCAAAACGTGTGTGCTTAATCCCATACGTGTCCTCACTTAATCAAATACGTTGTAACCAAACAAACTTGTATACAGTACAAAATTTGCGTTATTATGGTGGTATGGAATCCACCACGACCAATACCAATACGATCGTCGAAGCCCTGACTAAGGCGATTGTTGAGCACCGGCTCCACCCCGGTACCAAGCTGGCTGAACAAAAGCTGGCCGACCATTTTGGTGTATCACGCACCTTGGTCCGGCAAGCCTTGTTCCAGCTGTCCCAAAACCGCCTGATCCGTCTGGAGCCCGCGCGCGGGGCCTTTGTGGCCGCCCCGTCGGTCGCCGAGGCGCGACAGGTCTTTGCGGTACGCCGCATGCTGGAGGCCGAATTGGTGCGCGCCCTGGTGCGCGACATCAGCCCAAGCAAAATCAAGGCCCTCAAAGAGCAGGCGGTGATTGAAAAGGCGGCGTTGAAAGACAAAGACCTCACCAACCGCACCGAAGTGTTGGGTAATTTCCACATCCGCATGGCCGAGTTGCTGGACAACGACGTGCTGGTGCAAATGATGGTGGAACTGCTGTCGCGCTGCTCGCTCATCACCCTGATGTACCAGA